>CAYZBB010000129.1:0-16634 GCA_964476495.1 uncultured Actinomycetes bacterium | reverse complement strand
TGCTCACCGACCGGCCGGGCGTGCTGACGAACGACTTCTTCGTCAACCTGCTCGATTACGACACCGACTGGAAGCCGGCCGACGACACCTCGACGACGTTCGTCTCCGGGGACGGGACCTGGACCGGCACCCGCGCCGATCTGGTCTTCGGGTCGAACTCCGAACTGCGGGCGGTTGCCGAGGTCTATGCCAGCGACGACGCCAAGGCCAAGTTCGTCAAGGACTTCGTCGCCGCCTGGAGCAAGGTCATGGACCTCGACCGGTTCGATCTGCGCTGATTCGCTCCGCCGAGATCCGGTGCGGTCCGTCCCCTGATGGGACGGACCGCACCCAGACTTCCTGCACTCTCAGCTCCGAATTCCGCCGAAAGTGTGACATCTGGACTACTGCGTACGAGTCCTACACCCGATAGAGTGCTTATTTCGTACTCTGCGTGATGGACGCGAGGTGGTGTTCCGTGGGCACGGCGACGACACCATCGGCCCGACGCGAATCCTGGCCGATCCAGCCGGCCTGGCCGTGGGACTGGGAAAATCGGCCGGCCAAGGACGAATGCCCGCACGAGTGGGAGATCGTCGTTGTGGCAAGGCTTTTCGACCCGAACGAGCGAGTGGCCAGGTGCGCCCGCTGCCACACGCCGCGCTGCGGCTATGTCGACGACCCCGACCCCTGCCTCCTTCGCCGGCACCACGACGGTATGCATCGACAATCGACGAAGTCCGCGTCGGCTGACCCGGCTGCGTGACTGCCGAGACTTTGCTGCCCACATTACGAAGCCGTTACCTAGGTTCACTCGATCGATATAGGCCGAACGGGTTACTACGAGAGCTATCCCTGGGCTAGAGTGACTGTGAGTGATGGATCTCGGTAGAGCCGGGGGGCGCCGGGACCACGCTCGTGGTGTCGCGCAAGGCGGCACGCGGGCCGCCGGAGGTGGCGACGGGCTGTTCCCACGCCGGGAACGGATCGCACCTCCGGCCCGCCCGACGGGCGTACTGTGACCCGAGTCGTCGTATTGCACGATCCCAGGCCCGGTGATGACCATGTCCGCCAGCACACCGCCACCCGGTCCGCCACAGGCCGGGAACCGCTCGCCGGCGCACCCGCCCGCCGAGCGGTATCAGGTGACGATCGAACGGGTTGCTGCCGAGTCGGCGGACGATCCGGCCGCGCGGGTCAGCGCCATGGATCTCGATCGCCTCCCCGACCGTGACGGCATCCGGTTGCTCGTCGATGCCGAACAACTCGACCGGCTGAGGGCGGCCGGACTGCAGGTGCGGGTCGATCGTCAGGTACCGATCCAGCCGTTGGACCCCGACCTGATCGCAGACGACGAGTCGGTCGCCGGATGGCTGGCGGAACGGTTGCCGCCGACCGGCGGTGCGACCGACGACGGGGTGCACTGATGTACCGGACGGTGGCACAGCTGGACGCGGTGATCGAGCAACTCGTCGCCACGGCGCCGGACCTGTGCACCCGGCTCGACCTGCCCGATGAATCGGTGCAGGGGGCGCGGGTGGGCGCCTTGCGAATCGCCGCCCCCGGGGCGTCGCTGGTCGACGGCAGGCCCGGCGTGCTGCTGCTCGGTGGTACCCATGCCCGGGAGTTGATGAACCCCGACCTGCTGGTCGAGTTGGCCGTCGACCTGGTCGCCGCCGTCCGGGACGGGACCGACATCGTGCTCGGCGCCCGGACGTGGCCGGCCGCGGAGGTGCGGGTCATGCTCGACGCGGTGGTGCTGTACGTCCTGCCATGCGTGAACCCGGACGGCCGCTCCTATGTGATGACCACGGACGACATGTGGCGCAAGAACCGTCGGGACAACGCGGGCACCGGATGCGACGGGGTCGACCTCAACCGCAATGCCGACATCCTCTGGGGCGTCACCGAGGGTCAGACGTCGTGTTCCCCGTGCACGGACATCTACTGCGGTACGGCCGCCTTCAGCGAGCCGGAGAACCGCAACGTCAGGTATCTGTTGGACACCTACCGGATCGATCACCTGGCCGACGTGCACTCCTTTTCCGAATTGGTGATCTATCCGTGGGGGCACGCGGCCAACCAGACCACCGACCCCGCGCAGAACCTCCGCTCGTTGACCACCGGAACGTGCCGGCCGCTCGGCCGTCCCGGCTACCGGGAGTACATCGCGCCCGACGACCTTGCGTACTTCCGGCGCGTCGGGGCGCGGATCGTGACCGAGATCGCCGCGGTACGCGGGCGCACTTACACCGCGGAACCGGGAATGACGTTGTATCCGACCACCGGGACGCACAGCGACTACGCCTGGAGCCGCCACTTGGCCCAACCCGGCCTACACCGCACGTGGGGCTACACGATCGAGACCGGTCCGTCGCTCGACGACGTGCGAGAGGCATTCCATCCCCGCGACCCCGGGCCGATCAAGCGCGAGGTCGAGTCGGGACTGATCGCCTTGATCCAGGTCGCCGCTGATCGGCCGGTGGCGTGAACCGGGTGGACCGAGCTGCGAGCGGCGCGTCCGGGGAGCCCACGCCCGCCGAGTTCCTGCGCACGGTGGAGCCGGGCACCCGGGTCGTCGCCCGGTTCCGGCTTCCCGGCGGCTTCGGCGACGCACTCGGCTACCTGCGGGCATGCGACGGGTGGCAGTGCCTCATCCAGACCCGGCGCGGGATCGTCCCGGTCCTGCTGGCGAACGTCGTTGCGGCGAAACGGGTGCCGGAGCCCCCACCACGTCGACGATCGCCGTCAGCCGGACCACCACGGACGTAGCGGGACCGCCGAGTCGCCCCGTTCGCCCGGCCTGACGCCGAGCACCTGGAAGAGCTGGATGTTGTTGCGCTCGAAGCCCAATCGACATGCGGCCATGTAAAGGCCCCACACCCGTGCGGTGCCCTGACCGACGTCGGCGACGCACGCCTCCCAGTTCTGCTGGAGGTTCAGGCACCAGTCGCGCAGGGTCATCGCGTAGTGCTCGCGCAGGTTCTCGGCGTGCCGCACGTCGAACCCGGTGTCCTGCATGGCAACGATGACCCGTCCGGATCCGGTCAGCTCACCATCCGGGAACACGTACCGGTCGATGAAAGGCTCGGCCTTGCTGGCCATGTCGTTGCGGGGGCGGGTGATGCAGTGGTTCAGCAGCCGCCCGCCCGGCCGGAGCTTGCGGTAGAGGCGGGTGAAATAGTCCGGGTAGTGACGAACGCCGACGTGCTCGGTCAGGCCGATCGAGCTGATGGCGTCGAACCCGGTCTCCGGCACCTCGCGGTAATCCAGGTGTCTGATCTCGGCGAGCCCGCCCAGGCCCTCCTCCTCGACTGCCCGCTGTCCCCATTGCGCCTGCTGCCGCGACAGGGTCACCCCGATGACCCGCACCCCGCGTCGCGCCGCGTGCCGGACCATCGCCCCCCACCCGCAGCCCACGTCCAGCAGCCGATCCCCGGGTTGCAGCCCGAGCTTGTCCAGGACCAAGGTGTGCTTGGCCTCCTGCGCCTGTTCGAGGGTGGCGTCCGCGGTCGGGTACACGGCACATGTATAGGTCATGGACGGGCCGAGCACCGACTCGTAGAAGGCATTCGACACGTCGTAGTGCCTGCCGATGGCCGACGAATCGCGGCGGCGACTGTGGCCGAGGCCGTGCGCCACCCGCAGCCAGCGCGGTGTGGCCTCCTGGGGTGGCGGCGCCTGCGGGATCAGCGTCTTCAGCCCGACCCCGCGCACCACGTCGATCACCTCGCCGGCCGAAGGCCGACGCAGCCGCAGTTCGTCGTCCATCAACCGCAGCAGCGGGTAGGGATCGGCCGGATGGACGCCGGTCAGGTCCATGTCGCCGGAGACGTATGCGCGGGCGAGGCCGAGGTCGCCAGGCGCCGTCAGCAGGTAGTTCAGCGCGCGCCGGTTGCGCACGTGCAGGCCGGGCACATCGGACGGGCCGGCCGTGCTGCCGTCGAACGCGGTGAGGCGAAAGGGAAGCGGACCGTCCGTGACGGTCTCGGCGAGTTGGGCGACCGTCATCGGGCCGGTGGCCTGGGCCGATCGTGGGGCATGCAGATGCGCGGAGGTGAGCGAACTCTTGAACGTGGTCGTCTTGAACATGATCATTGTCGTCGCACCGCCTTGTCGTAGAGATCGAGCAATCGTTGATCCGGGTCGTACCGGGCCTTGAGGGCGGCGTAGGTCGCGCCGCCGTATCTGGCGGCGAACTCCTCGCGGCTGTAGAACGCGTCCGAATACAACGACTTGTGACCCCCGAGGTCGCCGACCATCGCCTCGATCCGGCGGTTCGTGGCACCCTTGGGTTCGGCCGGCCGCTCGGGTACCACCGACCAGAACCCGACGTTGACGTACGTGCGGTCCGGTTGGAAAGGGTGCAGCGGCCATGTCGGCTCGACGCTGCCGGCCGGACGGTCGATCCGCCGGGGGATACGCAAGGGGCACAACCAGATCGGCTCGATCGGCACATTGTCCAGGAACCAGGCCAGGAACTCGGCGGTGCGCTCCACCGGGATCTCGACGTCCTGGACCACTCGCTCCAGGGGCGGCCGGCCGTGCAGCCGCTCCAGCCGGTCGGCGACCGCGAACCGGCGGTCGAGGGCAACCAGCTTCCAGTACACGGAGCTTCGCCGGTACCGGCGCGGCCACAGCCGGCGGACGACCGGCCGCTGGGCGCCGAACGCCCGGGAACACCAGAACCAGTCGGTGTCCCACCGCCACAGGTAGTCATGGACGGTCAGCCGGTCGGTCTCGTGCTGCTGGATCGAGCGGTAGTAGATCTGCTGTCCGGTGTAGTCGCTGGTCGGTCCGCGGGTTGCGGTCCGGGTGCCCAGGGTCAGGTACTGCTCGGTCCGGCTGAAGACGACGCCGTCCAGGTAGTCCACCGCGGTTCCGTCGTGCCCACGGTCCACGCTGATCGCGGCCATCGCCTCCTGCAATGCAGACAGGTTGTCGAACGGCAGGTGCCGCAGAGCGACGTACGGTTCGACCGGCTCCAACCGGACCCGCAGCCGGGTGGCGTAACCCAGGCTGCCGTAGGAGTTGGCGAACCCGTAGAACAGGTCGCGGTGCGGCCCGTCCGGTGTTGCGGTGACCACTTCGCCCGACCCGGTCAGGATGTCCATTGCGACGATGTCGTCATAGACGACGCCGTTGCGGAACGCGGTGGATTCGATGCCGCCGCCGGTCGCCGCGCCGCCGACGGTGATCGTCTTGAGCTGCGGGACCACCAGCGGGGCCAGCCCATACGGCAGGGTGGCAGCTACGAGTTCCTCGTAGGTGCACACCCCGCCGACGTCGGCGGTGAGCCCGACCGGGTCGACCGCAAGGACCCCGCCCAACCCCGAAACGTCGAGACCGGGCGCGTCGGTGCGGTTGCGGGTGCGAAACAGGTTGGACGTCCGCTTGGCCAGTCGCACCCGCTGCTCGTGCGGGATCGACCGGTAGCTCGCCCGGAGCCGGGCAAGGCCCTCGGCGTAGCGCAGCTCACCCGGAGCCGAAGCGGCCGGACCGGCCCGCCAGGGCACCGGAGCCACTTGGGTCGGCGATCCGGTAGGAGCGATCCCATCGGCGACGTCCCGCATGCTGCACAAGCTAGACCCGTGCCGTGACCCGTGGTTCACCCGGCCCGGGCGAGTCACCGATCAGGGCGGTTCAGCCGTCCTTCTCGTCGGCCTTGAGCCTGGTGATCACGTGGTCGGGGGCCGGCGCGTGCCGTAGGTACTGCCGGGTGAAGGTGCCGGTGCCGTGGGCCAGCGACCGCAGCTCGATGGCGTACCGGATGAACTCCAGTTCCGGTACCTCGGCCTGCACCGACGAACGGCCGTCACCGGCGGATTCGGTGCCGCGGACCCTGCCCCGCTTGGCGGCCAGGTCGGCCAGGATCGCGCCGACGTACTCGTCGTCGACGGTGATCGTCACCGAGTCCATCGGCTCGAGGACCTGGATGCCGGCGGTGTTCGACGCCTCCCGCAGTGCCAGCGAGCCGGCCATCTGGAACGCGGCGTCCGACGAGTCCACGCTGTGCGCCTTGCCGCCCACCAGCTTGACCCGAAAGTCGACCATCGGGTGCCCGCTGACTCCCTTGTCCATCTGCGCGCGGATGCCCTTCTCCACGCTCGGGATGAACTGCCTTGGCACCGCGCCACCGACGACCATGTCCACGAACTCGAACCCGCCACCCTCGGGGAGGGGCTCGACCTCGATCTGCGCCACCGCGTACTGCCCGTGCCCACCGGACTGCTTGACATGCCGGCCGAGGCCCGCCCCGCCCCCCTTGAGGGTCTCCCGGATGGCGACCCGGACGGGTGACACGGCCACCTCGATGCCGGCCCGGCTGCGCAGCCGATCGAGCAGCACCTCGAGTTGCTGCTCGCCCATCGTCCACACGAGCAGCTGGCCGGTGGCCGGGTTGACCTCCACCCGCACGGTCGGATCCTCGGCCTGCAACCGAGCCAGGCCCTGCACCAGCTTGTCCTCCTCGCTCGACGTGCGCGCCGAGATCGCCACCGGCAGCAGCGGTTCGGGCATCACCCAGGGCGAGAGGACGGCCGGGTCGGCGGGGTCGGACAGGGTGTCACCGGTCTCCGCATGGGCGAGCCTGGCGACCGAGACGATGTCGCCGGCCACCGCCCTGGTCACCGCGGTGAGGGCGGCGCCGAGCGGGCGCGAGATCGCCCCGGCCCGTTCGTCCAGATCGTGCTCGGCGTGCCACGACTCGTCCTCCGGGTGGCCGGAGAAGCGGGCGAAGTGCCCCGAGACGTGCACCGGTACGTCCGGCCGCAGGGTTCCGGAGAACACCCGGACGATGGAGATCCGTCCGACGTAGGGGTCGGTGGTGGTCTTGACCACTTCGGCGACCAGCGGCCCGTCCGCGCTTCCGGTCAGCGGCGGCCGGTCGGCCCCCGCGGGCGTGTACACGGGCGGCAACCGGTGCTCCTCCGGATGCGGGAAGCCGCGGCAGATCACCTCGATCAGCTCGGGGATGCCCAGGCCGGTGGTCGGCACGCAGGGCAGCACCGGGTGGAAGGAACCGCGGGCGACCGCGGTCTCCAGGTCGTCGACGACGGTGTCGAAGCCGACCTCCTCCCCGGCAAGGTAACGGTCCAGCAGCCCGTCGTCCTCGGACTCGGTGATCACCGCCTCGATCAGCGCGTCCCGGGCTCCGGAGATCTGTTTCTGCTCGTCGTCGTCGGCCGGTCGGGCGACCCTCGAGCCGGAGGCGATGTCGTACACGGTCTGCGACAGCAGGCCGATCAGCGCGGCCGGTCCTTCGCCGGTGGCCGGCGCCAGCGGCAGGTAGAGCGGGTGGACGCCGTCGCCGAAGGCGAGTTGGCAGTTCTCCACGGCCGCTGTGAAATCGCCGCGCGGCTGGTCGATGTGGGTGATCACCACGGCCCGCGGCATGCCGACCGCGGCGCACTCCTGCCAGAGCATGCGAGTGGCGCCGTCGATCACCCCGCCGGCCGCGGCCGTGTCGGTGGCCGACACGACGAACAACGCCGCGTCCGCCGCCCGCAGGCCCGCCCGGAGTTCGCCGACGAAGTCGGCATGTCCGGGGGTGTCCACGAGGTTGATGCGGACGGATCCGGCCATCTCCGGCACGTCGCCGACCACCAGGCTGGCCACCGAGAGCGACACGGACCTGCCCAGGCGGCGCTCGACGTCCTCGAAATCACAGACGGTGCTGCCGCTCTCGATCGATCCGAGCCGGCTGATCACCCCGCTGGACAGCGCCGCCGCCTCGATCAGCATGGTCTTGCCGGCCCCGCCGGGGCCGACGAGTACGACGTTGCGAACCTGGCCGGTTTCCTTCTCACCGCCGCGGGCGCTCTGGGTCATCGCGTGTTGCCCCCGTCCGCGGAGCCGGTCGCAGCGGGACGGTCGTCACCGACCCCGTGCGGATGGACTGTGTGAACACCCATGTGTCGTCACCTCTGGTCGTGCACGTGCCACGGCCCTGCGCCGCGGCGATGTCGGCGCCGAACGGGCGGGGGCGGCGTGCGCCGTCCCGGGTGCCCGTCGGCCTCTGCTGGAAGTCTGCCAGCGGCACGCGTCACCGCAACCTCATGGTCGTGCCGACGGTCAGCCCTGCAGACGCCGGCAGGAGGATGCAGGCGAGGTCGATCGCCACCGGTTCGGGCAGGTCCGGGACGTCGTAGTGCTGGGCGCCGGCGGCGGTGGTGACGATCAGGGTTGTCACCCCCGCGCGCCGTTGGAAGACGGATTGCCTGACCGTCACGCCGATGATGCCTTCGATCGCCAGCACCGTGCGGCGGCGGTGCAGCGACCCGAGCCCGACGATCAGGTGACCGTCGATCACGGCGTGACCCAGGTTGCGGTAGCGGTCGGCGGCCAGCGGCACGGCGGCCGGCACACCGGCGACCCAGAGGGCATACAACGGCGGCGGCAGGCCTGCCCACCAGGTCAACGCGGCCAGTAAGACCATCAGTAGCATCGCTCCGGCAACGGCTCGGGTATAGCGGCGCCTGCGGGCGGCCGGGCCGTGCGGTTGCAGTGGTGCGCGCACCAGCCGCTCGTCGCCAAGGATGGCCGTCTCCACCGCCAACACCTCGGTGGCGGGTGCCGGCGGCATCAGCACCGCATTGCCGCCCCCGTTCTCCTCGCCTCCCCGACGCAGGCCGGTGGCCACCGCATTCAACCGTGCGCCGTGCGCCCATCGCAGCACCAGCGGCTCGCGGCGCTGCAGACCATGCAGCCGACGTTCGGCGATGCTGGTCGATCGGGTGGTCAGCAGGCCGCGGCTGATCTGCAGGGTGCCCCCGGGGTGCCGGGCCAACCGGAAACCCCAGAAGGACAGGATGTATCCGGCGACCGAGAGGATCACCACGACCAGCACCACGACGGCCGCGGACAGGGCCACGTCGAACCAGATGGAATGGCCGCGCAGGAAGCCCAACGCCTGCTCGACCGGCGCGAACCGGGTCGGATCGAGGCGAGCCTGCCGCATCAGCCGGAATCCGAAGCCGATCAGTATCGCCCCGCTGACCACCCCGGACAGGGTCGCCGGTGCCAGCGTGATCCATCCCGGCCTGAAGCGCGCCATCTCGACCTCGGCCGGATCGGCCGGCCCGGTGTCCTTGCCCGATCGCGGCGCGGACGACGGACCGGCGGGCCCATGCAACAGCTCGGCGCGCAGGCCCGGGACCGCCGATGCCGGCACTCCGTCCAGCCGCACCGACGGTGCGTGCGCGCTCGAGCTGCCGGTGCCGATATCCGCCCGGACCAGACCCAGCAGCCGCTGCAGCGGGTGCGCGCTGACGTCGATGGTGCGGATCCGGTCACGTGGCACCGTCAAGTGCTTGCGCTGGAACAACCCGCGACGCACCTCGACCACGGTGGGTGTGATCCGGAACCGCGTCGAAAGGTAACGGGTGACCCCCAGCGCCACCACAACCGCGGTGCCGATCAGCCCCCAGGGCGGACCGCCATCGCCGGCGGATCCGGCGATCAGCAACACCAGGAGCATCGGGATGAAACGGATGAGCTCCCGCACGGGTTCGACCAGCAGCATGCCGGGGGACAGGCGTCGCCACGGGACCTCGGGCTCGGCCGGCGATTCCGGCTCGGCGGCCGGTACGGCAGCCGGGTCGACTGCTGCCAGGGTGATCGGCGCCCGCTCGGCTCCGGTCGGGTCGCCCGCCGCGGGCCCGCTCATGTCGCGTCGTCCCCGGACGACCCGGTCGCAGCGGTGATGGCGGCGGCCAGTTGCAGCGCGACGTTCGCGTCGAGTCCTTCGATCTTGAGCGGACCGGCGGCCGACGCCGTGGTCACGACCAGTTCGGTCAGCCCGAAGATCCGGGCGAGCGGCCCGCGGGAGTTGTCGACCGTCTGCACTCGGGTGAGCGGGGCGATCCGCCATTCCTGGTTCCACCAGCCCGTGCGTGTGTACACGGCCAGATCGGTCAGCTCCCAGCGATGGACCCGGTAGCGCCACAACGGCATCACCGACACGTGGATCGCGGCCAGCACGACCGTGGCGACCAGCAGCGCGATCTTGGCCGGCGGCAGCGGCCATTCGAGGATCAGGGCGAGGATCTGCACGGCGAGCACGAGGCACCAGCCGATCGACGCCCGGGTGAACCAGTACCAGACGGCGCGCCGGGCCACCCGATTCGCCGGCAGCCGTAGGGCGGGCCGGTCGGTCGGTCGACCACCTGCCCGGTCACCGGTCGCGTTCACCGTCATGCACCCCATCGTGCGCCGGTCCCACCACCCCGGAGTTGATCATGGCGCGGTGCCGGCACGGCATCGGCGTGTCGCGGATTCGCGCGGTGTGTCGACGGCACGCCGCCATGATCAACACGGGAGCACGCCGACGCGATCGACGCGAAAGTACGCCGACTCGCGGCGCGCCTCCGTGGTGTCGGTCGACCCCGCACCTACCTTCAACCCCAGCGCCACCACCTGACATAACTATAACCGTATGGTTGAGGTTGAGGGTTCGACACGCCGAACGGAGCAGTTGGTCAGGGGCCACCGGTGCATCCGCAGTCAGCGCAACGACAGTGGTCCGGGAAACGCCCGGGCCGAACAGAAAGGCGAAGGCGAATGACGCCACCGCACAACTACCTGGCCGTCATCAAGGTCGTCGGCATCGGCGGCGGCGGCGTGAACGCCATCAACCGGATGATCGAGGTCGGCCTGCGCGGGGTCGAGTTCATCGCGATCAACACCGACGCCCAGGCGCTGCTGATGTCGGATGCCGACGTCAAGCTGGACGTGGGCCGGGAGATGACCCGCGGCCTGGGTGCCGGGGCGAACCCGGACGTCGGGCGCAAGGCGGCCGAGGACCACCGCGAGGAGATCGAGGAGGTGCTCAAGGGCGCGGACATGGTCTTCGTCACCGCTGGGGAAGGCGGTGGCACGGGTACCGGCGGCGCGCCGGTGGTCGCCTCGATCGCCCGCAAGCTGGGCGCGTTGACCATCGGTGTGGTCACCCGGCCGTTCCAGTTCGAGGGCCGTCGGCGCGGTGGGCAGGCCGAAGAGGGCATCAAGATGCTCCGCAACGAGTGCGACACCCTGATCGTGATCCCCAACGACCGCCTGCTGCAGCTCGGCGACATGGGCGTCTCGCTGATGGACGCCTTCCGCTCCGCCGACGAGGTGCTGCTCAACGGCGTTCAGGGGATCACCGACCTGATCACCACCCCCGGCCTGATCAACGTCGACTTTGCCGACGTCAAGTCCGTGATGGCCGGCGCCGGCACCGCGTTGATGGGTATCGGGTCCGCCCGCGGCGAGGGCCGGTCGGTCCAGGCCGCGCAGAAGGCCATCAACTCGCCGCTGTTGGAGGCCTCGATGAACGGTGCGCACGGCGTGCTGCTGTCCATCGCCGGCGGCAGCGACCTCGGCCTGTTCGAGATCAACGAGGCGGCATCGCTGGTCCAGGAGGCCGCGCACGAGGACGCGAACATCATCTTCGGCACGGTCATCGACGATTCGCTGGGCGACGAGGTGCGGGTGACCGTCATCGCCGCGGGCTTCGACTCGAGCCCGTCCGTGCTGCCGCCCAGCATCGACCAGCGGGTCCGCGCGACTGTCGGCAGCGATCGCGTCGGTGGCCCAAGCGGCCGGCTGAACGGTGGCGGTCACGGCGGCCTGAACGGTAGCGGCCTTGACGGCGGTGGGCTGAACGGCAATGGCGCCGGCGGGTTCTCCTCGCACCCGCAGCGCCTCGAACCGCAGACGCCGCCCCAGCCGCAGTACGCCAGCGCGCCGCCGCCGCCCTCGCGTGGCACCGCTCCTGCCTACCAGCAGCAGGCGCCCGGTCGGTATCCGGCGCAGCCCCCCGCACACCCGGGCGCGGCACGCGGCCGCCAGCAGCTCGACCTGGACGACGACGACGTGGACGTCCCGTCATTCATGAAGCGCTGACCGGACCGACGTCCGTCACTGGGATACTCGGTGCCGGCAATCGGGACGCTGTTCACGACCCGGCGCGGCGGCGTCTCCGCCGCGCCGTACGACGAGCTGAACCTCGGTGGTTCGGTCGGTGACGATCCGGTTGCCGTGCTGGCGAACCGGGCCGCGGTCGCCGACCGGGTCGGCATTCCGGTCGACCGGCTGGTGTGGATGCGGCAGGTGCACGGCACCACGGTCCGGTCCGTCGACCGGGGCGCTGCCGGCCTGCCCGATTGCGATGGGATCGTCACCACCGCAACCGACGTTGTGCTCGGTGTCCTTGCCGCCGACTGCGTGCCGATCCTGGCGGGTGACCCGGCGGCCGGCGTTGTGGGCGCCGCACACGCAGGCCGGCGAGGCGCCGCCGGTGGCATCGCGCGGCGATTGATCCGGACCATGAGCGAGCTCGGCGCCGACCCCGCGGCCATGACCGTGTGGTTGGGGCCGGCGATCTGCGGCCGGTGCTACGAGGTCCCGCCCGATATGCGGGACGAGGTGGAGGATGCGCTTCCCGGGTCGGCCTGCCGCACCGATAGCGGCACGGCCGCCCTGGATCTGCGGGCCGGCCTGCACGGCCAACTCCACTCCCTCGGAATCGGCCGGATCCAGGTCGACAGTCGTTGCACCTACACCGATCCCGACCTCTACAGTCATCGCCGCGGAGCACCGACCGGTCGCCAAGCCGGGTTGATCTGGCGGTCCGGATGAGCCGGCGAACCCGAGCCGTTCCGACAGGCCGATCATCCGGGTGTGTCGCACCACATCGGATCCGTGCGCGGGGGATAGCCTCACCGGCAGGCGTGGAAATCGGTTCGCGCGACCTGCCTTTCGGAATGTGCCCGGGCGAGGTCGGGCGGTTCCGCTGGCCGGGCCCGGGAGTTCGACCAGTGCATTGGCCGACATGCAACGACAGCGGAAGGATCGGCACGACATGGGTTCATGGCGCAAGGTAGGGGCCTTTCTCGGACTGGTCCCCGAGGACGGACGTCGTGACGAGTACGGCGAGGAGTACCAGGACGGCCAGTACCACGACGACGGCTACGAGACCGAACGCGGACCCGAGTACGACGATCACTATGACCGTGGGCGCCCGTCGCCTTACCAGCCGTCCGGTCCTCGTGCCGTCCCCGGCGGGTACGAGTCACCGATGACCCAGGGTGCGCTTGCCGTCCAGGCCCGGCCCGAACCGCGCCGGGACTTCGCGGAGTCCGCGGGCGCGATCCGGCCCGTCACGGTGAAGCTCACCGGCTTCAGTGAGGCGCGCATCATCGGCGAGAAGTTCCGCGAGGGTAAGCCGGTGATCCTGGACATGACCGAGATGGACGACACCGGGGCCCGTCGGCTGGTCGACTTCGCCGCTGGCCTGGCGTTCGCGCTGCGCGGGTCGATCGACAAGGTCACGACGAAGGTCTTCATGCTGCTGCCACCCGATACCGACATGGCCGATCTGCCCGACTACGAGCCCGAGTACGCCGGATACGCCGCACCGCGCGAGGCGTACGCGGCAGCAGGTCGCGTCGGGCGCTGACACCGGCCGCGGTGGAACTCCGCACGGGCAATCAGGTACACAGGAGTGGTGAACGTTCTCTGGCAGGTGGTCTACCTGCTGTTGTGGCTGTTTCGGCTCGCTTTGCTGGGTCGCATCGTCATCGAGTTCGTGCGTGTGTTCGCCCGTACCTGGCGGCCCGCCGGCGCTCCGGCCGTTGCCATGGAGGTGCTCTACGTCACCACCGACCCACCGGTAAGGCTGTTTCGCAAGATCATTCCGACGGTCCGGCTGGGCGGTGTCGGTTTTGATCTGAGCGTCATCGTGCTGCTGATCCTCGTGTACATCCTGATGGAGGTCGTGGCGCGGCTCGCCATCGCCGCACTTTGACCCGGCACTGTCGGATCCCGTCGAGTCCCCTCCGTGGCCCGACCGCCTCGCTGATCTTCGGGTGCAGCGGGCCGTTCTTGGAGCCTGGCGCCGGGGCGCGACCGGCGGCGGGCCGCTGGGTGTTCCCGCCGACCGGGCCACGTGCAGCCGCAGCTACCCGCGCTACTTATAGGTCTGTAGACCTTTGGATAGCGCGATGTTCGTATCGTCGCCGTGGTCGGGACCCTGCAGCAGCGCCTCGGGCGCAACCTGCGACGACTACGTATGCAGCGGCAGCTTTCGCAGGAGGCGTTCGCCGAGCTGCTGGACGTGCATCGCACGTATGTCGGAGGCCTCGAACGGGGCGAGCGGAATCCCAGTCTGCGCGTGGTGGAACGGCTGGCGGAGGAGCTCGAGGTCCCGCCGTTGGAGCTTCTGCAGGACGACACCGCGGTCGTGCGCCCGGTGTTGCATGCTGCAGCGGACGGGACGGTGCCCGACGCGGCGGACGCTCGCACGCTGCCGACCGTCGGTCGTCCACAGCCGCGGGGCTGACGTCGGACCTTCGGTGCAGTCTGTGGGTCGTGACGCGATCGTTGGCACCGTAATGGATGAGCCGTGGAATCCGTGGCGGGCGCTGCGTGAACGGACCACACGGCGAGTCGCTGTTGGCGCATGTCCGGGCCAGACTCAGCGCCGGCCAGGGCGTCGATCACGGCGTCGACGCGGACGACATCGCGGCCGAGTTCGACGTCGATCCCGACGTGGCGGATACGGCCTTCGCGATGCTGTCGTTCGGCGTGCTGGGCCGCCGGCCGTCTCTCGACGGGTGACGACGAGGTCAGGTGCCAGGCCGGCGGACGCAACGCTGGGCGGCACCTCAACGCGACTCACACTTGGTCGTCAGCTTGGTCAGCGTTGTTGGCAGATGATTCCGTCGGCGAATCAGTCGAACCTGAACCAGTGTTCTCCAGCGACTGACCCGTCGCCGGTCCTGGTTCTGCATTTCCGCTGCATGCAGACAACGCGAGGCTTGACACCAGCAATACTGCCTTCCACGCCGCAAATTGGCGCGGCTTATGGCGGTATGCCATCGTAGTCATTGATGATCACTCCCTCAATGGAGGCCGTCATTTCTCGCGCCCTCGCTGTCGTGCGATATGTTCCTGGCGAGCCAGTGGCCAGGTGGCTTGGCTCAAGCCGGGTCCTAGTTGGTTGGGGCCTCGTGCCGCGTGAATAGGGCACTTTTACCTCCAGCGGTGTGCGGGAGGATCGATTCAACGGTCTTGGTCGAGATCCTTCGCTGAACTGGTTGATGACAGTTCCATCGCTTGTTCGGTATGGCAGCAGCGTGCTCCCTGCTTGGATTCGTCGGAGAATCAGCGGCCGGCCGGACTTGGAACTCGTCAATGCACGCAGTCGGGTGCGCGTTTGGGCTGACAACCACTCAGCCGTCGAGACCGATGCTATCTATAAGTAGCCAGATCGGACAAGTCGCTCTGAATGGGTGGCAACCGTAGATACGCGACCAAACACCCAAAGCAACATTGACTACCAAATGGGATGACTCCGTGGATCGGCCTTCCATCCTTGGCCGGGCTCATCGACGAACGCGGTCGTTCAAGCGGCGTCCGCTGCAGGCCGCGGTTCGCCGTCGCCGTCGGCGCCCATCAAGCCGACTAGGATGCTTGAAGATCACGGCGGGCGATGTGCGCCGAGACCGGAGAATCACGAGGAGCAGTCATGCCGTTGACCCCTGCCGACGTGCACAACGTCGCCTTCAAGAAGCCGTCGATCGGCAAGCGCGGCTACGACGAGGACGAGGTCGACGCTTTCCTGGACAAGGTCGAGGCCGAACTGGCCCGCCTGATCGAGGAGAACGCCGAGCTCAAGGCGCAGGCCGGGCAGGCCGGTGGCGGTCAGACCGTGCCGTTGACTAAGTCCGGCGAGCCCGCGATGTCGAGCGGTGACGCACACTCGGCCGCGGCGCGTCTGCTGGGCCTGGCGCAGGAGACGGCTGACCGGCTGACCAGCGAGGCCCGCGCCGAGGCCGAGAAGGCGGTCGCCGACGCCAAGAGCCAGGCGGAGGCGCTCATGTCCGACGTCACCACCCGCGCCGAGGCGGCGGAGCGGGACAGCCGCACCAAGGCCGAAAACCTGGACCGAGAGGCCAAGGAGCGTTACGACCAGACTCTGGGCAAGCTGAACGATGAGCGGGTCGGTCTGGAAAAGAAGATCGACGATCTGCGCGGGTACGAGCGCGAGTATCGCGGTCGGCTCAAGAGCTGGATCAGTGACCAGCTCGCCCAGCTCGACGACGGTGGTTCCCGCGAACAGCAGCCGGTGGCGGTGACCTCCGGTCCCGGCGACTGATCGGGGAATTTCGTTCGACCGGCGGCGTTACGCTGGATCGGATCAGGATCGACCACAATTCGATAGCAGTTCGGCGCTGACCCGGCCATCACCGGCGAGCCATTCGGAAGAACGGAGCACCGTCCCCGACCCGGCGACGGAGTTCTCACTAGACCCGAACGGGTCCGGCCCGACACAGCCGGTCGACGAGCGGTCCGACCCCCTCTTGTGCTTCAGAGCGAGAGGGGCCGGGCAAGCGGGGTGGTACCGCGGGGTTCGACCGGCATCGGTCGCGCCTCGTCCCTGCAACGTGAACCACGTGCAGCGACGAGGAGTACCCACCCGATGAGCGAGCCCACCCGTTATCCGCGTGCCGGTGCCGACGACGTCGGCGCGCACCCCGATTTCCCGACCCTGGAGCGCCTGGTCCTGGACTACTGGGACAAGGACGGCACCTTCCAGGCCTCCGTCGACCAGCGCGACGCCGGCGAGAACGGCGCCAACGAGTACGTCTTCTACGACGGGCCGCCGTTCG
>CAYZBB010000128.1:0-16688 GCA_964476495.1 uncultured Actinomycetes bacterium | reverse complement strand
AACGCAAATGGCTTCACGTCCAAGAGCGTCACCCGGATCAGCCGCTTCACCCCACGGAACTGCGGGATCGGGTGGGACACGGGGAAGTGGACCGGGACGATGCGACTCTGGCCCCGTTCGAGTTCGTGCAGCGCCTCCTCGATCTCGGGCAGCATCGGGATCGCCCCGAGTCGCCCCCGCACCCGCTGCGGCCCCACCGCCGTCCACCGCCCATCCGGCTGCGGCACCCCCTCCAAGGCCGTCAGGACCACGTTCACGAGGTCGCCCGTCGTCGCCCGCGTCGGGTGGGGGCGAGCGAGCCGCTCTTCCCACTGCGGGATCGCGGCCACGTCGTCCGGCAGGTGGTAGACATGAAAGAGGTCGGGCCAGCCGTCCCCGAACATCGGGATGTGGCGGGCCTCGGCGTGGAGGCAGAACTGCCGGTCCTCGCCCTGCCAGAGCCCGGGTCCCTGGTTCCCCGGGAACGGGGCGAAGGACACGCCCGCCCGGAGGACCTCCGTCCGGATCAGGGTGCAGGCGCCCTGTCCCCAGACCTGCACGAGCTGGCGGTCGATCAGGAGGCGGCGGAACTCGGCCTCGTCCATGCCGCGGCCACTGAGTTCGTAGGGGTGGCGAAGCCAGACCTGCGGGCCCGCGTGGACCGTGACCTCGGGGCTCGGGTGGCGCTGCCAGTGGGTCCAGTAGACGCCACAGGCGATGGGGGCATCATCCGCCAGCAGGGTCTGGATCGTGGTCGTGTCGAGCAGGAGGTCGGCGTCCGCGAGGAACACGGCGTCGTACCGCTCGGCCACCGCCTTCTCGAAGATCCGGTTCTTGAGCCTGCCGACCCGCTGCATGGCGCTCACCTGCCACTGGTGCGTCTCGGGATGGAGGTCGGTGAAGTCGTTGGTGGCCGTGGGCCCGCCGAGCAGGACGGTGCCGTGCCGGGCGGCGACCCACTCGCGGAGGTAGGCCAGCGCCTCCTTGTCCTGCCCGTTCGGGTCCGCGAAGTCGGCCACGAAACAGTAGGAGAGCGTGGTGCCCGTGGGGAGTTCCTGCCGGTCGTAGGACCGGAGGTGGGCATGAAGGATCGGCAGCGATTTCCGGACGCTCGTACCCACGAGGATGCGGAACTCGCGGTTCTCGGGCAGCGGCAGCAGGTGGTCGCTCACGCCGGCGTCTCCGTGGCGAGGATGGCGGTGGAGGGGAGGAGGAGGTGGTCCCCGATCTCGTGTCCCTGCGCGGGGCGGCAGAGCACCACGTCGCCCACCTTCAGGTCCGGGAGGCCCTGCCCCAACGCAAGCACCTCCGCCCGCTGGGTCAGCGAGGCGGAGGTGATGACCGCGAGCGAGGCGGAGCGGGCGGGTTCCGGCAGGAGCCGGACAAGGGCGTGCTTACCGAGGGGCTGGAACGTCGGGGTCGAAGGCGAGGATCGAGTCAACGTGTTGGGCCTCGAACGGGGTCAACTGGTGCGACTGGCTCCGGTACTGCATCGCCTTTGCCTGCCGCCGAAGCGGGCTAACGTAGGCGCGGTGTTCCCAATGTAAGACCTCTGGCTGAATCACGCCAGATACCAAGGGATAGTTGAGGGGCGCGTGGCCGACGTGGATACCCCTCGCGGGCCACTCCGCCACCCACCCCTCGGGTACCCGGCTCGGGCAGAACAGCCACGGCCTCGGATGCAGGTGCCCCTGCCAGAAGTCCCCTTCCCGGTAGACCCCTTCCCCCCAGAGGTCGTAGAGCACGAACGACCAGGCGTTGTAGGTCCACGTCTTGGTGAGGGGGCGGGGATCACCCCGGAGCAGCATGTCCGCGTCCTGAATGAGCAGCCACCCATCCTTGGCGACCTTGGCCCCCCAGTCCCAGAGTTCCTTCCGGGCCGGGGCCTCCCGCCCCCACATCCCGTCGCTTTTCCGGGTCCGCACCGTGGCACCGTGTCGTTTTGACACAGCCACGGTGTCGTCGGTGCTCGAATCATCAAGGACCAGAATCCGGTCGGCAAACGTTGCCGCGTTCTCTAGGACGGCGGGGAGATCGCGGTCGGCCTCGTTCCGGGCGAGGATGCAACTGACGATGGTCATGCTCCCAATCTGGGAACGGGATGAAACCGCGTCAAGGCGTGACCTGCCACAGCTCGGCGTGGCTCCCGGCCCGGATGGTCACCCGGCTGGCGTTGATCTCCGTTGAATACTGGAACACGAGACTCCCGTCCGCCGACGGCTGGATCACGCCGTCCAGTGTCGCCAGATAGTCCACGCCCGCCAGCGCCACCCCCGTCCCCGTCACCGACACCCCCGAGCCGGTGATGTAGGAATGGTAGACACCGCCCGTGCCGCCGGCGGCGACCGGCACCTGTCCCGTGGCGGCCAGGATCGTGAAGGCGGGGCAGGTGAGCCCGAACCGAAGGCCGGTCGTGGTGGCGGCGGTGCGGAAGAGGTAGTTGGCCTTGAACTGGTAGAGCTTGCCGTTCGTCACGGCGAAACTCAACTGGGAGTTCTGGAGGGCGAGGTTGGTCTGGCCGGTGTCGGCCGAGAGCGAACAGAAGGAGTAGGTCGGGAAGGGGCTGATGGTGTAGGTGCTCCCCGCCCCGCCATCCTGCCGGGTGAGCCCGCTTCCCACCGCCAGCACCCGCTCGTTCGAGAGCGTGCCGTTCGTGGCGAGCACGAGGTATTGGGCATCCGTCGGGGCCCCGCTCCCGCCCGCCACCGTCTCGGCGTTGGTGACCCGGCCGTACACGTCCACGGTCAGGCTGTTGTAGCTGCTGCCGCCCGCCACGAGCCGGGGGAGGTCAAGCGTGGCTGTGGAGCCGCTGATCTGGGCCGAGAGGGCGCTGGTGACGAAGATGGCCGCGGCGCTCCCCTGCGGGCCCGTAGCGCCCGAGGGACCCGTCGCTCCCGAGGGTCCTGTCGCGCCCGAGGGCCCAGCCGGGCCGGTGGCTCCGCTCGGTCCCGCCGGCCCCGTCCCGCTCCCACCCGGCAGGCTGAACGAGCCGTCGCTGTAGGTGCCACCCGGGGCCACGGGCACATAGTCTGTCGTCACCCCGCCCGACACATAAGTGACAAGGGCCACCGTCTGGTAGCTGGTCACGTCTCCCCCTTTCGTCCCATGGCGATGTTCAGCCTTCCTTCACGATGGCCGTAAAAAAGGGCCGAGGGATTGGCTCGGCCCGTGGGTGCGGCCTCAGCAGCCCTTCTTTTTCTTCTTGCCCATGGTCAGGTCGCCCTTGCCGAGATGGCGGAGTTGAAGATGTAAACCGTGCCCCCGGAGTGGATGGCAAGGCTGGCGCCCGAGGCGCCCCCGACCGTGAACACCATCTCGTTCACGGCCACGTTCGTGTTGGCGGCGGAGGTCGTGAGCGCGCTGGCGGCCAGCGTCCGCGTGGAGAACCGCACGGCGTTGGTGGCGAGGTTGAACGTGCCGGTCGAGACGGCAATCGTGCTGACGCCGCTCCGGTAGAACCCCACCGACAGGTCGCTGGCAAACGTGTAGTTCGGGCGGGCCTGCGAGCCAGCCGTGGCCTGCACCTGCGAGAAGTTGGCGAAGAAGCCGGGCGCCAGGTTGTAGTAGCCGCCGACGATGAGGTTCGAGCCGGACGAACTCGACTGGTCCTGAATCCCGCTCACCGCCGAACTCACCACGACGGCGTTATTGGCGCCGCTGGCGATGACGATGTTGCCAGCATGGGTGCCCGCATACAGTTCTGGGTTGCCGCCGCGCAGGTAGGTCGGGTAGCCCGTCGTGGCGAACCGCGTCCCGTAGTAGTGGACGTTGAGCGCCGAGTTGGTCTGCTCGGTGATGACCGCGTTCCGGAAGAATCCGCCATTCGAGAACATGTCGGTTGGCGCGTCCACGTTCCAGAGATCAATCCCACCGAGCCCGATGCAGTTGGAGACCATGCGGGGCCGCGCCGCCGAGTCCTGTCCCCGCATCCCGACCGCGGCCACGTTCGACTGCCCGCTGGAGACGGTGGTGACGCTGCTGGCATTGGCGCTGAACTCGGTGTCGGCAATCATGGCGCCGGAGCCGCTGTTCGCCTCGAACAGAATGCCGAAGCTGCTGACCGAGTGAAACACGCAATCGCGGATGAACAGGCCATTGCAGTTGGCGGTGCAGTGGATGCCGATAGCCTGCGTCCAGCTCGACCCGCTCAACTGGAAGCCGATCCCCTCAAACCCAAACCCCGTGTCCACGTTCAGGTTGAACAGGTCGTTGGTCTGGTTCGAGGAGAAGATGGAGCTGTAGCCTCCCGCCCCACGGAACCGGATGCCCGTCATGGACGTGCCAAGCGTCACGGTCGAGTCCAGCCGATAGACGCCCGGGGGCACGAACACCATTCCCCGCCCACCGGCAAGCGCCTTGGCCGCCGAAGCCGCCGAGATGACCGCCGACCGGCAATCCGTACCCCCGGTCGCATCCGCCCCGAAAGCCAGCAGGCTCACGCCCATCCCCCCGGAATCAATGGACCGGGCCAGCAGTGCATAGCCGTTGTCCACGGTCAGCGTCGTCCCGGAGAACGTCAGGGGCAGGGCGCTGATCGTGTTCAGATTGGCCTGGATCTCCCCGAACTTCGCGTTCATGTAGGTCGGGGAGACAGGCGCCTTGTCCGTGAAGGACGAGAGGGCGGTGAGGCCGGAAAGCGTCATCTATGGGTTCCCTTCACTCAGGGACGAGAGGAACAGGAGCGGGCGGTCGTCGCTGAACACCCCATGCCCCGTGTCCCGGAACTGCAACTCGAAGTCGAGCGCGGGCGCATTGGCTCCCGTCTCTGGCAGTCCGCGCGGAATGGCCCAGACGCTCACCCCGGCCGTCGGGGCCGTGTAGGTCTGCGTCGCCGGGCTGCTCCCGCCCCACGAGACGGCCGAGGCCGTCGTGGTCACCCACGGCATCAGCGGTCCTCGCGCAAGAACTGCATCGCCATCGGGCTCTTGACCTGCTGCCGCCGCGCCCGGTCATCCGGAATGCTTCCCATGTACGACAGGTAGCGGTTCCGCGCCAGCGCCTCGCCTTCCGGGTTGCCGCGCGAGGCTTCGAGTAGTTCGGTCGTCTTGTAGAGCCAGCCCGGGTGCCACCGCTCGTCAAACGCGGGCGTGTCCGTGCTGTTCACCAGCGTCCCCTGCCGCCCCCGATACCGGAGGAGGAGGCTGTAGGAGGAGTCGGGGGAAGGCCAGAGTTCGAGCCAGGTGCCGTAGAGCGCCCAGCACTCGGGCTCCCCGTTGGCGGTGCTGCTCTGGCTGTCGATCCACTCGCCGGTCACGAAGGTGAGGTTCCGCCCGCCGCTCGCCCCGTCGGTGGACAGGTTCGAGAGGGAGACAGGGGTGTCGAAGTCCGAGGGCAGCGACAACCGATTCTCGCCGCTCGTGGTCGAGGAGTAGGCCAGCGCCTCGTAGGGGGTATGCCAGACTTGGTTCGCAACCTCTTGGGCCGCGAGGTTGGCGAAAAATGAAACTTCTGAGACTGACCATTCCGTCCGCCCGCCCGCGAGGGTGGTGGCCCGGCTGGTCACGTCGGCCAAGCTGAGTTGCATCGTCTACCTCCGCCGCCTGCGGCCCTGTCGGAGGGCCGTGCTGGTGCCCACGACGCTGCCGGTGGTGAAATTCGGGGTGATGATCCGGGTGGCGCTGTCCTGCTGGACGTGGACATCGTAGGCCGCGCCCGAGCCCGCCCCGGTGATCTCCCACTCGCCCTGAAAGAACAGGTACTCGTTGGTGAGCGTGATCGCGCCGGGGCTCCACGACGCCGTGATGTTCTGCGGCGTCGCACTCACATTGGTGGCAATCGTCGTCACCAGCGTGCCGCTCGTCAGTTCGGCCGGGCTCGTGGCATCGGTGCCATCCGCGCTTTTCCACACCCGGAACCGGAGGCGCCCATCCGGGGTACTGGTCCCGTCGATCCGCAGGATAGCGAACTGGAAATCCCATGCCGTGTCGGCAAAACTGCCGGTGTACGCCGTGGGCGACCGCCACGCATCGGCCAACGTGCCGAAGTCGGTCGGGCCGGCGGCGGCGTCGATCAGCGAGGCTGCCTGAAAGTTGCCGTTGACGGACTCGTTCGTGACGCGGAGACGGGAATAGCTGGGTGGTGTCGTGGTGCCCACCACCCAGCCGGTCACCATCGTGGCGGTGGCCGGGGCGCTGTCCTCCTGCATGTCGCCCCAGTTCACCCCCGACGCCATGGCGTCCAGCGGGTACAGCGTCTTGGTCGCCATGGGTTATGTCCCGCTCACAGTGAGGTCATCCCACCACATCCAGAAGGGCCCGTAACTTCTCGGCGTCGTGGTCCCGGCCGCGCGGCTGTAGGTGCCGGTCCCGACAATCGTGGGGATCGCCATCGTTACACCGTCCCGCTGCTATACCAGTCCGCATAATACACATACTGGTTTCCGGTGATCGTTCCCGTCCCGCCGTAGGTCGGGTTGAGCTTGATGTTCGTGAACTCCTTGGTCCCGCCGTTCTTGAACGTCCGGGACGTGTTGTTCTCGACCGCAACCCCGTCCACCCACAGCCGCCCAATGCCATCGGCTGCCGATCCGGTGTTCTGCTTGAGGTAGATTTCTACGTCGTACCACCGGCCGCGCACGATGGCCTTGGTCGGGCCATTGAACGAGGTCACGGCCCCATTCACCGTGCTCATGTTCTGGTAGCGGAGCCCAATAGCCATGCTGCCGGTGGTCGAATTCACCGGGCCGGTAATGGACGGGACAACCGCACTCCCGCCTTGGCCGGTCGGGACCACATCGAGAAGGCATTCGATGTGGAACAGTTTCTGGACGCCACTGCCTGCCGGGACGCGGTAGTCGCTGTCCACCCGCACCTTGAAGCGCATGTACAACTGGGTGAACTGTGCCTTTTGGTAGAGGTACGAACTGCCGGTGCCTGGCCGGAGGTTGTCATACCCCGATCCCTGCACCGAGCCGTTCGGGCTCGTGATGCGGAAGACGCTGACGCCGGAGTACGGCGCGATGGTGTCCAGCACTGTGGTGCCGGTGCCGTTGTTCGAGCGGGTCAACCCCTCATTCGCCGCGCCATTCACCGTCGGGTTGGAGGTGGTGAAGTTGAGGAAGCGCGTGAAGTGGAAGGACGAGAATCCACTCGGCTCGTTCGGGTTGGCGGCACTCGTGATGCTCACGACCGCGCTCGTGGCGGGGGTCAGGCCCGTGGCCGTGGCGTCCAGCGTGAACGAGCCAACGGTGTCAATCGACAGGTCGCCGAAGGTCGCCACGCCCGCCACCGCGTTCTTGGTCAGCGTCCCCGACAGCGTACCCCCCTCGGTGTTGGCCGATCCGGTGAGGCTCACCGTGATGGCGTTGGTGGCCGTCGTGACCGTCCCGCCGAGCGCATCCTGCACTGTCACCTGCGGGCTGCCAAGCGTGCCGCTGGTCGTGGCACTCGTCGGCTGCGTGGTCCACGCCAACTGATTGGCAAAGGGCGGCACGCTCGTCTGGACACTCGCCGTCACGGTCGAGAGGCTGTTGCAGCGGAACGCGACCTGAAAACTCGTGGTCGAGACGTAGGTGTAGGAGAGGCCCGAGAAGGTGGCCGTGGCGCCCGACGCCACGGCGAACGTGCTCACGCCCGAGGCCAGCGTCCCGTCGCCCGTCACCAGCACCGCGCCCACTCGCGTGTTGGTCGAGACGAGGTTCCCGTACTGGTCCGCGCTCGCCACCACCGGCTGCTGCGGCCACGCCACCCCCGGCTCCGGCGAGGAACTCGGCTGGGTCACGAGGATCAACTGGGTGGCGCTGCCTGCCGTGGCCGTGGCCGAGAAGATGAGGGGCGAGCCGGTCAGCGTCCCCGCCGACGCGGTGCAGGTATAGATACCCGCCCCCTGCGGCATCGTCCAGACCGTGCGGGCGATGCCCGAGGCCGAGGAGACAATCGCCGAGGTCGAGAGACTTCCGCTCGTGGCCGAGAAGGTCACGAGCTGCCCGCTGGCCGAGGACCCGCTCCCGAGCGTGGCCACCGCCAGCGGCAGCGCCAGGGCGCTGCCCACCGTGGCGCTCTGGCTGTTCCCCGACTCGATCTGGATGGTATCCGCCTGCGGGTTGGTGCCCGAGGCCGAGAAGGTGACGGTCGAGTTTGACACCCCACGGATCGACACTTCCAGCCGATTCGCGCCGGCCGTGCTGCCGAGCTTCCACTGCACATCCGTCGTCCCGCCCGAGGAGGGAGCGGCGCTCGATCGGGAGAGATTGCCGCTCCCCGCCACGATGACGAAATCCACCGTCACATTCGAGATCGGGTTGTCGAACCCATCCCCGATGAACACCGTGGGGTTGGTAGGCAGGGTGGCACCGGACAGGGCGGTCTGGGCTTCCCCAAGCAGGATGTCGGGTGCCACCGCACTCCCCGCCACGACACCCACCCCGAACCGGGCGCTGGTGGCCGAACTGATGGCGGCCCAGACGCTCTCGGTCGAGGCGCTCTGGCCGGTCGTGTAGGTGGTGCCGACGAGCCCGCTGCTGTTCGTGGTGCCGGGCGTCGTTCCGATGACCGCATACCCGCTCGAACTCGTCCAGTCCACCGACGCGCCGTTGACGTTGTTGCCGTAGCGGTCCTGCACCAGCGCCGTGAGGCGGCTGGCGAGGAGGCTCAGCGGCGTGCTCGACTGGCTATTGCCCGCGCTCACGGCGACGCTGAACGCGCTCGCCGCCGTGGGCGTGATCGAGAACCGGATTGGAGAGTTGGTCAGGTTGCCGCTGTAGGCGAACACGGTCGAGGCGCTCCCCGCCGTGGTGCCCACCGACCAGCCGCCCAGCGTTACCACCCCGTTGCTGTCCGACGTCCCCGTGAGCCCCTGCTGGGTGGCGCCGCTGATCGTGTTCCCCTCCCACGTCACGGTCGAGCCCGCCACCGGGAGGCCATTCGCGTCGAGCACCCGGACGGCGGGCGGCGTCACCGTCGCCCCGGCCACGGCGCTCTGCCCGTTCCCGGCCCAGGTCACCAGGCTCGCCGCGGCCCCGGCAGTCGTGCCCGTGACCCGACTGGACACGAAGGTCAGCCGGCCGACGATCTCCCCGCCCGACCGGATGTTGACGCTCTGCCCGTTCAGGGGCTCGATGACGAACTGGCGGTCGGTCATGCTACGAGGCCCAGCCGTTCAACTGGACGGTGGCCGTGCTCTCCAGCGAGGAGCGCCGCACCCGCATCCACCGGGCGCCCGGGTCGATGGTGTAGAGGCCCTGCGCCGTGAGGGCGGTCAGGGTGCTCCAGTTGGTGATGGCCGCTGCGTACCCGTCGTCATTGCTGCCCTCGACGGTGAACCGGCTGGCCGCCGTGGTGTCGGTGATGATCGAGAGGCTCATCGAGGCGAAGTCGCTGATGAGCTGGGCGCTGCCCGTGTAGGTGCTCGACTGCCCCGAGGAGCCGTCGAACAGGTCCTTCCGCTTGCCGAATCCGAACCCGCTCATGGGGCCTCCTCAAAGACAACCGGGGACGAGGCGACTGCCCCGCCCCCGGTGCTGGGTCTGCTGCGTGAGTCCGCGTCGGGCTAGAAGGCCGAGAAGCGGAGGAACCCGACCGTCTGCGCCGACTGGTTCTGCGCCAGCGTCGAGACGTTGCTGTACCGGAACTCGACCTGCCCGTTGACGGTGCAGTGCGAGTGCAT
The DNA here is from genome assembly GCA_964476495.1 of uncultured Actinomycetes bacterium. Lineage (GTDB taxonomy): Bacteria > Actinomycetota > Actinomycetes > Mycobacteriales > Nakamurellaceae > Nakamurella. The sequence continues at coordinate 7,106 of CAYZBB010000128.1, read as the reverse complement.
CACGAGCCCGGAACTGAGGCTCGACACCGCGCCGTTCGGGAGCAGGGTCGGGAGGATGACATCGCCCGCCCGCGCGGCGGGCCAGACCAGCACGGTGAAGCTGCTGGCCGAGCCCTGTACGACATGCGCGGGGACCACGGCGGTGACGAAGCTCCACGCCTGGAGTGCCGTGGTCGTGTAGCCCGACGCCGCGTTGCTGATCCCGGTGAACCGGGTCGGCGTGGTGGACTGGTACTCGGTGTTGACCGGCATGGGAGCGACTCCTTTCGGCGCTTAGGCGCCCTGCGAGCCGTAGTAGCCGAACCACTCCCCGTGCCCGCACACCTGGCCGTAGGTGACCTTGCGCTTGATGATGTCGGCGTCAAAGTCCTCGTCCATCTCGCCGTGCGGCTGCTCCGACCAGATCCAGTTCACGTCGTGCTGGTCGCACTTGATGAACCAGGCGTCGCTGTCGGTCAGGTAGTGCGAGATCATGTACGACAGGCCCGCGTCCTTGAGCGCGTTCAGCTCGTTGTTCGCGGTCCCCGGCTTGAGTTCGCTGCCGAGGATCTCCTTGGCGGTGAACTGGTCCTCGGGGTTGATGATGAGCAGCTCCGGGCGGAACAGGATCGGCCGGCCCCGGTGGTTCACCCAGTTCTCGATGTCCACGAGCGCGTTCTGGACGCCGGTCACCGAGAGGTCCACGTCCGTCGAGGGACGGTTCCGCTGGGTGGTGCCGCCGTCGAGGCGGGTGTGCGCGGTCGAGAACAGCGCCAGCCCGTCGAAGCCGGCGGCGGTGAAGCCGTCCGCGTCGGTCGTGCCGAAGCCGTTGTTGAAGATGAGGGCCGCGGTCTGCTCCTGCGTGTCCCGGGCCGAGTCGAGGAGCCCGCCCTCCAGCCGGTCCACCTGGCCGTAGAGGTCGTTCTTCCGCATCTCGTAGGTCACGCGGTAGCCGAGCGCGAACCGCACCGGGCTGTACTGCTTGCTGTTGCCGATGATCCAGTCATCGTAGCTGATGTTCTGCGCTTCCGGCTTGAGCTGGAAGCCGCCGAACATGGTCATGTTCTGGTCCGTGACCGTGGCCTTCTGGGTCGTCCGGACGTTCACGAACCGCTGCCACTCGCTCGGCCGACGGGTGAAGCTGTCGTTCCAGAGGGTGGAGATCTTGGGCTCCAGAAGCACCAGAGCCTGTGCGCGAGTCATCGTCATGGCTGTGGGCCTCCGTTAGATGATCGAGACGCTGGACGTCGAGTAGAACTCGGCCGCGTTCTGGATGAAGTACACTTCGACCCGGGAGACGCCCGAGGTCGCGCCGGTGTCATACCGGCCGGTCAGGCCGACGATCTGCGACCAGACGCTGGCGTGGTGGGTGGTGACGAAGCTCATGTAGTCGCCGCGCTTGCCGACGCCCATGGCCTGACCCGCCGAGAGGCCGGACGACCCGATGCCGGGGGCGAGATCCGCCCACGCGATGCAGCCCGGGCGCGGGATGGCGACCTGCACCTTGCCCGCCGGGGTGGAGTTGACGGAATCGCACAGGGCGATGCCGAGGACGCTCGAACTGGTCGAGGCGTACTCGGTGAGGGTACGGGCTCCGCCGAGTTCCACGAGGGAACCCTTCTTGAACGTGGCGGTGGAGAGCGTGGTGAACTCCCGGTGCTCCCACGGGCCACTCCCCGGCACGAAACCGAGCGGCATGGTGAACTCCTAGGTGATGAAGGGCTGGTTGAGGACCCTACTGGGTCTGGAACCGTGTGGCGGGGGCTCCGGCCAGCGGCTCCATCAGCCGCTTCTCCGTCTCGACACCGCTGGTATCGGCCTTCTCCTGCGCCCCCAGCAACCGTCGCTGGGTCTTGTCCTGCTTGGCGTAGGCGTTCCGCGCCGCTGTCGGCGCGTCACAGTACATCAGCACCGTATCGCCCATCGCGTAGGTGCCGTCCGGCAGTTTCTGCGCCCCGGTCGGGGCTTCCGTCACGAGCTTGTCGGGCCCGATGTCGGCATCCGTGACGTACCGGTAGCCGCTGTTCCGGGCCCCCATCTCCTTGCTCCGGCCCGGGGCGCCATTCGCATGGCTCCGGCGGACCCAGCGGACGTTCCCCGGCAGCACCGGCACGTCCTTCATACTCCGGATGCCCTTCCGGGCTTCCGCGAGGGCCACATCCCGCTCCCAGCGCCGCTCCGAGTGCCCCGGGACATACGTCACGTCGGCCCGCTGGCCGCCGAGCATCGCGCCCGAGGGGTCGTCGTACACCTGCCCGAACTCGGTGTGGATGCCGGTGGCGATCAGGGGCTTCTTCGCCGGGGCGCTCACGGCCTTCTCGTCCTTGCTCGCCATCACATCCCCCTCTGCTGGACCAGCCGGTTCACCGGGGTGTCGCTCACGGCGGCCTGGATCTGGCCCTTGCTGAACTGGTCGTAGAACTGCTTGGTGGTCCACCCCTGGGCACGACAAAACTCCGCGATGGCGGCGTCATCGAGCCCGGTCGCGAGCGCCTTGCGGCGCCACTCCTCGGGCACGGCTTCGGTCTGAAGGGTCAGGGATGGAACGCTGGGGCCACCGCTCCCCGGGGAGCCGTTCCCATTGGAACGGAGGGTGGGGGCGATCGTGGCGGCGATCTTGCGGCCTTCTTCCTCCGCGAGTTCGCGCCAGTGGCGTCCGCGTACAATGTCCACAATCGTGCCGATGTTGTCAAGGTTGCGCATCTCCAGCGGCACCCGCGCCAGTTCCGCCTCGATCTCGGGGCCGAACTTCTGGAAGGCGTCGGCGTGCTGCTGCCGCGCGAACGCGACGGCCATCGCGGCGGTCTGCTGGAGCGTCTGCTGCAAGGCGGGCTGGAAGGTCTGCGCCGCCTGCTGGACGTACTGCCGCACCGCCCCGCCCGTCACGAAATCGTCGTCCTGGATCGGCTGGTAGGACGGCTGGGTTGGGGCCGGGGCCTGCGGCGCGGACTGGCCGGCGACGACGCCCTGCTGGTTGAACCGCTGCGCCACGCCGTAGAGGGTCGTGGCGATGCCGAGGATCTCCTCGGGCGTCTTGCCCCGGAACTCGGGCGGCGCGGTGTCAGGCGCCCGCCACGGGGCCGGTGCCGCCGCCGGCGCCGCTCCGGCGCCATCCGTCGAAGTAGGGGGTGTTGAGGAAGGGGCCGGGATCGGCTCCGGACTGGTCGGCGGGACGGGTGATGCCATGATACGCCTCTAATTTTTGTGAGAGGAGATCGGGAAGCCCCGCGATCACGCGCAGGGTGTGTACAACGCCACAGGTGAAGGCGTACTCCCGCTCGGCGAGGTTACTGCCGAGGGGGCCCGCCTGCGTCTGGTACATCGTTTCGAGGGCCTGCTCCCACACCGCCCACCCCGGCTGGTTGCGGAGCGCCAGGAGCGCCTCCACCTGCGCCGCCTCCAGCCCCCAGGGCAGGGGGGAGGGCGGGGACGGGGGCGGGCGCCGGACCAGCCGCGGGAACAATCGCTTCAGGATTCCGGATGTCATACTGCTCCAACAGGCGAGAGAACAGTTCGGTCGTGCCCTTGGCGACGGCCATGGCGGTCTGCTCGATCCCCATGCCGGGCATCTGGAATGCCGCCTGCGCGGCGGTCGTCTGCAACTGCACCAGCGCGGAGCCGGTCTGGAGGCCGAGCTGGAGGAGGGTCGCGTACTTCTCGCGCTCGATCTCCTTGTTCTGGCTGCCGCTCGTGGCGGTGAGGGAGACGGCGATACCGAGCGTCACGTCCTCCAGCGGCAGGGCGATCTTCTGGGCCACCTCGACGCCCTCGGGGAGCCCGAGCGCCTGCACCGCGATCTTCAGGTACTCCCCGCCGCCCGTGGCGTCCCGCTTGGCCGCGTGGTGCTGGAGCAACTGGAGGATCTTGAGGCCGACGTTGGCGAGCCCCTCGTACCGGATGTCCTTGATCGTCAGGTCCGGGCGGCGGTTCCCCTCCTGCAACATCGAGAGGACCGTCGTGGCCGGGGTGCGGCCGGGAAGGGAGTCGATGTTGCCCTGCTGCAAGTCCCCGAGCCCGTCCCGCTTCTGGGCGAGGAAGGTGAGCTGGTCGAGCGTCTGCCCGATCCCGGGGTTGATGTCGCCCAGCCGGAAGGACTGGAACTCGTCCCGGGGGTTGCCATCCGTGATCTTGACCATGCCCGGGTAGATCGGCTCGCCGGGGGCGATGTTGCTGCCCGCCTTGGCCGCGATGCCGATGCTGTTCCCGAGCAGCATGTTGTCCATCTGGAAGTTGAACGTGTCCGAGATGGACCGCTGGAACATCTCCAGTTGCTCGCACATCCCGATGCCGTAGAACCCCTCGCCCGGGAAGTAGCGGATCACGTCATAGGGGCGCCCCGCCACGGCCATGTCGCTGTAGACATCACGCAACAGGGTGCGGGTCGGGCGGTGGAACCAGCCCACCACGTCCGAGATGATCCCCGGCTCGGTCTCGACCCGGGCGTGGACCTCGAACAGCTCGACCTCGCGGATCTCGGGCCCCCCGCCCGGCCCCCGGGTCACGTCGGCGCCCCGCTCCCAGGCGGTGCCGGTGACGGGGTTGGTGCCGGTCTTGATGTAGTCGAGGTCCCGGACCTTGGCGGCCCGGTCGGTGGCGGTCTCCTCGATGAAGTCGAGGATGCGCTTCACGTCCGCCGGCGCCACGTTCGGGAACTGGGGGGCGGCCTTGGTGGCGAGGATCGTGAACTGGGGGACCGAGAGCCGGAGCCGTTCCGCGACCCACTCGGCGCCGCCCTGCTGGTCGGCGTCGATGTGGGTGGCGTTGGGCGGGAGGATGAAGTCGGCCAGCGCCACATGGTCCACCACCGGCCGGCCGCGCACCATCTGGACGCGCTTCGGGCCGGTGTCGGTGAAGTTGGCGATGGTGCGGTTCTCGAAGTGCCAGTGGGTCTTGTAGATCCCGGTGCCGAGCTTCACGCACTCCATGATGACGCGCTTGTTGACGCCGTACATCTTGAGGAGGCGGTGGTCGAGCAGGGTGAGGAAGTCCTGCATCGGCTTGGCCGCATCGACCCACGACTCGTTCATCGGGGCGAGGGCCCAGATGGATTCCGAGGCGTGGATCGTCTGGATCAGCCGGGCGAACATCTGGTCCACGTCGGTGGCGATGACCGGCAGGACCAGGTTCGAGGACCCGAGGAACGGGAACTTCTTGACCGGCTGGTCGGCCGGGGCGCGGTACATCTCCAGCCACCGGCGCCAGCGGGCCTCCAGCCCCGCCCGGAAGCCGAGGGCCGCCGTGAGGTCCTTGTCGATCCAGTCGATGAAGGCCTCGCGCTTGCCGGTGCCCCAGCGGACGGCTTCCACCGGCTACTTGCCCGTCCGGTAGTTGATGACGCGGGTGGCCTGCGGCGTCGGCTGCTTCACCGTGCCGCCCGGGTTCTTGGTCTCGTTGTGCTTGCTGGGCTTCGCCATGGTCACGCCTCCAGTTCGTCGGTTGCCAGCCACGCCGCGTTCCACGCGATCACGGCCCAGTCCTTGGCGGACACCTCGCAGCCGGGCGGGCAGATCACATCGGCGCACGGCAGGAGCCGGTCGTAGATGGCGTTGAACCGCGACTGCTGGTTGAAGGTCCACTTGCGCCACATCCTGAGGGGCACCTTGTGGCGGTTCGGGACGACCGCCCCAAACGTGACCTTCACATCGCGTACACGATTGCCGTACTTGTCGGACACGACGGCTTGAGCAGTCGCCATGGTCACTTGCTCCGGGGCTTCGGCGTGATGGCCACGTCGCGCCGCCCACCCTTGCCGATGGGGAAGGAGGGCTTCATCGCCACGTCCCGGCGCGGGGCGGGCTTCGGGGCGGCCTTGGGCGTGAGCTTGCTGGCGAGCGTCTTGAGGGGACCGGCCATGGTCAGACCTTGCTGTCGGAGAAGGTGGTGCCCTGCGTGGACCGGCCACCAGCGGCGGCGGCGGGCTTCGCGGGCGCGGGGGCGCGGTAGCCCGCGCGGGTGTTCTCGGTGCCACCCACGTCGCTGCCGCCCGTGCCCTGCTGGGACGGGACGCTGGACGCGGGGGTCTTGGGGTTGGCGCGGAGGTTCTCGGCGCCGGTGCCTCGGTACATGGGCGGTCCTCGGAAGGCTAGGGAGCACGAAAACGCCCGAGCCGTCCCCGGACAGGGGCGCGACTCGGGCTGAATGAGCGAACCGTTACAGCGGCCTAGCGGCCGTAGCGCATCTGCAAGTAGCGGGCTTCCTCGGCCCGCTGGCGCTTCTCGTGGGACAAGCTATCACCCCGCTGCGGTTTGCGCCAGACCACCGGCCCGTAGGCCAGCACGTCCAGCAGGTCCCGCCGCATCGCCCGGGGCCACTGGCTGTACTGCTGCCGGAACTCCAGCCACTGGGGGCCGCTCCCGATGTAGACCTGTCCCTGCTGGAAGAAGGGCTCCAGTTCGAGGATGCGGAGGTCCTTGTCCTTGTTCTTCGGCGTGATCGTCTCGATGGGGGTCCGCACGCCCGCCCGGAGCATTTCCTCCCGGAGCTTGTCCACGAACGCCATCTGCTGCCCGGTCTGCTCGACCACGACCTTCCGGGGCTGGTCCTGGCTCACCCACGCCACCACTTCCCGGATGCAGGCGAGGTAGGTGTCCCGCTCGCTGTACGCCTTGAGGACGAAGTGAGTCTGGAAGTCGGGAGTCGAGCCGGTGAGGATGCAGGCGGCGCGGGCCCGGTCGCCCTTGGCCCCCTGCGTCGTCCCGAACCCGCCCGGGTCCACGATCAGCAGCCGGTCGAGCGAGGCGGTGTTGGTGACGCGGACCTGCCCCGCGGCGTCGGTGTAGCGGATCGCGGTGTTGCCCTCGGTCCACTGGTAGGTGCGGAGCCACGATTCCTTGAACGCGCTCGTCACGTCGTCGGACGGCAGGTTCATGTAGTTGTTGGCGAACAGCACGGGGTCGGCCATCCGCATCTTCGCCAGCCGCTCCAGGTCCCACTTCTCGGGGAAGATGCTCTGCCCGTGCTCGATGGCCGACCGCCGGAACACGGCGAGGTCGCCCTGCCGGTACGCCTGCAAGGTCTGGGTGGTGCCGTCCGGGAGCTTGACCTTGAGATTGTAGTAGACGGGCCGCTCGCCGTTCCCGTGGTACTCGTGCAGGTGCTCGTAGGAGTCGCCGTGGAACCAGCGGGTG
>CAYZBB010000127.1:0-16792 GCA_964476495.1 uncultured Actinomycetes bacterium | reverse complement strand
AGACCGCTGGTGAGAGGACTCCCTGGCGCGGATAGTTCAAGTTGTTCCGTTCCGGTGCGCAATGCCCGGTCCTTCCCCGACGCTGGCGCAATGCCGCGATGGAGGTCCCTGAATGTCCAGTGGTGGCGCTCGTAATCGTTCCGGCCCTGCCGTGAATCCGGATTCTGCCCGTTCAGATCGCCGCGGCGTGAAGCTGACGGCGCTACCGGCTGAGGGCTACAAGGGCACCGCTCCCGAGTTTCCGTTGCCCGACCCGTCCGACCGCGAGTCAGAGGTCTGGGCAGAAGCGTGGCGCTCCCCGCAGGCTTGCGCCTGGGCGATGCCGTCAGAGTCGTGGCGGCAGCGCACGGTCGCCTTGTGGGTTCGCACCTCCGTCCGCTGCGAAGATCCTGACGTGCCCGCCTCGCTGCTGGCCGCGCTGCACCGTTTCGCGGATCAGATCGGCATGACGACCGCTGGCCTGGCCGAAATGGGCTGGCGGGTGGCTGTTGACGAGGTTGCCGAGAAGCGTGAGACCGTCGTGAAGGCGAAGGCTCCGAGTTCGTCTCGTTCCCGGCTGAGGTCCGTTCCCAGTGTCGAAGCAGGCTAAGCCTGCCGACGACCTGTCCATCGGTTTCGACCCGCTGCACACTCTCGGATTCCTGGCGACCGATTGGGTTGAGGCGCATTGCAAGGTGCCGGGCGGCGTCTACGAGGGCGAGTCGCTGGTTTTCAACGGCTGGCAACTGTTTTGCACGGTGAACCATTACCGGATCAAGCCTGCCGCCGTGGCTGATCCGCGCCGGTTGCTGGCCCCGTTCTACTACCGCCGCTCGGTGATTGTTGGCCCGCAGAAGTGCGGTAAGTCGCCGTGGGGTGCCGGGTTTCTGCTGTTCGAGGGTGTGGGTCCGGCGTTGTTCGCGGGCTGGGCTCAGGGTGGCGAGGTCTACCGGTGCTCCGCTCACGGCTGCGGCTGCGGCTGGGAGTACGAGTACCAGCCCGGCGAGGCGATGGGCGTCCCGCGGCGTAAGTCGCTACTGGGGCTGTTGGCGTTCGCCGAGTCTCAGACCCAGAACGTCTATGAGCCGCTGCAAACGATGATTCACAGCGGCCCGTTGAGTGAGTTCGTGCACGTCCGTGAGGGTTTCGTCCGGCTGCCGAATCGGGGCATGATCCTGCCGTTGTCGTCGGCGGCACGCTCGAAGCTGGGCAAGCCGCTGACTGGCGGCCTGGGTGATGAGTCGGGGCTGTACACGTCCGCTAACCGGGTGCTGGACACGTGGCAGACGATGCGCCGCGGGATCGCTGCGATGCAGGGCCGCACGGTGGAGTTGACGAACCCGTGGGACCCGATGGAGAACAGCGCGGCCCAGCAGGCGTTCGATTCGTTGCAGCCTGACATTTTCAGGTACTACCGCAAGCCGCCCGTGAATCTGTCCTACGGCAATAAGCGGGAGCGGCACAAGATCCACGTTCACGTTTACGCGGATTCGCCCTGGGTTGACCCCACGTCGATTGACGCGGAGGCCGCCGAACTGGTGGAGACGGACCCGACGCAGGCTGAACGCTTCTTCGGTAACCGCCTGGTGCAGGGTTTGGGCGCGTTCCTGACCGAGGCGCAGCTTGATGCCGGCGAGGTTGAGCGCCCACCGCTGCGCAAGATCGCGCTTGGCTTCGACGGCTCGCTGTCGGGCGACTGGACAGCGATTCGTGCCGAGGACTTCTCGGGGCTCCGGTTTACGCCTGAGTACGAGGTTGGCGGCGAGATGCGGCCGACGTTCTGGAACCCTGCCGAGTGGGGTGGCCGGATTCCTCGCAGCGAAGTGCATGCTGCGCTGGACTACCTGATGACCCATTTCGACGTGATCCGCGTCTACTGCGACCCGCGCGAGTGGGAGTCGGAGATTGACGGGTGGGCGCTGGCCTACGGGGATGACCGGGTGGTCAAGTGGTACAACACGTTGACCCGAGTGTTTCCGGCTTTGCAGCGCTACCAGGTGGACATGATCGAGGGTTCATCCAAGCATCTCGCAGACCAGACCTACCGGACGCACGCACTGTCGGCCCGCAAACTCGCAAAGCCTGGTGACAAGTTCCTGCTGGGTAAGCCGTCCGACCATCAGAAGATCGATGTCCTCATGGCCGACGTGATCGCTCACGAGGCCGCCTGCGATGCCCGCTCGACCGGCTGGGGCACGTCCGAGCCGCCCGCCTACGTCTACGTCATGTGAGAGGGGGGCCTCATGGGTCTAACCGCTGAGCAGGCCGCCGCGATCACTGACCGCATGTCGAAGGCATTGCAGGCCCGTCGCGCCAATCTTGACTTGTGGGAGGCGTATTTCACCGGTCAGCACCCGCTTGCGTTCGCGTCGAAGGAGTGGGCCAAGTTCCACGCTGATCGGTATTCGGGCTTCTCTGACAACTGGTGTGGCGTGGTTGGCCGCGCAGCCCCGGAGCGCCGCGAACTGTACGGCTTGCGTCTGGGCGCTGATGTCGAGGTGCAGTCACCTGATGAGCGGGCACTGTGGGCTGACTGGGAGGCCACGGAAGGCCCGTCGAAAGCTTCGATGGGCTGGCTGTCGTCGGCGTACCTTTCGACCTCGTATTCGCTGGTCTGGGGCACGTCCGACCGTGAGCCGCTGCTGTCGTGGGAGTCGCCGTTGGAGGCGATTGTGGACTACGACCCTGAGACCGGCGCCCCCAGCTACGGGCTCAAGTTTTGGGCTGACGAGTCGCATGATTACGCGACGCTGTACACCCCCGACGAACTGTGGAAGTGGAAGCGTCCCCGGTCGTCGCTGATCCTGCCCGCCTCGTTCATGGCGCTGGCCGGCGGCTGGTCGCCTCGTGGTGATGCGCTGGTGGAAACGAACCCGCTGGGCGTGCTGCCCTTGGTGGAGCATCCGAACCGCCCGCTGCTGTCTACCGGACCGATCTCCGACATTGCCGGTGTGGTGCCGATGCAGAAGGCCGTGAATCTGATGTGGGCGTACCTGTTCGGTGCCGCCGATTACGCCTCGATGCCTGCCCGTGTGGTCATGGGGCAGGAGCCGCCGAAAATGCCGATCCTGAACGAGGATGGCGTCAAGGTCGGCGAGCAAGCCGTAGACGCTGAGGCGTTGAAGTCTGGCCGCCTGCTGTGGCTGACCGGGCAGAACACCAAGATTGGCAGTTGGGACGCGGCCAAGCTGGACGTGTTCACGGGTGTGGTAAACGTGGCCGTCAAGCACATCGCCTCTCAGACTCAGACGCCGATCCACTACATCATGGGCGAGCTTGGCAACGTCAACGGGGAGACCCTGACGGCGACCGAACTGCCGCTAGCGACGAAGGTTCGCGGCGGCAACAAGCATCTGACGCAGCCGGTTCGTGAAATCTTTCGCCGGTTCGCGCTGGTCCGTGGCAATAAGGGGCTGGCGGACGCGGCCCGGTCGGCCGTGGTCCAGTGGAAGAACCCGGAGACGATGAGCGACGCTCAGGTTTCTGACGCCGCGAGCAAGGACAAGACGATTGGCTGGCCGTTCGCTGCCATCTTGGAGCGCCGCTACAACCTGTCTCAGCCGGAGATTGCCCGCATTCAGGCGATGGCCGAGGCGGACCCCGAGTTGCAGTTGGCGCGGGAGTTGGCCGGTGGAGCCGTCTGAGTTCTACGCCGCGCAGGCCCGCACGGGCGCGGCTACCGGGCTGCTGGCCCGGCGTCAGTGGCGCAAGATGGGCTCACTAGATGACTGGGCCTTGATCGTTTCGCGGCTCACGCTGCTGGTCACGGCCGGTCAGGTGGGCGCGGCGTCACGCGCTGAGGCTTACGTCTCGTCCTCGGTGGACGTGGACGCCGCTGGAACGGTGAATCCCAAGATGTTCGGCGGCGTGGCCTCCGATGGGCGCCCGCTCGACTCGCTGCTCTACTCGTCCGTTGCTCACGCCCGCGGCCTGTACGGCACCGCCGCGAAGGACGCCGAGATCATGGCGGCCGGCGAGGCGTGGCTAGGAATGCTGGTTCAGACTCAGATCGCGGACGCAGGCCGGGGCGCCACTCAGGTGGCGATCGCTGCCCGTCCGAGGGTCGGCTACGTCCGGTTCGTGAGCCCGCCGTGCTGTCAGCGTTGCGCCGTCCTGGCCGGCAAGTTTTTCAAGTGGAACGAAGGTTTCAAGCGGCACCCGCGATGTGACTGCATCCACCGCGCCACCGCTGAGGGTTCCGCCACTGATGGGCGCACGGATTCGATCACGCCGGATCAGATCAAAGACTTGACCATCGCGCAACGTAAGGCGATCGGTGACGGTTCGGATCTGAACCGCGTCATCAACTCTCACCGCGCCGGTACCCGTTCGGGCATGTTCACGACTGAGGGCATGGGACGCCGCGGGTTCGCCCGTGACGGCCTCGCAGAAGGTCAGCGGCGCATGACCCCGGAGGCCATCTACAAGACGGCTGGCGACGATCGTGAGGCCGCTGTGGCCCTACTCCGTACGCACGGCTACCTGATCTGACTCTCGGCGCAACGCCGAGTCTGCACTACCCCCTACCGCACTGGAGGAATCCGCATGTCCGCACCCGTGACCGAGCCCACCGCCCCGGATGCCGCAACGGCACCACCCGCCGAGCCTGCCACCCCCGACACCCCCGACCTGGGAGACGCCGGCAAGAGGGCCATCGACGCGATGAAGGCCGAGCGCAACGCGGCCAAGCAACAGGCCGCCGAACTCAAGGCCCAACTGGACGACCTGAGGGCGAAGGCTGAGGGCCGCGAGGCCGAGCACGCCGCGCAACTGGCCGCGCAGAAGGTGCGTGACGAGGCGCTGTCGGCTGCGAACCAGCGCATCCTCAAGGCCGAACTCCGGGCCGCCTCCGCCGGCAAGTTGGCCGACCCGGCTGACGCGCTGCGATTCCTTGACTTGTCGTCGTTCGAGGTTGGCGACGACGGCGCGGTGAACGCATCAGCGCTCTCCGACGCAATCCAAGACCTAATCAAGTCGAAGCCTTACCTGGCTGCCGCAACGGCACCAGCGTTCGGCAGCGCAGACGCAGGTGTCCGCAACGGGGCCGCGCCGAGCATCCAAGCAGCTATCGACGCTGCATCCAAGGCCGGTAATCACGCCTTGGCGATCTCGCTGAAACGCCAGCAGGCGTCCCAAGCACACACCTGACCCTAGAAAGGGGCCACCATGTCCGGCATTACCGCAATGGGGACCACTTACAACCTCCCCAACTACGTCGGTGAGTTGTTCTCTCTCACCCCCGCCACTACCCCGCTCCTGTCCGCCATCGGTGGACTGACCGGAGGCCAGCAGGCAGACGCAACCCAGTTCGAGTGGCAGACCTACGACCTGGCTGCCCGCTCGCAGCCCGCCGTACTCGAGGGCGCGACCGCGCCGACCGCTGAGGGCCGCGTCCGTGCGAACGTCCGCAACGTCTGCCAGATCCATCAGAAGAAGGTGTCGGTTTCCTACACCAAGCAGTCGGCAACCGGGCGCATCGCTCAGCCCTCCGCTGCTCCGTACGCCTCCGCGTCGGCTGCTGGCGCTTCGCCCGTCATCTCCGAGCTGGACTGGCAGGTCGAGCAGGCGATCAAGGAGATCGCCGGGGACGTGAACTACAGCTTCATCCGTGGGCACTACGTCCTGCCGACCACGAACGCTGCTGCGCGCCGCACCAAGGGCCTGCTGGAAGCGATCACCACCAACGTCACCGACAAGGGCGCAAACGTCCAGACCGGGGCGTCCTCGGCAACCGACACGGTCACCCCCGCGGCTGCGCACAGCTTCTCCGCTGGTGACCTGATCGTTTTCGATGCGGTCGGCGCGGCCACGAACATCACCGTGGGCGAGATCTACTACATCTACTCGGTGTCCACCACCGTCAGCTTCAAGGTCAAGACGACCTCGGGCACCACGGGCGGCACTGCGCTCACTCTGGGCACGTCGTCCGCCGATCTGTCCTACCACCAAGTGTGGACGACCACGCTGACGACCGACCACATCGAGACCGCTGTTCAGGGCATTTGGGACAACGGCGGGCTGCGTGGTGGCGTTCCGGTCATGCTGGTCAACTCCCGGCAGAAGCGGGCCATCACGGCCGCCTACGCCACCGCCTACGGCAAGGCTGTTCCGCTGGTTCAGGGCGAGCGGATCGGCGGCGTGGCTGTCGATACGGTGCTGACCGACTTCGGGCAGATCGGCATCATGCTCGACTCTGACACGCCGAAGGACTCGATCGTCTTCCTGTCCCTCGACCAACTGGCCCCGGTGTTCCTGAACACCCCCGGCAAGGGCGTTTTCTTCGAGGAAGCGCTTGCCAAGACCGGCGCGTCAGACGACGTGCAGTTGTACGGCGAAATCGGGCTCAAGTACGGCAACGAGAAGGCGCACGGCGTCCTTCGCGGCCTGGCGATCTGATCCACCCCGTAACTGAGCACCGGCCTGGGCGATCCCCGGGCCGGTGCTCACCGCCGCACTCCGAAGGGGGCGACCGTGGAACCGCTAATCACCTTGGACGACTTGGCCGCCCGTGGCCTCGACCCGCTGGCCGCTTCCGAGGCGTCGATCAATGCGGCGTCTGCCGCTGTCAGGGACGCGGCCGGGGTGCCCATCTCGGCTGAGACTGTCACGGTCACCGTGCCGGGTACCTGCTCCTACTGGCTGCCCATCCCCGGCCCGACTACGGCTGTCACCGCCGTGTCTATCGACGGCGTGGCGATCGCTGCCACCGACTACCGCGTCTGGCCCTCCCGGCTGTGGCGTGAGGGCGGCTGGGGAGCGGCTCACATCCCTGTCGTCATCAGCATGACCTTCGGGCTGGCCGCCGTGCCCGAGGACATCAAGCAGCTCGTGTGCGAACTGTCGATCATGGCTTCGGCCGCTACGGCCACCGACCCGCGTGTCCAGTCGGAGTCGATCGACGACTACCGGGTGACGTACACGGGCGGCACCGTTTCCACCATCGAACTTCCCGAGCGGACCCGTGCGCTGCTACGTGCCCGGTTCTCCGGCTCGGCCGTTGTGACCGGCTCGCACGAATGACCGCGGCATCAGCCACGGCACGCGGGCAGCGGCTCGCTGAGTCGCTGATGATCCACGAGGGCCACGTCACGCGCGTGACCGGCTCCGGCACGTCGGGCGGGCGTGAAATCCCTGTCACGACCACGATCTACACTGGGACTGCAAAACTGGCCGGCTCGAATCTGGCGGGCAAGTCCGCCGAAGTGGCGGGCCTCACCGTCCAGACCCAATCCCCGCAAGTGCATTTCCCTGTCGGTGCGTTCGTGATGCATTCCGGCGACCTGTGGACGTTCACCACGGGGCCGCTGGCGGGCCGCAAGTACCGGCTGACGGGTGAAGCCCCAGCGCGATCCTTTGAGACCGCCTACCGGGTGCAGGCTGAGGAAATCCTCTGATGACCTGGGACGCCTCCGAGCTTGACGCACTGGCCGCTGACCTGGGCAAGGCGTCCGCTGAGGTGGCCGTCACTGTCCGGCAGATCATCGCCAAAGGCGCGGTCAACATCAAGAAGCATCTACGCGAGGAGATGGGTGGATCGGGCCACTTCGGTCAGGCCGCCGCGTCCATCACTTACGACCTGACTGCGGGCGCTGATGAGGTTGTGGCCGAGGTTGGCCCGACCAAGTCGGGCGCCGGGCCTCTGGCGAATATTGCCTACTTCGGCACGTCCCGCGGTGGCGGCACCGTCCCTGATCCGATGGGCGCGCTGACCGCCGAGGGCGAGCGCACGGTGGCCTACTTCGACAAGCTGATCGGGGGGCTGCTGTGAAGGCTCACATCGACGCCGTGAAGCTGCTCCTGACCGGGCTCGGTTGCCCCGTCGCCTACGTGGACGCCCACGGGATCAGCGCCTATCCGTACGTGCTGCTGTGGTCTTCTGCCGGTCAGCCCGGCATCGAGTCGGCGGTCAGCGCTGACTCTGACCTGTCCGACCTGATCGGCGTCACATGGGTGGACACCACCCCCGCGAACGCGCTGACCTTGGCCGCTGATGGCCGTGCACTGCTGGCTGCCACACGCCCGACTGTCACCGGCCGCGCCGTGTGGCTGGCCCTCGAATCGTCCGAGCCGGCAGCCGTGGACCGTGACATCACCCTGCCGGACACCAACCGGCACCCCGCCTACGTGGTGGACCGCTACCGGCTCATCTCGACTGCCGCCTAAACCCAACCCACGAAAGGGGCCGTCATGGCTCGCAAACCCGCGCCCGAGGGCGCCCCCGAGTTCAAGCCGATCGAGGTGGAGATCCCCGAACGGCCCGAGTTCCAGCCCATCGAGGTTGACATCGCCGCCCGCCTAAACCCCGTGACCCCCGACCCCGTGCCCGAGAACGCGCCCGCTGCGGGCGAGAAGGAGCTGTAACCATGGCCCGCATTGTGGACCTGAACGTCACCCGGTACGACTGGGTGCCCGCTGTCGGTGGGCTCACCACCCCGTCCGGCCCGAAGGCCACCGAGTTGAGTGCCGGCACCGTCAAGGCGCTGAGTTCCTACGTCGTGACTACCACCAACATCAACGCAACCGGCTCCGACACCGTGAACGAGCGGGCGATCACCGACAACGCGAACGTGGTCGTGCCCACCATCGGCAACTATGAGGGCTCCCTCGTGTTGTTCCGTGACTTCTCGGCTGGGGCTCCGACCGCGAATGATCCGCTGTCCATCTTCACGGGCTCCGGTGTCGTCGGCTGGCTCGTGCGGCGCGTCGGCCTGCCCGCCTCTACCGCGTGGGCAGCCTCGCAGAAGGTTGACGTGTTCCTGTTCATGAGCGACAACCCGCAGATCAGCGGTGGCGCCGCTGAGGGTTACTTGAAGATCACGGTGCCGCTGTTGCAGCAGGGTTCGTTCTACCTGAACGCCACGACCGTCGCCTGATCCCTGGCCCCGGTGGGCGCGGCTTTCACGGGGACGCGCCCACCGGTTCACCCTCCCCGTGATCTTCCTCCGTGAAAGGAAAACCCCGTGAGCGAAACGACCGACTTCGACGCCTGGCTGGCTGGCGCAACGCTGGCACAATCCTCCGTCGAGGTGTTGCAGGACGGCGGGCTGCTGGCCCGCTGGGACGACCTACGCACCCGCTGGGAGCGTGCCGAGAAGGCTGACGCGGGCGAGCGCAGCATCTCCGACGCCGACCCGCTGGGCGAGTTGGAGATCGAGGCCCGCGAACTGCTGGCCGAAATCGAAGCGTCCCGTACGGTGTTCGTCGTCCGCGGCCTGTTGCCGTCCGACGTGAAGGCGATTCGTGCGGCCCATCCGGTAACCGATCCGCCGCGATTTACGGGCAAGGTGCCGGGAGTCACGCAGAACCCGACGGAGGCTCAGGCCAAGGCGTTCCTGGGCATGTGGGAGTCGTACCAGTTGCAGCGCGAGCGGTGGGAAGCCGACAACGCCGAGGCCATCGAGAAGCATCAGGCCGCGACCGCTGAGGCTCTGCTGTTGCAGGGCGCGGAGCGGATCGCACGGGCCACGGTGCGGATCGAGCAGGCCGGGCAAGTCATCGCCACACGCATCAGCGCCGAGCAGGTTGTCCAGTTGGCTGACCGGATCGGCGACCCGCAAATCACCCTCATCCTCGGCGCTATCCAGAAGGCATCTGACGAGGCCCCGGAGGTTAGCCCCGGTTTTTTGTCCCGGCACTCCGGCAGCGACCGGGGCTAGTCCGGCTTCTGCGGGCCTCCCGCGCATGGGGTGTGGCTCCGTCCGTGCTGATGGACTGGGACCCGCGAGACAGTGCGCTGGCGGTCGGCCTGCTGGCCTTCGAGGAGCAGACGAGCAAGTTCGGGCACGACCTTGCCACGGTGACCGATCCTCGCGCCGAAGGCGAGTTCGAGGTTCGCACGCTCACCGACTTGGAGCAGGCCGCGCTAGACGTGTGGAGGGACAGTAACCCCAAGCCGGGGCCTGGTGTCCGGCCCTACGTGGTGCACGTCGGCTCAGGCGATCAACCAACGACATAGAGCGGAGGCGTTCGCATGGCTGACCGTTCGATCATGGTGCGTCTCGGCGCGCAACTGTCCGGCCTCAAGTCTGGACTGGACGAGGCCGCGCGCGCCGCGAAGGCGACCGCCGCCGAGATCGAGCAGGCGGGCAAGAAGGCCGACGCCGCGCTCGATGGCTCGGCCGCGAAACTGCCGCTGCTGGCCCGCGCCCACAAGGGTATTGCGGACGCCTCCGCCAAGACGTCGACGTGGCTGCAAAAGAACCGTGCCGACGTGGACATGCTCGCCAACTCCGGCCTCATCATGGGCGGCCTCATGGTTGCCGGAGTCGGCATGGCGGTCAAGAAGTATGCCGACTTCGATGCGCAAATGTCGGCGGTCAAGGCGACCGGGGCGGAGGCCCGCGCCGAGTTCGGGGCACTGCGTCAGGCCGCGATCGACATGGGCGCTGACACCGCGTTCTCAGCGGTCGAGGCGGCTAAGGGCATCGAGAACCTGCTCAAAGCGGGGGTGTCGGCTAAGGACGTTCTCGGCGGGGGTCTGGCCGGGGCATTGAACTTGGCCGCCGCTGGCGTGATGGACGTCGGAGCCGCTGCTGAGGTTGCGGCCACGGCCATGACACAGTTCCACCTTGCGGGCAAGGACGTGCCGCACGTCGCGGATCTACTCGCCGCCGGGGCCGGTAAGGCTCAGGGCGAGGTTGCCGACCTGGCGATGGCGCTGGGCCAGTCCGGCCTTGTCGCCTCGCAGTTTGGGCTCAGCATCGAGGAGACTGTCGGCTCACTGGCCGCGTTCGCATCCGCCGGACTACTGGGCTCCGATGCGGGTACGTCGCTCAAGACGATGCTGTTGAAGCTCGCCAACCCGTCCGCCGAAGCCAGCAGGCTCATGTCCGACCTGGGCATCGCCGCCTACGACGCGGGCGGCAACTTCGTCGGCATGTCGGCGATGGCCGGGCAGCTACAGAAGGCGCTGCAAAGCAAGACGCAGGCCGAGCGCGACTCGGCGCTTGCCACGATATTCGGCAACGACGCGATCCGGGCCGCGAACGTCCTGTATTCGCAGGGCGCCTCGGGGATCGACGCATGGATCGCCAACGTCAACGACGCCGGCTATGCCAGCATGGTCGCCGCCACCCGCCTCGACAACCTCAAGGGCGACATCGAGAAGCTGTCCGGGGCCATCGACTCCACCATGATCTCGTCAGGCTCCGGGCTGAACACAATGTTCCGCGGCATGGTGCAGGGCGCTACGGCCGCCGTGGACGGGCTGAACAAGGTACCCGGCCCAATCTTGCAGATCGGCGCCGCACTCACCGGGGCTGGCGGGCTGGCCGTCGTCGGCATCGCTGGCATCGCCAAACTGGGCACCGTCGCCTCCGATGCCGCCCTCGCGTTCAAACGAATGGGCGTGTCGGCGGGCGCCGCAAAGCTGGCGGTAACCGGCATCGGCGTGGCGCTGGCTATCGGCGCGCTGGCCTTGTCGGCATGGGCTGAGTCGGCGGCCAAGTCGGCGCAGAACACGTCCGACCTGGCCTCTACGCTGGTCGTCGTTGACGGCACCGTGATGCGTACCGCGTCCACGATGGACACGCTGAACGCGAAGCTGCAAGAGACCAAGACGGGCCTGTTCGGCTGGGGTCCGTCGCTGCTCGACATCATGGACAAGGTCGGCGTGTCGGTTGCCGACGCGCAGGGCTACATGGCGGGCAACGAGGAGGCCACTAAGCGTGTCACTGCCGCTACCGAGGCATACCGTGATGCCCTCATGGCCGCTGGCGGCGGCGCGTCTGATGGCTTGCAGGACGTCGCTGATCTGACCGGCGGACTGGATGCCCTGCGCGGCAATCTGGACGCCGCCACGCAGGCCACGCAACGCAAGGATCAGGCCGACAGGGAGGCCGGCCTCACTGCTGGATCGCTGTCGTCCGCGATGGCAACCACGACGGCCACCGTGAACGACGGCACGTCCGCCTTGGAGAAGTACGCCGCCGCGCTTAAGGAATCCGTGTCTGCTGCGCTGTCTGCGTCGAATACGCAAATCGCTTTCGAGCAGGCCATCGACGACAGCAAGAGGGCCGTCGAGGATCTAATCAAGGCCACCAAGGATCACAAGGATCTGCAAGACCTCAACACTCAGGCTGGCCGGGACGCGCAAACGGTCCTTAACGGTTTGGCCTCAGCGACGTCGGCACGGGTCCAGTCGCTCATCGAACAGAAGGCCACCGAGGAAGAAATCACTGCCGCGATGGGCCGGGGACGCAAAGCGTTCGTCGAGCGCGCCCAAGACCTCGGCATGACTGCCGCCGCGATCGCTGACATGGTTGTCGAGTACGGCATGATCCCCGAGTCGGTCAGTACGAAGGTGGGCGTGGCCGGTACCGCCGACGCATCGATCCAGCTTTCGACGCTGAAGGCTTCCATCGCGGGATTGCCGAAGGAGACGCAGACCCGCGTACTCTCCGCGTTCGCCACGGGCGGCATCGATGCGGCGTATGCAGCGCTGGGCAAGATCGACGGCAAGACCGCTCAGGCATGGGTCAAGTCCATTCTGGAGCGGGCTGGGATCAACGCATGGAATAGCTGGAGCCCCGGAAGCAAGAACGCCTACATCAAGGTTTTCACCAAGAACTACACATCTTGGGTCGGCGGCAAGGCCGCAGATGGGGCCGTGTTCGAGCGGGCCAACTCAGGTCTCGTGCAGTCTTTCGCTGATGGCGGCTTCCCCTCGATCGGCTCGCAGCAGCCGCAGATTCAGCCCAACCACGGCGATGCCGGGATTCAGTGGGCCGAGACGGGCGCAGGGCCGTGGGAGGCGTTCATCTCCGGGCATCCGGCGAAACGGGAGCGCTCGCGGGCGCTCACGTCGGAGGTTGCCAGCAGGCTCGGCGGAACCGCGTCATTCGCTGACGGCGGGATGCGGGCGGCCGTCTACGGCGCCCCCGACTGGTCGCCGTCGTCCAGCACCAAGCCCAGCGCCGAGTCTGGATCGGCCGGGATCACGCGGGCCGACATTCGGGCGGCTTTCGACGGCGCGACCCTGCACCTGACGGGCGGCAACCATCTGTCCGACTCACTCTCGGCGCGGGTCGTCGCGGCTAGCAGGAGGATCTGATGGCGGTTGCGCTCAGGGGTGCCACGCAGGGCGCCTACCGGTCGTCCGCTACCGGCACCGTCGCATGGCCTGCCGGGACCGCAGCGAACGATTACGCCCTGCTGTGCGTCACGTCCACCACGTCATCCTCGCCCAAGAAGGAGCCGGCGGACACGACCGGCTGGGAGTTGAAGAAGACCACCCCGACCTCGAAGACGTGGGGCAAGCGCCTGACTGCCGCCGACATTGCCGCGCCGCTGTCGGTGCTCGGCTACGTCGAGTTTCTGCAAACCTTCACCGGCTGCCGCGGCGTCGGCAACGTCACCGAGCAGCCGGGCGCCACCATGTCCGCGGTCGGTGCCGGGCTGGCTGTGTTCGGCCGCGACACGTCTGCGCTCACCCCTGCCACCGGCAAGCTGCACACCGACGTCCGCAACCCCGCCTACCACAACCGCTACAACAACGTGTGGTTTCGGGCTGGCACGGCTGTCGGATACTTGGCCCTCGACGGCGCGTGCAACGCGGACGACACCGACGGATTCGAGCTTCTGCCCGAGATCGTCCCGTCGGCGCCGATCCTGTCCTCGCCCGCTGTCGGTGCCATGCTCGACCCGGCAGCCGCAGCCGTGCTCGCCTACGTGCATCAACCGGCGTCGGGGGCCGCTCAGCAGGCCCGCAAGGTCCGCATCCGCGAGGTGCTGACCGCGACGTGGTACTACGTCGAAGCGGCGGGCACCCTGACCGTCACCGAGACGGCAGTCTCATCGGCAACCCAGTCGGCCACCATCAACGCCTCGGCGCTGACCACCGCGAAAACGTACGAATGGACCGCGGCCACCTCCGACGACGGCACCAACTTTGGCGACTACGCCACCGTGTCCACATTCAGCACCGCGAGCAAACCCACCGTGGACTCGATCACCGTCACCAGCGTGGCCGAAACCTTGACCCCCTCCGTCGCGTGGACGATGACCGCAGGCGTGGGTGCTCAGGCTGCCTACCGGGTGCGGCTGTGCCCCTCAGCGCACGCGACCCCGGCTAGCCCCGTCTGGGATTCGGGCGTTCAGTCGTCCGCCGACCTGTCCGTGACCGCTGATGCGGATGCGGGCTGGACCAACGGCGCCACCCTGTACGCCTGGGTTGAGGTTCGGGACGCTGGGCAGTGGTCGGTCGCCACCAAGGATGACGCGACGTGCACTGTCGCATGGACGCCGCCCACGGCACCGTCGGGAGTCACCGCCGCCAATCAGGCGTCGGGGCCGCTGAGGGTGACTGTCGCCGGGATCACCGCAGGATATGACCGGCTGCAAATCCAGCGATCCACCGACGCCGGCACGACATGGGCCGACATTGTCATTCTCACGCCGGACGCGACATCTGAGGTCGTGGACGTCCCGCAGGCCGGCTATCAGGTTTCGACCTTGTATCGGGCGCGGCTGATGAACACCGTGAGCGACGTCGAACTGTGGTCGGCGTGGACGACCATCGCGGAGGCTGTGGCATCGACCGACACGGGCGCCTATCTGGTCAGCGCCGACGGGCAAACCTATGTTGCCGTGCGAATCCGCAAGGTCAGCGATGAGCGCACCGTCCAGGCCGCGACCGTAACCTACGGCATTGGGGCGACCCGTGGCCGGGTGGATAAGGCTGTGGCCGCAGGCAAGGCGGGAGCGGTGGCGCTCATCACATCCACCCCGGCCGACAAGGCCGCCGTCGAGGCTTTCCTCGGCGCCAACCGCACGTGCTGGCTGCGGTGGAATCCTGAGCGGCACGGGGCCACCTACTACGACAAGCCTGCCCGGCTGATCGCGCACACCTCGGCTTGGAGCGAGGACTACCTCGCTCAGGCTGCGATCACGCAGCGCGAGATCCCGATGGGATGGATTGAGCAGTGACGTGGACCCGTGAGACGGCAGACTCACCCGAGTGGCTGGCGGCTGTGGCCGCACCGCTCCGGGTGATGTCCAGCCGTGTCGAAATGCTCGACGCGAACGACAATGTGGCGGGCGCGATCTATCCCGATGCGGTGACCGTCGATTACGACGAGTCCAAGTCGGAGGCATTCGCGGCGTCCCTGATGTTCACCGATCCGGCGGCCGTCCCGCTGCGCACCGACGACGCGACCAGCCCCCTGTCTGGGCTCAAAGCGCGGGTGTGGTGGCAGGCTGTGACCGAGGCCGGGGTAACGCTCGAATACCCGGCGTGCACCGTCTACCTCGAAGACCCGGACATGGATTATGACGGGCTGCTGTCCATGACCATCGACGGCCGGGACGCGGTGGCCGAGGCCAAGCGTGGCGGCTATCGGGGCACGACCGTCTCCGTCGGCGGCATGACCGTGACGGCCGCACTGGCTCTCATCTTCCAAACCGTCGCCCCCGGCATTCCGTCACGGGTCGCCTCGTCCACGGTCACCTTGCCCGCCGTCTACGACCTGGGCGCAAAACTGCCCGAAGCTGACTGGACCGAGATTGCGGCCCTGGCCGGCTTTGTGGTCCGGGCCGATCGGCTGGGCGTCATCGTCGCCGGGCCTCCGGCTGCGCCCGAGTTCGTCCGGCTGGCGCTGGCCGAAGGCGACGAGTGTGCAGCCACGCGCATCCGCCGCAGCGTTGCCACCTCCACCATGATTAACCGGGCTGTGGCCGTGTCCACCAGCACCGAGATAGCCGCCCCGATCGTGGCTGTCTGTGAGGACACCGACCCCGGCTCACCCTTGTGGGTGGGGCTGGGCCGCAACCGCGAGAAGGTTGTCACCTCGGATGCGATCACCACGCAGGAGGCCGCCGACAACCTTGCGCAGTCCACCTACGCGGCTGGTCGGCAGGCGCTCGACTCGATCGAGGTCACCATGCCGCAGCGCCCCGACCTTGAAGGCGGGGACGTGGCAGCGGTCAGCTTCCCGGCGATCGGCGCGGCCGGCAACTACAGGGTATCCGCGTACCGGTTCGCCATGCGCGGACCCGACAAGCCGCCCGAGCAGATGACCGTACGGATGCGTCCGAAGGCGGTGCAGTGGTGAGCGGTGAAACCGAGGATCTGGCGGCGCAACTGGCCGCGCTCCGCGCCGATCTGGCGAACGCTCCCCGATTCCTTCCGGGTGTCGTGACCGAGATCACCTCGGAGACGGTGGCCGTGGTGAACGTGGCCGGGCTGCGCACGGTGCCTTGTGACGTGCCGCTGAGCCTTGGCGGGCTGGGTGTCGGGCAGCGGGTGACCGTCCGCGAGCAGCAGAACAGCCGGACGGTAGACGCGATCCTTGACGGCGGCGGCGTCGTCCCGGTGGGCGCGGTGATCGACTTCTTCGGCGCGGCACTGCCCGCCGGGTATCTGCGGCCGGACGGCTCCACCTTCTCGGCCGCCACATATCCGGGGCTTTACGCCGTGCTCGGCTCGACCACCCTGCCGGACTGCCGCGAAAAGGTGGGCGTCGGATACAAGGCGGGATCGAGCTTCGCGGGCACACTCAAGTCGACCGGCGGCGATGCGGACGCAATCGTGGTCTCGCACACTCACACCTACAACAATCAATCGAACACGACCACGCCTCCCCGAGGTACGGGCGCCGATTGGTCGGTGGCCGCGATCGCGGACGTGAGCCACAACACCGGCTCCGCTGGTTCGTCTGGCACGAACAAGAACCTTCAGCCGTACTACGTCTGCAACAAGATCATTCGCGCCATCTGATCCTGGCGTGGCGCGTCAACGGCCGAGCATCCGGCCGAAGGCGCGGAGGGCCGTCCTCTCCCGGCCCCTAGATGCGTCCTGCGCGCCCCGCCCGCTCTC
>CAYZBB010000126.1:0-17285 GCA_964476495.1 uncultured Actinomycetes bacterium | reverse complement strand
GGCGAGGAACGCCGCGACCAGACCGACGGCGGTGGCGACGGCGGCGACCTGCTCGGTGGACAGGTCGGTGAACGCGGCGAGCACGAGCACGACGACACTGGCGAGCCCGGCTGCGGTCACCGGTGGGTTGCGGCGGGGGTGGGCGCGGTTCATGGGGTCACTCCTGTCAAGAGATGGCGGTCGGGGAGTCGGTGAAGAACGACCCGGAGATGTAGACGATGTCCGACGCGGCGGCGGAGTCGGTCGGCAGCACACCGCCGGTGTCATTCACCGTGAGAAGCTGCCCTGACTTGATCGCTGACCGTTGCCGAATGCACGGCATTATCCCGATGGAAGCGGTCGGCCGATAGCCCTCGGGGAGCGTGAAAAGATCGCTTATGGTTCCGTCGGTGGTGACACACCCGACCAGGTCCACGATCCCCGGCTCACGCAACCGAAACGCCATCTTCGGGTAATAGGTCGCGGACGCATTCGACCAGCCAGTCCCGAACGCCGGCTCGCCACCGCCCGACCCGACGATGTGCCAGTCCTCGCCGGCCACCAGCGCCGTCAGCCCCGTCGTCGTGATCGGCACGGCGTCACCTCCCTCACGACGCGACGCCCACCTGACGGCGGCGTAGCAGCTTGCGGCGCGGCGAACCCACCTCGATGCGGGCGTCACGCTCATCGGGCACCACCCACTCGGTCACATCGGTCACCGTGGCACCGCCGACCACCGTGTAGACACCCATCCCGGCACGGATGGGCCACTCGATCGACCGCACCCGGGACGCCAACGGGAACACCATGCCGCCGGCACCCTCGACCTGATTCGACAGCGAGTAGATCGCCGCGTCGGGGTTGAACACCCAGATGGTGTCGCCGGGCAGGCACACCGCGCCGACGTCGAAAGCGTCGGACCACAGCCCGGGTCGCCGGTCCGGGTCGTCGACCCGACCCAACCTGCGCTCGGCCACGTCGTCGGCCGTGTCCGCGTCCAGCGTCGCGTTCGACGAGTCGACCTGGCGGAACAACACATCGTCGCCCGCCAGGTCCGTGTAGGTGGTCGCCGTGGTCGCGGTGCCGTACGGGTCCCTCGCCGCCCAGTAGGTCCCGTTCGGCGGGAGGTTCTCACCTGACGACGTGTGCGCCGCCTTGCACCGGTAGTAGGTGCCGTTGGACGCCACCACCGTGTCACCCACCGCATACGCCACCCCGAACTCGTAGTCCGGTGCGTCGTAGGTGACAACCAGCTCGGTGGTGTAGTCCTCCCAGTCGTCGGACTGGTCGAACTTGGTGACCGGCAGGATGTCCACATCGGCCGACACGATGCCGGCGTTCGCCGACGGGGCGGCGAGGCATGTCGGCGTCGTCGCCGTGGGGAACAGCGTTGACCGGACCGACACGTCCAGGCTGCCGTCGGGGTTGATCCGCCACTCCTTCGGGTTCGATCCGGAGGTGGTGAACAGGTCGCACGCCGAGTCCAGCACCTCCCGGGGGGACTGACCGGCCTTGATCTTGATCTTCTTCGTGGGGGTCGCGGACGACGTGATCGAGCCGATGGTGATGCCGTTCGCCCCGGTGGCCCGGAAGACGTTGTTGGCGATGACCGACGTGTTCGCGCCGTGGTACAGGGGGCGGGCGGTGGGGGTAGTGTCCTCGGCGTAGGTGTTGCCTTTGCCGTCCTCGTCTCCGAGCATCACGGCGAGCCCGGCGCCTTCCCACTGGCACCGGTCGTCCGAGCGTTTGCGGTAGATGCCGGCGTAGCGGGCGATGCCGATGAGCGAAGCGACGGAGATCGTTTCGGAGTCGACGTGGGCCGCGGTGACGATGATCTGCATGAAGGCGTTGTTGGATAGCGCCTTGATGTGTTCGGGGGTTTCGGGGTCGAGGTTGATCGTGAACGTCCCGGCGGCCATCAGCTTCTCGGTGACGCGGCTCACGAGATGGCCGATCGTTGCGACGTTCGGACCGCCCCGAAGTACTGGTACACCTGTGACGTGAAGTCGTCGAACCCGCCGCCGGCGCCGGCCATCTCAGCGCCGATCATGAACGAGAAATCACGGGTGGCGGACGTGACGTAGAACCGTCCGTTGGTCGTGTCCTTCGTCATCGTCGACGCCGATGTGAGTATCCACTTGTTGCCGTCGGCGTCGGCCGAGGTGGCGTGCAGCCCTGATGTGTGGTTTGTGCCGGCGGAAGCGGTTGTGAGGCGAACGCCCCACGATGCAGACGTGGAGCCCGAGTGCCACCGGAACTCGGCGTGCCGTGATCCTCGCCGCAGCACGATGTCCAGCCAGAGCTGGTCGACCGGCGTCACCGCCTGGTCGAAATAGAGTCGCACGGCGACGGCGTCCACGTCGTTGCGGACGATCTGCAACAGGACCGGCCCGTATTTGTAGTCGGTGTATGACGAGTCGGTGGTGATCCGAAACGTCTTGAACGATTCCCATGCTGTGCCGTCGTGCCACAGCATGGAGAACTCGGCTTTGCCTGCGGTTGTCGACCCGAGGACCGATACGAGCGAGTTGCCGATCGCCCACGTGCCTTCGGACCCGACCGGGATCTGTTCGCCGACGATCGTGTAATAGGTGCCGCCCACGAGACGTGTCACGTTGCAGGCGCCGGCGTAGTAGTCGGCGGGCGACACGTACCAGCGGGCGGTCGCGTTGAATAGGTCCTGGTCGGGGGCGGAGTCGACCACTGTGAGCACGGCGCCGTCGGACCCTGACCGGAACCCGCGTGTGAAGATGTCGATGGAGTGCAGCCCGTCCCACAGGGCCAGTGCCCGCACCCCGGGGGAGTACCACCCTCGGGCAACGGACGTGAACGAGTGCGAGTTGGTTCGCACCGCGCCGAGAATCCGCAACTCTTGCAGGACGTTCGCGGAGCGGGTGACCCGCTCGAGGTCTATCGACACGTTGAACACACCCGTAGCGAACGAACCGCCGGTCGACGAGATCGACGGGCGCCCGATCCGGTACCAGCCGTTCAACTCGGGGGAGTCCGCGAACGTCACCGGCAGGGCCCGGCCCACCCGGTCGGCGAGCCCGTGGAACTGGTCGCGCAACACCCGGCCCTTGACGGCGTCGTCCAGTTCGGACCCGATCGTGCCGGACAGCGACAGGGTGTCACCGGACCAGCGTCCCGACTCGGGGACCGACAGTGAGAGCCCGCTGTCCCGGCCGACGCGGCCGATGGTCATGGTGCCGCTCATCGGTCCGACCTTTCGAGTTTGATCAGTTCTTCTCGGATGGCACGGGCGATGCTGTCACCGTCGCCCGTCGGTGCGTATACGGTGACGTTGTAGGTGGCGGCGGACCGGTCGGCGCCGAGAAGCGCCGCGGTTTGCGGTGCCGGGACGACGGTCCCCGCCGACTTGGGCACCACCAGCTCGGGGCCTTGCTCCCCGACGAGATAGACCTTGTCGGGGTCCATCGGGCCACCCCTCGCCCGACTGCCGGCCAGTGCGGCGTTCATCGCTCCGACCTGGGCGGCGATGCTGTTCGTCGACGGCATCGACGCCACCGCCGAGTTAAGCGCCTGAATCCTGCTGATCAGGGCGTCAATGTTCCCCCGCGCCGTCCCGGTGTTCGCAACGAACGTCGATGTCCACGACTGCGGCACCGACCGGACCGCCCCGTCGTGGGTGCGGACCACACCGGTCGCGTTCGTCGCCCCCGGAACAGAGATGGTGGTCATCCACGACGGCGGCACCTTCCGCACCGCGTCGTCCACCGCCTTGATCTCACCGGCCGACCGGACCGCACCCGGCGCAGTGATAGGAGGGGCAGCACCGGGCGGCACCCCCATCAGAGCACCCGTCACCTGATCGATCTGTGACCGTGACTCGACCGCACCCGGCGCGGTGACCGTCGCCTCAGTCGGCCCCAACGTCGCCAACGTGTCCAACTGGCCCTTCACATCAGCGACCTGATCAGCCGAAAGCTTGCCCTGACTAGCGAGCACAGAAAGAGAGAACACCGCAGCGTCCACCGCGCCCGGCATGTCCCCGGTCGCGACGCCAAGCTCGGCGGCGGCCTCCACGATCCCCTGCAGGTCCACGGCCACATCGTCGAAACTGGCGTCAGGACTGTTGAGCGTGTCCTGCAACGTCTGGAACGAATCCCGCAACGCCCGTTCCGCCTCGGGGACCCGGAACACCCCGTCGAGGTACCCCTGCACCCGTTCGTCCAGCATCCCGACGGCGTTGCGAGCGTCATCCGCGGCGGCAGCGAAACCCGACGTGGACGACGCCGCGGCGTCCATCCCCGTGCCCCACTCACCCACCAGACGGCCGTTCGCGCGCATCCCGTCACCAATCCCGAGGATCGCCTGCAACGGCCCCGACAGAAGCGCACCGTTCAATGCCGAATCCAGCGCCTGCGTCTGACGTGCCAGCGCCGCGAACCCTTCCGCCTCCAAGGTGATGGCCGGGAGGAGCGACGTCCCCGCGGCCTCGGCCACTTCGTCCATCGACTGCTTCAACTTGTCCATCGCACCGGCCGCGGTGCCGCCGTAGTCCTCGGCGAGATTCCCGATGCGACCCTCAAGCGAGGACAGGATCACGTCCTGAGCGGACGCGACATCGCCCACCTCCATGAACGCCGAAACCTGCTCCTTCTGCGCGTCCGTCAGGACGATTCCCGCACGCCTGAGCCGATTCATGCCCGCCTCAGGGTCCTGCAGCGCGAGGCCCAGCATCCGGGCCGCCTGCGGGACTTCAGTCCCCATCCGCCGGGCCAGGTCCGCCGCGCCTTCCAACGCCCGATCAAACGTCGCCGACGTGTTGATGTTGTCGAACATCAACAACGTGTTGGCGCCGGCCTGGACAGCTTCGTCGGAGAACCCCGAGTACTCCATGATCCGTTGGGACAGGTCCGAGATTTGGTCGGCGGAAACCACAGCGGAACTTCCGAGGCTCGACAGCATCGAATCCGTCTCGGAAGAGACCACCTCGGCTTCCATCGCGGCGTTGCCTGCCAGCACGAACCCGCCGACCAGCGCCGTGAGCCCCGCCGTCGCACCCGACGACGCACCGGCGAGCCCAGCCAGCTCGGCGCCGAACCCGCCGACCGCGCCGCCGCCCAACCCCGCCGCGTCCGCCGCCGAAGAGATCGTCCCCGTCAGTTCATCGATCGACGCCTGGGCCTGCTCCGTGTCGGCAGTCACCGTCTTCTCGGTCGTGCCACCCTCGATGGCGTCGATCTCGTCCTGTGCCGTGTCCGTCTCCGCGACGGCGGTCACGTCGATCGTTCCGCCGTCAAGAGCGTCGATCTCCGCTTGCACCTCGTCAGTGTTGGCGGTGACCTCAGCCTGGACGTCGATTGTCTGCGTGTCGATCGACGTGATGGCGTCAGAGATCGACGACGCCAACTCGTCAACCCGGGCCTCGACATCGACGTAAGCGGTACCGGCGCTAGCCACAGGTCATCACTTCCCTCCCGTCATGCGGCGAGCCAACGACCGCCACCCGGCAGCCTTCGGGGCGGCCTCAGGCTTCACCGCAACCGACGCCAACTCACGTTGGAACGCCGACACGTCCGGCAAACCGTCGATCAGATCCCACAGCCGACGGCACCCCACCCGGTCCACCCACAACACCCGGCGCAGATCCAAACCGTAGAACCGTTGGAAGTCCGCCTCGAGCGAAGCCCACTGCTGGGCCATGTGCGCTACGAGGCCTCGGATTTCCCCGACGTCACCCGGAACGCACCCAGCAACGCCTCGAAATCCTCATTCGACGGGCGCAACGCCATGAACTCGTCCGCCTCGGACGGGTCCAACAACAGCGACCCGATGCAGTCACGACGCCGGCGGGAAGCCCACACCTCAGCGAACTCGAACGGCATCTCCGCGACCAGCGACCACTCGCGGCCGCCGAACATCACCTTGCGTTCCCCGATCGCCTCGATCCTCGCCGCACGCAAAGCGTCCAGGTCGACCACGTCACCGGGACGCGACGAAGCCCCCGACCCTTCCGGGTCGGGGGCGGTGCCCTGGTTCGCCATCAGGTGCCCACCAGCGAGAACGTCCCGATCTCCGGGTCGTTCGTCTGGAGGCCCCACGGCCACTCGGCGGCGTCGTCGTCGAGGATGCTGATCTCGATCGGCAACATCACCGGGTCCTCACGCACGAACGACATCTCCGCGGTCGCCACGTTGATGCCCTTCCGGAAGATGAACCGGTAGGAGTAGTCGCCGTCGGTGCCCTCGACGATGAACGCCCGCTCGTCACGGAACGACGCCGGCGGCGGCACGAAGTTGAAGTTCGGGTTGGTCCCCGTGATCGAACCGCCACCCAACGCCAGGCGAAGCGTGGCGTGGTTCCACTGCAGGAGTTCACAGGAGAACGAGGTGGGGGTGCCGGTCACAACCTGCCGAAGCGGGTTGCGGGACTGCCATCCCTTGATCTCCTTCACGTCACGGCCGAACGAGAACGTCACGCCCGCTTCGGACACGTAGCCGAGCTCCACCCAGCCGTCGGTCCCGGCCGTGTCGATCGCGGTGGAGATGTTGGTCGGGATCGTCGACACTCCGACGGTCCCGGTGTACACACGGCCGGAGCCGGTCACGACTAGCTGGTCTGGGTCGAGGGCCATCGACCTCACCTGCCTCTCTGTTGTTCATGCGCCGGGGTGGCGCGCTTGTCACCCCGCCGGCGGCAGGGGAACTGGTGCTCTCGGCCCGAGGGGTGTGCCGTCGACCGGGCTAGGTCGTGGGCACGGGGGTCGGACGAACCGTTACGGTCACGTCCAGCGTGTAGCGGGGTTTGGCGGGCTCGAACGTCGTGTCAGGTAGGTAGGCGAGCGGGCCGAACCGGACGCCGCACACGACGCCGAGCGGTTGGGTCGAGTCCTCGTCGACCACCTTGGACAACTCAAGGCGGATGGCGTCCATCGTGTCGAGCGCCGTTGCTTTCGACCCGCCGAACACGTCGATTTGAATGTGAGCGGAGTCGACCCGCATCGGGCGTGACATCTTTGGCACGCCACCGATGCGGGTCAACCTCACCAACGGGAACGTCTTGGATTCCGGCATGGCCGTGTAGACCCGTTGGCCGACGTAGGCGGTCACCTCGGACTGTGACCGCAGGTACTGGGACACGAGTGCTTCAACGTCGACGAGGGCCACGGGTCACCACCTCAGATTTCGTCGAATTCGAGCCCGGACGCCTCGACCGCACGACGCAACGGCGCATACGGCGGGTTGTTGACACTGCCCCACTCGTCGAGGTGACCCATCGGGCCGACGTTGGAAACCGCGAAGTTGAGTCCGCTGGTCAACACGATCACCGGCCCTGACTTGGACCCGGGGAACACTAGGTTGGCTTCGGCGTTGGCGGCGATGTCCTCACAGATTTCTGCCACCTGATCCTTGACCGCTTCCCTGAGCTGGTCCTCTAGGTCGCCGGCGGGTTCGAAGGTGGCCACCTCAGCCGGCCTTCCGGGCGGTGCACTCGATGTGAGACTCAGCCTGCGTGCGAGGGTTCCGCACCGGCCACGGCGGACCCACCACTTCGAGCACCAGCGACCCCACGGTGATCTGGTCCAGCCCGTTCACGGTCGTGCCCGCCGGGAGGACCACCAGCCACTCTTCCTGCTGCACCTCGCCCTTACCGTCCTTCGATTCGGTGCGTGTCCGCTGCTCGCAATAGCAGGTCGTCGCCGTGGACGCTTCGGTCTGGGCGGGGTTGCCGTAACGGTCGACGGTGCCCGAATCGGTCCGGGTCGTGATCGTGCACGACTGGTTGAGCAGTGCAGCCAGGGTCACGCGAACACCTTGACCCGGTACCGGTTCAACAACTCGCGTTCCTCGGTGAGTAGCGACACCGCACCACCCGACCGCGAGTAGGACACGCTGTAGGTGCCGACACTTTCGGAGTTGACGCCGTCGGGGGACTGCAACGACCGGGCCGCCAACGCCAGGCACACACCCTTGATGTCGCCCGGGATGGTCGCAAAGCCGTGGGTGTAGGTGATCTCGACCTGTGCGCCGGGCCCACCCCAGTCGCCCCAACCGTTCACCAGCCAGTCGGGCCCGTTGACGGACAGCACCCCGTCGACCCGGCTACCGCGGATCAGCGTTGAAGCGCCGTCCCACACGTAGTCGGTGTCCGCGGTCAACGCCGTGTCTCCGATCGACACCGCCGTGACTGCGGTCACCGGGCGTTCGGGGAGCACCAGCCGTTCGGACATGGTCCCGGGGAGCACCACCGTCGTTGACGCCTGTGAGAGCGTCTGACGGGTGTACGCCTGGATGGCCGCGGTCGCGGTGTCGAGCAGCAACGTGGCCCGGTCGGTGGCGACAGCCACGCCGGTGTAGGCCTCGAGCTCGGCTTCAGTAGCGAACGCCATCGGTCACACTCCCAGCATCGTCGGCAGTTGAGCCAGCTCGCCGGCGACGAGGACCCGATCCCACACCGCCGCCGCGCCCAGCAACGCCGGGTCGGGCGTCGACGCCGTCAGGTCCAGGGCGTTCGTGAGCGTCGCCGAACTGGCGGAAATGTCAGTGGTCGCCGCCGGGGTGACGACATCGTTGATGTAGAGGGACAGGTTCCCATCACGGTCGCCGGTCGCGACCAGCAGATGCCGATCCCCCGCGGTCCACGCACCAGCGGCGAACGCCAACCCTGACCCGTCGTTCAACGCGAACACCAGGCCGCCCAACGGACCGTAGTCCACGAACCCCCATCCGACCCCGGTGGAGCCGATCGTCGCCGGGTTCGCCTTGAAGAACAGCGGGCGGAAGTCCGCCGGGCCAGAGGCGAGCGTCGACGGCTCGTAGACCATCGCGACGGTGAAATCTCCGGTTCCCAGGTCGAGCGCGGCGTTGTCCGGCACACTGAATGGGCCGTCTGCGGACACGTCCGGTGACGCGACCACCCACGCCTTGCGGTCCACGCCGAACGTCGCGCACCACTGATTGAGCGTCCACGTCTCGCCCGTCTCAGCGGTGAACGTGTCCCCCGATGAGAGCCCGGCGCCGGCGTCGCGGGCGATGTCCATGTCTACGACCAGGGTCCCGTCGATGCCGTCGTAGACCTGGCACCAGCCGCCGACCCCCTTGCCGATCATGAACGTGAGAATGGCGTTTGCAGTGTCAGGGAGAGCGCCGGATGCTTCGGTGTCAGACCCGAGCGACGTCCACTTGCGGCCGTCGGCGGTGATGAC
Organism: uncultured Actinomycetes bacterium; assembly: GCA_964476495.1. Lineage (GTDB taxonomy): Bacteria > Actinomycetota > Actinomycetes > Mycobacteriales > Nakamurellaceae > Nakamurella. Next base: position 8,134 of record CAYZBB010000126.1, on the reverse strand, counting down.
CGCGCCGGCGGTGTCCTCTACGTAGGCGGTGACGACACCGGTAGCGGCGACCCTGGTCCAGCGGTACGCCTTGTAGTCGTAGACCGATTCGGATGCGGCGACCACTGCGGCGTTCGCCCCGAACGACAGGTTCGCGTCACCGTTGGTGAGGATCGACGTCATGTAGTCGAACGTGTTCACCACGTCGCCCAGGTACTTTGCGACCCTCACGGCCTGGGGCACCAGACCGTTGTTCGTGACGTCGTCGAACGACCGGCACAGGCACCGGATGTCGATGTCCCCGGTGATCGAGTTCGCCGCGGCGTCCGCGGTCCACAGGTATGACCCGGTCGAGTTGACCCCGTCACCGGACTCGTTCGTCGACATCGACACAACCTGGACAGCACCGTCGGCCGGGTCAAGCAGCGAAGCGGTCATCGGGACCGGGTCGTTCGCCCCGACAAGGTCCGTTGCTGTACGGCGGGCGTCGATCGCCCATGCGGGGGCGAACGACAGGACCGACGGCTCACCACGAACGGTCAGACCGCCCGGGCCAGAGGGCCGACGAAACCCTGATGGGAACCGCAGGCGGCCACTCACTCAGTGACGGCCTTCGGGTCGAGTCCCTGCACGTCGTAGCCGGGGGTCCCCGACGAGATCAGCTTCACGATCGTGCGAGCCTCACGGGCGGGGCGGCGATGCACCCTCGACGACACAGCGGCGGGCAACTGGAAGATGCCCGCACCTTCACCGGCCACCGTCGGATCGGTGGTGGTGTCCGCCACATTCCCGAGCGTGTAGTAGATCGCCGCGGACCCGGTCGTGTTGGTGACCTCGACCTCGTCGTAGTCGCCCTCGATGGTGACCACCGCAACCGTGTTGGCTGTCAGCGTCCCGCGTCGGTTTGCCATTGTCAGACCTCCCGGTCGTCGATCAATTGTCGCATGGCCACCGGGTCGCCGTTGGCGGCGAGGTAGCGGCGGTTCAAGCGTTCGTTCACCCCTGACGGGCGCCCGACCTTGTCGGCTTGCTTGGATTTCGGGTGACGCAGGTGCCACACGGACGCATCAAGACGGACATGCGGGCCGACCAGGGTGTCGAGCGCCGCACCCAACGACGTGTCCTCACCACCCCACCCGACGAAACGCGGATCGAAACCGCCCGCACGGTCGTAGACCTCAGGGGTGAGCGCCAAGATCCCGCCACCGGGGAAGAGCCGGTACGGGTTGGCGTTGCGTCCGTGGTCAAGCGCCGAACGGGCCACCGGCCACTCGACCGGGCGGTCAGGGTCGAGCGCCACGATGTCCGCTGTCGCCGGGCCGGACAGCCGGTAGACGTTGCCGCACGGCACGACCCACGGGTGCATCGCCGCGAGGAGTGCCGCTTCTTTCAGCGTCGGCCACGATTCCACCCACAGGTCGGCGTCACAGATCACCCACACGTCGCCGGTCGCCCACCGGGCCGCGTCCGCGACCGCGTCAGCCTTGCACCACCGGTCCGCACGGCAGCGGCCTTCGATGATTTCCCACCCGGGGCGTAGCGCCTCCCACCGTGCCCGCAGCCACTCCCAATGGGCCTCACGCACGACGTTGTGACCTTCGCCCAGCGGGACGATCAGAGAGACGTTCACGCCGCCGCCATCATGTCCAGCCACCTCGCCCCCATCGCATCCCACGAATGCGCCGCAGCCCACACACGAGACTCAGCCTGGTGGCACGCACGCACCGAAGGGTCCGCCATCGCGTCCATCGCCCGGGCTAGCGCCGGCGGGGCCACCTCGTAGACCGGCACCCGACCGCACGGCATCGTGACCTTGCGACGGAAATCGGCGGGGACACGAGGCCCGGGCCACACATCATTCGGCGGCAGGTCCGACATGATCACGGCGAGTCCGGCGGCGCACGCCTCCTGCACAGGCAGACACAGCCCGCCGTAACGGCGGGGCATCACGAGGACGTCGGCGGCGTCGTACAACCGCCAGTAATCGGCCGGCGGGGGAAGCGCCACGATTCTCACATGGGCGGGCACGTCTCGGAAGCTGGGGGTTTCGCCGTGCTGGACCACCATGCGGATCTCGCACGGCTCGGTGAGCAGCGGGACAGCCTCCACGAGCGTGTCGGTGCCGTTGCGGTCAGCGAGGGCACGCTTCCCGGCTACGTGGAGGAACCGGGCGGGCCCGTCGTGCGGTTCGACCGGGGTGAACCGGTCCGCAGCGACCGGGAAAGGGACCACCTCGGTATCGGGTGGCATGGCGTCGATCCGCCACGGGGTCGCGGACCACAACCGGGATGGGCGATCAGCACCGGTCCAGAACTCGGGGTTTGCGTGCAGCACCGTCACGACACCGGCCGCCGCAGCCCACTTAGGCAGCCTCGGGTCGTAGAACGTCTCCGCGGCGTAGACGGCATCCACGGTGCGTAGCCATGCCATCGTGACCTTCGGGTCGAGGCCTTGCGCCCACCGGACCTTCGTGGCGTTCGGGCACCGTTCGCGGTGCGACGGTGCGCTCGGGTCCTTCGTTTCGACGAAGAGCACGGCGGCGTCGAGGTTGCGGGCGGCCTCCCACGATTGGATGCCAAGGCCCCGGTCCGTCAACGGCGACACGACGCCGACTTTCACAAGTCGGTCACCTTCGGGTCCGACCCCCGCCCGTCCAGATGCGTCGACCGCTTGATATCCCCGTCCGGGGCGTACATCGTCAACCGGAAGCGTCCCGGGTCACGGTGCTGCAGCCAATCGTTCTCGACGACACCGAACATCCGATCTTCGATCATGCCGTCCGAGTCACGCCACCACCGGCCCTCCATCCACGTCCGGTAAACCCCCGTGGCGGCAAGGTGCGGGCGTTGCGACCACTGCACCGTCCGCAACAACGGGACCCCCTCCACCACCCGGGGCACGTCGTCGACCATCAGATGCCGGTGAGGCTCCAACACGGACGCCTCGTGGTGGAAACGGATCAGGTTCGTCGCACCCGACAGGACCGCACGGGCGCACCCCGGCCAGTCCACCTCGCCCGTCAACGGCGTGTCGTGCTCCACGAACAGCACGAGCGGCGTCCGGACCTCGGCCAGCAGCCGGCGGGTCATCCCCACCTGATGGGTGTGGGCGTCGAACAGGAACGGGACCACTCCGTCCCACTCGTGGCAGCACGCCCACGCCAGACGGCGCAGGTACTCGTCGTAGTCGGCGGTGCGGTGCGCGAGATGATCGGGCACCCCGTCACAGCCGACCAGGATCTCCGCTCGCGGCAACCGCTCCCGCACCGAAGCGACCGTCTCAGCGATCACCCCCGTCGAAGGGTGCGACGGGATGGCCGAGGTGACCATCACCACCGTCACGAGGTCGTCCACGTCACGCACCGGCGCAGGCAGCCCCGACAGGCCGGCGACGTCGTCGGCCAACCAGCGGGCCTGCTGCCACTTGTGACGCACCCACCACGCCTGGCAGCGGGCCGCGCGACGCGGCCACCCGTCGAGCGCGGTGACCACATACTTCTCGTACTCCGACCAGTTCGGGACGAGCTCGAACGGACGGCCGGGGGCGACCATGTCCCAGTAGCCCCGGTTCGGGTAGCTGCCGGGGGCGGTCTCGTCGGCGAGGGGGACACAGCCGGCCTCGAGCGCTTCGTACAGCCGGAAGCTGTCGGGGGTGGCGGGCCCGGACGGGCACGGGGCGACCTTGGCGGCGGTCATGCGGGCCAGGTACTCGTCTCGCGGGTGGCCTTGCATGAAGCCTTCGGTGGCGGTGACGTCGAGGGTCCATGGCCGCCGGCAGTTGCCGAGCGCCCGGAACAGGTCGTGGCGGCGTTCGTGGGTGTCTTGGCCGGACAGGTAGATGTCGGTGTTGCGGGGCTGGTCGCCGATCGCTTTGATGGTGGGGCGGGTGGCCGGGTTGAACCCTTCGCCGAGGTATCGGGTCCCGGCCGGGTAGGTGCGGTCAGGGCGGGGGGTCATGACCCACAGGGCGAGGTTGGGGTGGGCGAGGGCGTTGGCGTCGAAGGTGGATTCCTCGTCGGATGTGAGGATGACGACGGCCCACGGGAGCGGGGCGATCAGTTCGTTGACCTCGGCCGGGGTGTGGTAGCGCGCCGGGCAGATGATGACGGCGCCCTCACCGGGCGGGGGCGGGTCGTTGGTGTGCGTGTAGCGGTCGGCGGGGGCGATCCAGTCGAGGACCTGGACTTGGTCGTCGCACAACGGGACGGCGCCGAGCCACTGGACGTGGGTCACTTCGGCACCGCCATGATGTGCTGCTCGTGGTCGGAGCCGAGGTGGAACAGCCGGTAGTCGTACCGGTCGAACAGCGCATAGAGGTCGGCGGGACGTTGCCCGAAGTGGTGCGCCATGAACCGTTCGTGGACGCTGACGAACACGGTCGGGCGGGTGTGCTTGAGCGTGAACACCGCACCCTTGAGCACTTCCAGCTCTGCGCCTTCCACGTCGATGGTGATGACGTCGGGGCACGCCTCGGTGAGCCGGATCAGATCGTCCATCGACACCCGGGCGATGTCGTCCTGCTCGGCGAGGTGGGCGAACCCGGCGGCCGGGTCAATGATGCCGTCGCACTCGACGGGCCACTGGTATGTGCCGTACACCTCATCGGACTCCGCTGCGCAGAACCCGAGGAACGACGCCCGCGGCGGCTGCAGCCCGTTCTCCTCGAACGTGGCACGGATGCACGGCCACACCTTCGGGTTCGGCTCCACGAGCACCACGCCACCGTCCGGCACCCACGAGGCGATCAGGGCGCTGATGTCGCCTTGCTCGGCGCCGCAATCGAGGACAACGTCGCCTGGTTGAATGACTTGGCGCATCGCAGCAATGCGCTGGCGCTCGTGGTCTGGGTTGTGCAGCCACTGGATCGCCCGGTGCGACGGCAGCCGCATCGTGTAGCCATGCATGTCGGTCGGGTGCCAGTACGTGTGGCTGAGCGGGGTCACGGCGTCACCGTCTCGGCCAAGATGCGGCGCAACAGCACCGTGTAGGTCAACGTCTCCCGAACGTGCCTAGCGCCAGCTTCGGCGATGCGCGCCCGCTCCTCGGGATGGTCGAGGTAGTAGTCGATCTTGCGGTCAAGGTCGTCGAAGTCGCCGAGTCGCCAGGTCACGAGGTGTTCGCCGTTGGTGAACACCGTCCCGTCGGTGATGCCGACGACGTGGGGGTGCAGCAGGAACCCGCCTCGCCCGATCAGTTCCGGCAGCCGATCACTTGAGTACGAGTGCATCGGCCCGCCGTCGGCGCGTGCTGCCAGGCAGGAGTCGCCGACGATGATCCCCGACGACGCCACGAGGTCCCGCAGCGCCTCGCCCCGGAAAGCGTGCTGGCCCGGCTGGGGCCACATGGCTGCGCCACGGTTCTGGAGGTGCTGCGCCAGTTGGGTTCGGTGCTGCCACTCGCCGTGGTAGTGCCGCCATGACCCGATGAAGCACACGTCCGACCGCAGCTCATCCCGGGGGGTGCCAAGGACGCACTCGAACTCAGACACCCCCGCAGGCGTCCACCGGGCATTCACGCCCGCAGCGGCCCACTCGGCGTCATGCGCGCCATCGGTGTTCCAGAACGTCTCGCACCGGAAGAACGGCTCAGACCACACGGAGTCCTCGCGGCCGTGCTCCCGCAGCCCCCACCAGCGGTCGAGGTGGAACGCAACGGTCGGGACATCGGCCCGGCGGGCTTGCAGCAGCATCCGACGTTGCTCGTCGTGCGGGATGCGCTTGGCGAGGTCGGCGGTGCGGGTCCACAGCACCACGTCGAACTCGTGGACCCGGTTGGTTAGCTCACGCCACCGGTCGGGTTGGCCTTCCTGGCACAGCCACACGTCATGGCCGAGGTGGTCAAGCGCCTTGCGGACCTCGTTCTCGGTTGAGTGCGCCGGCTCGAAGTTGCCGACGTAGGCGAGATTCATCCATGCTCCTTTGGCCCAAGGTTGGTGGCCCGAAGGTGGCGGCGGGACCGGAGCCCCGCCGCCACCACTCCCTCGGGCCAAGGGAGAACGTCAGCCGATCAGGTCGGCTGGGACACGAGCGCCCCAAAGGCGAACGTGTTCGCGTCCGACTGGCCGGACGTCGGGGTCACCGGGTCGGCCACCGCCCACGCCACACGCATCACCGCACGGAGCGCGACCGAGTCCTGCTGCATGAGGTTGAGGACCACGTTCCCCGAGTCATCCGAGATCACACCCTCGGTGAACACCTTGTAGGTCAGGTCCTGCCTCACGCCCACAATCGCCTTCGACCAGTCGCCGGCGATCACCGTGTAGTCCGCATCCCACGCACCGTTCTTCTGCTCGGTGAGCGGGTAGCCGTACAGGGTCGGGGACTCCGACACCGCGCCGGCCGACGGCTGGTAGATCAGCTCCGACGTGGTCGAACGCAGACCGGCGAGACGCCACCCGATCCCGGGAGCCGCGAGGAACCCGTTCACGTCGAACCCGTCCTTCGCGATCGCCTGACCGACGTAGGTGAGATCGGCGGCGAAATCGTCGCCGGAGACACCCTCGGTGAAGTCGTTGTTCGACGCCTCGATGCTCGTCGACAGCGCGGCCGACCACGTGGACGGCTTGTTGGTGCCCCACAGCACGGCGTTGTCGAACGCCTTGCCGAACGCCTGGCCGATGAGGGGCATCACCTGCTCCCAGACCGGGACCTGGCTGTCAGCCAGGTAGGCCTCGGGGATCGGGACGATGACGGCCAGCTCTTCGGCCACCAGGTCCAGGTTCTCCCAGTCGGCCGACGTGGTCTGCTTCATGCCGGTGTCGGAACCGGTCGTGACGAAGTAGGCGGTGGGGAGCGCCGAGAGGACCGGGATGCGGTCCGTCTTCGTGCCCATGTTCCACTGCCGGGCCTTCGACATCACACCGGACGCACGGGTGGCGACCTGGATCACCTCGGCCGAGGTGGGCTGCGGCACCAGCGGGTCGTCGCTGGCGTCTCGGGAAATCACATCGCTGTAAGTCGTCATGGGGACGATTCCTTTCGGGGGTCAGAGACGCCCGCCGCCACCACGAACCGCGGCGCGGAGGGCGTCGTCCATCGTTGAGCCCTGAGAAGGCGTCGCGCCCCCACCGGGAAGGGGTGCCGGCTTCGCGCCGGCGGCCAGATACGGCTCGTCTTTGACGAGCCGTTGCACCTCAGCCTTGATGGCTTTGGTGTCGGGATTGCCGTCCTCGTCCACCTCGAACTCGGACGCGTCGATGAGCCGGACGGCTAGGTCGGGGTTCGCGAGCACACCGGACGCCGCCGACTTGATCTCGGCGGCCACGATCCGGGCATTCGCTGTCGACAGAGCCTCGGTGCGACCTTCCGCCCTCGCGGCAGCGATCGCCTTCTCCGACTCCGTCTGATTCGCGGCCTCCAGTTCGGCCAATCGCCTCTCAAGCTCTTTCGCTTTGCGTTCAGCGGCACGCGCCGCTTTCCGCTCAGCCTCGAGCGCCCGTTTCCCGCTGTCGCCGAGGTCGTCGGCCGGCGGGGTCGGGGCCGGATCGGCCGGCGGGTCGTCCGGGGTCGGGTCCGGGGTCGGGTCGTCAGGCACCGGTCGACGCCTTCGCCTTGCGGGCCTTCAGCTTCGCTTTCTCGGCGAGGTGACGGTTGAACTCCAAGATATCGAGCGCCCGATCCGGGTCCTTCGCCCGACGGACAGCCTGCCCTGCCGCCTGGTACGCCGCCTGCGCCTCGGCAAGCGCCTTCGTGTTCGCCGGTGTCTTCGCGGCCGTGACCTTCTCCTGTGCGGCGCTCAGGGCGTCACGGGCCTGCTCGAACTCGGCCATGGCCGCGTCGAGTTCACTGCTGGGGGAGGGCATCGCGCCCCTTTCATGTCGAGGGCCACCCGTCGCGGGCGGCCCGGTGCTTCTCAGGCGGCGATATCCGCCGGGCCCGTGAAGTTCTGTGATGCGTCGGTGAGCACCGCACCCAGCTCGCCGTGCTCACGCACCGCGACGTCGGGCATCGTCACCTCGCCGGTCTGACCGTCCACCCGGAACTTCTTGGATGACCAGTAGTTGCCGGGTTGACCTTCGTTCGCTTTCTTCATGTTGGCGAGCGTGCGGGCGTTGAAATCACGGATAGCCCGATCGTTCTCCTTGAACACCGGGGCGACCCCACACTGGCAGTTATGTACTAGGATGTTGTTAGCCCAGTACCAACCGTCATCCGTGC
>CAYZBB010000125.1:0-17426 GCA_964476495.1 uncultured Actinomycetes bacterium | reverse complement strand
CCGCCCAGGCCAAGAAACAGGCCCTGGAAGCGGTCGGCGTCAAGGTCGGCAAGACCCCCTCCGAAACCGCCCGACTCCTGCGCGAGATCGTCGGCTGACGCCGCGGACGCGGCCCGCCCGGGGCAGGTCAGTGCATTCTGACCGCCCGCCGGGCCGCGTCCCGCAAGATCGGCGCGACCAGCCGCGACCGGTCCAACCGCAGGTCGCGCAGGTACTCCCCTGGAGTGACGCCGACATGCTCGGGGATATCCTCCTGCAGGCGCCGCACGCTCATCCCGGCCACCTCGGCCATCTGCGCGGTCGTCCACGGCCGGGCCGGATCGGCCTGCACGACGTCCAGCACCCCATTTGACCGCGCGCGGGCGCCGCGCCCCCGTGGGCCACAGGTCCGGCGTCGCCGCGGATTGCGGTGCGGACCACGGTAGGCCCGACCGGCGTGGGTAGGTTCGAGCGAAGTACCTGCCATCGATCGCGCCTGGTGCTCCGGGCGAGCGAGGAGCGAGGCGATATGCCCGGCCCTGACGAGCAGCGCGGCGAACCACCCGGGACGTGGCCGCCGACCGGCCCATCGGCGACCTGGGGGGCGGGGCCGAACCGGTCCGGCCCAGGGTGGTCGGCCGCGGTCGCCGGCCACGGGCGGCCCGCGATCGGGCCTACCGACGCGGCTTCATTCGCGCACCCGGCCGCCGGCCACCCGGTCGGCCACGTGTTCGCCCCGGCGACACCCGGGGCCTTTCCCGTGATGCCCGCCGTCGAGTCCGGTGCTCCGGCGCGAGGCGGGCTCGACCCGGCCAAGCTCTTCGGCATCGCCATCGCGGTGCTCGGCGCGCTCAACTTCGTCTTCGGTTTCCTGCCGCAGCTCACCTCCGACCGCATCGACGCCTCCCTGTCTGTCTACGCGGTCGGCCCGGCCTATGTGCCGATCCTGCTGGTCATTGCCGGCCTATTCGCGCTGGCCACGTTCCTGCCCGGCAGCGAGCAGTCGCGGCTCGCCGTGGCCGCGCTGTCGGTCGGCGGCGCGGTCGGCGCGGTGATCTCACTGGGCACCGCCGGCCCAGTGGAACTGCTGACCTCCGCCCAGGTGAGCAAGGGCCTGGGTGCAGCGCTGCTGGCGATCTTCGGTCTGGTCCAGGCGGTGGTGGCGATCGGCGCCTATGTGGTCGGCGCGGACCTGCGACCCCGTGCGAGGACGTCGACGACGATGACCCCGGACCCGGCCGGGCCTGCACCGGTGTACGACGCGCGGTTCGGATCCGGTTCGCCCACCGCGACCGCCTGGACGGAGCAGGGTCCGGTGTGGTCCACCCCCTGGTCGACGCCACCGCCGTCAGGACCGCCATCCGGCCCGACGGATGTGCCCTCGCCGGCTCGGGGGCCGCTCACGCCCCCGCGCGGCACGGTCGCCGCTCCGGCGCCGGCCGACCCTCGGTGGGCCCAGTCCGCCGATGACGACCGGCCGACCGGCCCGCTGCGCATCGTCGACGCCGCAGCACCGTCCCCGGCCGGTGAACGTGGGGCCGGGCATGGTGGACAGGGCCCCGCCGAACGTGAGCTGCCGCGCGCCGATCCGCACTTGCTGCTCAAGGCGGACGTGTCGGCGACGCCGACCCGTTCGCGGCACGCCGCCGACACCGGTGGGTGGGCGCCACCAGGCCCGGACGTGAAGGAACCGGTCACCCCCGTGCCGGGGACCGAGCCATCGACGACCGCACCCCCGGGCTCGCCAGCAGCCGCCGCCCCCCCGACGGTTCCCGCCGCGGATCCGACACCGCCCGCGTGGCAAGCCGAGTCGACCGGAGAGGCGGCGGACAACGCGCCGACCGAGGTTTACCGGATTCCCCCCCGTTCCGGCGACGGCTGACCCGTTGGGCGTGCGGCTGGGGGTGCTCGGCCCGCTGCAGGCCGTGCTCGACGACGGCGGGCCGGATGAGGGGCGCGTCGGGGGAACGGGTGTCGGCCCGACCGAGGCACGGCCCGGTGCCCAGGCGGTCGACCTGGGCGGGCCTCGCCGACGGGCATTGCTGGCCATGCTGCTCGCCGCCCGTGGGCAGGTGGTGGCCACCGACCGGTTGGTCGACGGCCTGTGGCGGGGTCGGCCTCCGCCTGGCGCACTCGGCGCGCTGCAGGCCTACGTGTCCCACCTGCGCCGGGCCCTGGAGCCCGGGCGTGTGCCGCGGACCCCGTCGTCGATCTTGCGCAGCGAACCACCGGGGTACGTCGTACGGATTCCCTTGGAAACGCTCGACGCCGACCGCTTCGAGGCGCTGGTCGTCCCGCGCCGCCGGCCGGTCCGATCCGGGCGACGCACGCGCCGACCTGGACGCGGCGCTGGCGCTGTGGCGCGGCCGCGCCTACGCCGAGTTCGCCGACGAGCCCTGGGCCCTGGGCGAGGCGGGCCGGCTGGAAGAGATGCGCGTCGTCGCGCAGGAGCGACGTTGCGCGGCCGTCCTGGCCGCCGGCACGCCCGCCGACGCGGTGCTGGCCGCTGAGCCTCTGACGCGGGAGCATCCGCTGCGGGAGGAGCCCTGGCGGCTGCGTGCCTTGGCCCTTTACGCGGCAGGCCGGCAGGGCGAGGCCCTGGCAGCGCTACGGCGGGCCCGGTCCTGGCTGATCGACGAACTCGGCGTCGACCCGAGCCCGACGCTGACACGGCTGGAGGCCGACATCCTCGGCCAGCGCCTCGATCCGGCGCGGGCCGCGGACCTGGCGACGTGGGGCCGCCCGCCCGCCGATCAGCGCAACCGGGCGGGACGGGCCGTCGAAACAGCGGGCGGGCCGGCGATCGACCGCTCCTTCGTCGACCGCTCCTTCGTCGACCGCCCCGTCCAGCGTCGGGCCCTGGAGCGCGCCGCCGCGGACGTACGCAGGACGGCGACACCCTCGGTATGCCTGCTCACCGGCGACCCCGGCGCCGGCAAGTCGACCCTGCTGCAGGAATGGGGCCGCGACCTGACCGACCGGGGATGGTCGGTGGTGACCGGCCGCTGTCCCGAATCGCCCGGCGGCAGCCCCGCTCGGGCCTGGACCGAGATCGTTCGGGCACTCGCCCCAAAGACCGGTCGCCCGGACGTCGACCCCGGCGACCCGCTCGCTCCGCTGCTGCTGGACACGCCTTCTCCGGTACCGGCAGACCCATCCTTCGGTCGGCTCATGTTGCTGCGCGCGGTCCGCGACCTACTCGGCGCGGCGACCCGGCGCGGCCCGGTCGCGGTCGTCGTCGACGACCTGCACCGCGCGGACTCCGAGACGCTTGCCCTGCTCACCGGCGCGCTGGACGAGGCCGGACGCATCCCCCTGCTGGTGGTCGGCGCGTACCGGCCGGGAGAGGAGGGGGAGGATCTCACCGACGCGCTGGCCGCGCTGGCCCCGCACACGTCGGCCCGGGTCGGCGTCGACGGGCTGGACGCCGACCAGGCGATGCGGCTGCTCGCCGCGGTCGCCGGGGCCGAACCGGAACCGGCGACCGTCACCGCTCTGCTGGAGCGAACCGGGGGTAACGCCTTCTTCCTGACCGAGACGGCCCGGCTGCTGCGCGGCGGGGGTCGGGCAGTCGCCCTGTCCGCCGTTCCCGACGGGGTGCGAGACGTGCTGCGGCAGCGCCTGCGCCGGCTTGGATCTGCGGCCGTCGAGGTGCTACGGCTGGCCGCCGTGGTCGGCCGCGACGTCGACGTCGAGGTGCTCATCCGGGCTGCGGCCGGTACCCCGGGTGACCGCGGACTGCCCGAGATCGCCGGTGAGGAAGCGGTTGTCGATGCGCTGGAGGCGGGCGTGCTGGCCGGTCTGCTGGTGGAACCGGCGCCGGGCGCGGTCCGCTTCGCGCACGTGCTGGCCCGGGACACCCTGTACGAGGACGCGTCCGTGCTCCGCCGGTCCCGCTGGCACTCCCGGGTGGCGGACGCCGTCGCCGAGTTGCGACCGCATGACGTCGCCGCGATCGCCGACCACCGCTACCGCTCCGGTACGGCCGCCGGGGCGCGGGCGGCGGTGACCGCCGCCGTTGCCGCCGCCGAGCAGGCAATGTCGCGGTATGCGCCGGAGACCGCGATCGTCGACTACGAGCAGGCACTGCGGGCGTTGGACCGGCTCGCCGCCCGGGACGGCGCGGACGCCGTCGCGCCCGAGCGGATCGAGCTGCTCGGCCGGCTCAGTCGGGCCCAGCTCGCCGCGGGTGCGGGGGTGGACGCCACGGCCACCCGCACCGAGGCGATCAGGGCCGCCGAACGGTCCCGGGACGACGCGCTGCTGGTTAGCGCGCTGACCTCGTGGGACCTTCCGACACCGTGGACGATCCGCGCCTATGGCGATGTCGACCGCGAGGTGGTGGCTTTGCTGGAGCGCGCGCTGGCACTGCCCGACCTGAGCGCAGCGACCCACTGCCGGCTGTTGTGCGCGCTGGTGCTGGAGATCGCCGGACCCGGGCAGAAGCAGGCCCACGACGCGGCCACCCAGGCCGAGGTACTGGCCCGCGGCATCGGGGACCCGCTGCTGATCGGCCTGGCGATCCATGCCAGGGCGGCGGTGCTGCTGCACAACAGCGACCTGGTGGGCCGGCTGCCGCTGGCTCGCGAACTGCAGGAGATCGGCCGGCTCCCCGGGCTTGCCGTGTTCGCGCTGATGGGCCACGTCTACACCGCGCAGTGGGCGGCCACTCACGGTGAGGTGGCCATACTCGCCGAGCACCTCGAGCAGCTCGCCGCGCTGGTCCGGATCTACCGATGGCGCCAGGCGGAGGGGGTGGTCGCCATGCACCGCGGGCTGCTGGCCCACCTGCGGGGAGACCTGCCGGCCGCGCAGCGGCACTACGGCGCGGCCGTGACCGTGCTGCGCCGCAACGGTGGCCTGGACGTCGACTCGATCGCCGCGATCGCGTTCTTCAGCGTCGCACTCACCGCCGGCCGACCGGCCGACCTGGAGCCCGTCGTCCGGTCCTTCGACCCGATCCCCGAGCAGGGCATCGACATCTACGCGATCGTGCTGGCTGCCGCCGGTCACCCGGACGAGGCGGCGGCCGCCCGGGCCCGGAACCGGCCGGTGGCACACGACTTCTTCCGCTCGCTGCTGCTGACGATCCGGGGCATCGCCGTCGCGAGCCTGGCCGTCGGCGACGGGGCGGCAGCCGCCCGGGCCCGGGTCGAGGCCGAGCGGGTCTACGACGAGCTGGCGGCCTTCCACGGCCAGATCGGCGGTGCGGTGACCGGCGCCTACGCATTGGGCCCGGTCGACACCGTGCTCGGCGACCTGGCCGTAGTGCTGCGCCGACCGCGGGTGGCGGCGGCGCACTTCGCCGCGGCCGAGGAGCTTGCCGACCGCTGCGGGTCGCGGCCGTGGGCGTCGGCCGCCCGATCCCGGGCCGACCGGCTGCGAACCGGACGGTAAGTCGTCTGTAAGTCCCGTTCGGGAGGCTGGGCGCCGGGCCGGTCGGGTCGGCCCGGTCACTCGTCGGGAGAGCCCATGGGATCCACACGCGCCGCGGTCACCGGCCTGGGATTGGCCGCCCTGTTGCTGATCGCCGGATGCACCTCGGGTGGCGGGCCGACTACCTCGAGCGGATCGGTCACCGGGACCGCCGAGACCGCCGAGACCACGGTGTCGCCGTCGACGCTCACGCCGCTGGCGCTGGCGTCCATCGGCGACCCGCTGGTGCTGCCCGGCAGCGACGCGAACACCCATATCGACTACGACCTGTTGGTCACCAACGTGTTCCCCGCGGCCATCACGCTGATTTCGGTCCAGGTGCGGGACGCGGCCACCGGCGCGACCCTGCTCACCCTGGCCGGCGACGAGCTGGCCGCCCTCACCCAGGGCAACTTCAGCCAGCGGCCCGTCGACCCGGCCGGCCAGATCCCGCCATCCGGGCAGGTGTCGGTCGAGATCGACGTCCAGCTCCCGTTCGGCGCCTCCACCCCGGCCGCGCTCGACCACACGATCGAATGGCGCCTGCCTGCCGACACCCGCGGCCTGTCGATTCTCGACGGCCAGTCCACCGGGCTGGTCACCGGGCTCGCGCTCGAGGTGTCCGGGATCGAACCGGTCCGGATCGCCGCGCCGCTCGGCGGATCCGGGTGGTTGAGCCTGCAAGGCTGCTGCGTGCCCAACGGGCACCGGTCGCTGCGGTACGCCATCGACGGCACCCACGAGATCAAGTCGGAGATGTTCGCGGCGGACTGGGTGCGGCTGGACAACGGCACCTACTTCGCCGGCGACGGCTCGGCCAATGAGGACTACCCGTACCTGGGCGCCGACCTGTTCGCCGTCGCCGACGGGACCGTGGTGCACACCCGCGACGGACTGCCCAACGAGACGCCCAACCAGCCGCCGGCCAACGTCAGGACCGGCCAGGACTACATCGGCAACACCGTCGTCGTGCAGATCGCACCGGACCGGTTCGTCACCTACGGGCACGTCGATCCCGGCTCGATCAGCGTGCGGCCCGGTGATCAGGTCAAGGCCGGCGACGTCGTCGGCAAGCTCGGCAGCAGCGGCAACTCCACCGCCGCCCATTTGCACTTCGTCGTCACCGACGGACCGGACTTCCTGACCGCCACGAGCATCCCGTTCGTCGTGGACACCTGGACCCTGCAGGGCGTCGCCACCCTGCCCAGCACGCCGGGGCCGATCGCCGTCGCCGGACCGACCGGTCCGCAGGCCGACACTCACCCGCTGTACCTGAGCGTCGCCGACTTCGACTGAACCGCCCCTCCGAAACCGCTACCCGTCTCGATCGGACAGGAGATCGTCATGGACCGTGGCATCGCGTTGGTCACCGGCGCCAGCAGCGGCATCGGGCTGGCCGCCGTGTCCGCACTGGCCGCCGACGGATGGCGGGTGGTAGCCACCGCCCGCGCCCCTGAGCGAGCGGTGCCGCTGACTGACCTCGCCAGGTCGGCCAGCGGCGTCCAGGTGCGGGCGTTGGACGTCACCGACCCCTCGTCCGTGACCGGCTGTATCGGCGGGGTGCTGGCCGACCACGGCGCCGTCGATCTGCTGATCAACAATGCCGGCGCCGGCCACCGCGGCACCCTGGAGCAGCTCGGCGACGACGAGCTGCGCACCGCGATGGAGCTCAACTTCCTGGGCGTTGCTCGGCTGACCCGGGCGGTAGTACCCGGCATGAGGGCCCGCGGGTCCGGCCGGATCATCACCGTGACCAGCTCCAACGGCGTCATCGGGATGCCGTTCAGCGACGCCTACAACGCGAGCAAGTTCGCGGTCGAGGGGCTGATGGAGGGCCTGGCGCCGGTGCTGGGCACCTTCGGCGTGTTCGTCAGCATCCTGGAGCCCGGACCGGTGCGGACCGCGTTCCTGCGCAACGCCGGCGGCCGCACGGGCGAGATCGACGCGGCCGACCCGTATGCCGAGCTGCTCGGCCGGTACAACGCCACGATGGCCGGGCTGCTCGGCGGCGGCCAGGCCGCCGAGGACGTCGGCGCGGTGATCGCCGGCATTGCCCGTGACGAACGGCCGCACCTGCGCTACCAGTCGTCGCCGGCGACCACCGCGATGATCGGCCGCAAGCTCGTCGACCCGACCGGTGACTCGCTGCTCGCGGCCACCACCGGGTTCCTGTTGCACGGCCCCGTCGGCGCAACCCCTTGACCACACCGCTGCCCACGCAAACCGACGAAAGGACCCGGCGATGCTGCGCCGCCTGACCCTTGCCGTGGCCGGGGTCGCGATGATCGCGACCTTGGCCGCCTGCACCTCGTCCCCCACAGCGTCGACCACCGAGACGTCCGCCACCGACACGGCTACCACGGGCACCGCGACGGCCACCGCCCCGACGGGCCCGGCCGCCGATTCCGCGGTCCCAGCGTCGGCCGGTGCCTCCGACGGTGACTTCGGGGTCGCCGTGCCCGCCCTGGCGTGGGGCGCCTGCCCGCCCGCCGCCGAGGGCGGCGCCTCCACGGCACCGTTCCAGTGCGCCACCGCCACGGTCCCGATCGACTACCCGGACCCCGCGGCCGGCTCGTTCGAGTTGGCCGTCATCAAGTACCCGGCGACGGACCAGGCCGGCAAGCTGGGCACGGTGTTCTGGAACCCCGGCGGCCCGAGCGACGCCGGCACCGAGTTCCTACCCGTCGCATACCAGGGCTTCCCGGATCAGGTCCACGAGCGCTTCGACATCGTCAGCTGGGATCCGCGCGGCATGGGCGGCGCCACCACCCCGGTCGTGCAGTGCTTCGACAGTGCTGCCGCGGAAGCCCAGTTCCTCGCCGAGGGTCTGCAGGGCATCTCGCTTCCCGTTTCCGACGAGGAGCTGGCGAGGTTCACCGACACCCAGCGCGGGTTCAACGAGGCGTGTGGGCACCGCAACGGCGACCTGCTGGCCCATGTGTCCACCGCCGACAACGCCCGCGACCTCGACCTGCTGCGGCAGGCCGTCGGCGAGGACGAGATGAACTACTACGGCACCTCCTACGGCACCTTCCTGGGCGCGACGTACCTGAACATGTTCCCGGACAAGGTCAGGACGGCGGTGATGGACGGGGCGGTGGCGCCGGCGGCGTGGGCCGGCAACGACGGCCAGGACCTGAGCCTGTCCACGTTCCTGCGGATCGGCTCCGACCTGGGCGGCACCGACACGCTGAACGAGTTCATGCGGCAGTGCGGAGCGGTCGACGCGTCGGCGTGCGCGTTCTCGGCCGGATCGCCACAGGCCACGCTGGACAAGTTCGGCGCCCTGGTGGACCGGGCGAAGGGCGGCATCGTCGTCGACGGCGAGCCGCTTGACGACCGGTCGTTGCTGGCCGTCGCGCAGAGCCAGATCTACGTCATCGAGCCCGTTCCCGGCTTCGCCCGGTTCCCTGGGTGGGTCGCGGTGGCCCAGTTCCTCCAGCAGGCGTGGGAGGCGTCCGAGGCGCCGCCGTCCGGGGTGACCGCCGAGGCGGGTCAGCCCGCCCCGGAATCGTCCGGACCATCAGTTGCCGGGACCGATGCGCCGGCCGAGCCGCAGACTTACGTCACCAGCGCAGGCCGGCAACGGGCGGTGATCTGCGGGGAAAGCCCGAATCCGACGGCCACCGACGCGATCGCTGCGCAGGCCCGCGTGTCCTACGACCGGGCGGGCCTGAACGCGTGGCCGTTCGGTGCGATGTGCCCGGGGTGGACGACCAAGGCCGCCGATCCCTATCTCGGTCCCTGGAACACCCCGTCGGTGCCGGTGCTGGTAGTCGGCAACACCTTCGACCCGGCGACGCCCTACACGAGCTCCCAGCGGATGGCGGACGAATTGGCGGACGGACACCTGCTGACGGTGGACGGCTTCGGGCACACCGAGCTGATCAACCCGAGCACCTGCGCACAGGACCACATCGCCGCGTACTACCTGGATCGCACCCTGCCGGCGGACGGCACGCGGTGCGAGCAGGACGGAGCGCCGTTCGGCCCCTGATTTCCGGCCCAGTCCGGCCCGGCGTGCCTGGCCCGCACCGCCGACCCGGCGTGTGACAGTGTGCCCGTGCTCCGTGATCTGGCCCCCGAACGGGCGACCACCCCGGTCGGCACCACCGAACCGGCCGATCCGCCCGCTGTCGCCACGGGTTTGGTGGTGGCCGCGGCCGCGGTCCGCGGCGCCGCCGTCGCGATCTCCGGTGTGCTGCTGACCGCCGGGTTGGCGCTGATGGTGTGGGCCATCACGCCCGCATCGGGTCCGGACGCCGCGGTTGCCCTGCGGGGCGGGGTCACCGCGTTCGCCCTTGCCAACCTGATGCCGGTGTCCATCGGCGGCATCCAACTCGGCCTTCCGCCGCTGATGCTGACCGCGGTGCCCGTCACGTTGTTGGTCGTCACCGCGCGCCGTGGTCGGTTCCTTCCGATCGGCCGTTACCAGGAGACGCTGGCCGTGCTCACCACGGCCGGTGTGTACGGGCTCGTCGTGGCGGCGACGACCCGCGGCTTCTCCTCGCCTGACGCGGTGCCGGCCGAGTGGGTGTGGGCGGCATTTGCCCTTGCTCTTGCCGCCACCGCCGCCGGGATGCTGCGCGGGGACTCGGCCTGGTCCCGGTGGGTCGCCGGTTCGCTGCCGGGCTGGGCCCGGGTCGGCGTCCGAGGCGGACTGGTCGGCTCGGCCGCGCTCATCGGCGCCGGCGCCCTCGTTCTTGCGTGCGGGCTGATCCTGCGCTTCGGCACCGCCGTCGACATCGCAGCGGCTGCGGCTCCGTCCTGGCTCGACGGGCTGGGCCTGACCATGCTCGGTCTCGCCTATCTGCCGAACGCCGTCGTCGCCGCCATCGGGTACCTCGGTGGGGTCGGGTTCGAGATCGGTCCGGGAACCTACTCGCCGCTGAACACCGCAACGGTCGACCTGCCCGGGGTGCCGCTGCTGGCCGCAGCCCCACAGCACGATGGGCGGTCCCTGCTCAGCCTGGCCTGCCTGGCCGTCCCGCTGGTCGTGGGTGTGCTGGTGGCCCGCCCCGCGGTCGGGCACCTGGTTACCCGGGCGGACCGGGTGGCCGCGACGTCGGTGGCGGCGGTGGTCACCGGGGCGTCCGTGGCGGTCATGGCCCTGACCGCGGGCGGCGGTGTCGGTGACGGACGTTGGTCCGCCATGGGTGTCCCCGCGCTGCTGATCGGCCCGGTGATCGCCGTCGAGGTAGGGATCGTCGCCGCGCTGGTGGCATTGATCACGGGCTGGCGGAACGTGCCTTGGCGCATCCGGGACATCACCGCCCCACCGGCGACGTCCCGCCGGCGCAGGCGAACGCGGCGTGCAGCCGGCCCGGCAACCGCATCCGTCGGCGTGGTCGGCACGGACGGGGTCGATGACGTCGATGACGGGAGCGAGGCGACCGCGGAACAGGATGAGGCCCACGTGACCGAGGACGCCGCACCGACCGAGGACGCCGCACCGACCGAGGACGCTGCACCGACCGAGGCAGCAGTCACCGGAGCGGCGGCTCCGGTCGAGGCGGACGCCGGGCACGGGACCGATGTCCGGGCCGGCGGCCCGGACCAGAGTCCCGCCTGATTGCCGGGGTGCAGTCCGCCTCCTCGCCGCGGCACGACGAACCTGGTGATCGAGCGGCCGGCTGCGGCGGCCGGAAGAGGGCCGACTAGCCTGGACCGGCCCGCACAAGCTGCCCGGCCGACCCCGCCGAAGGAAGATCCCGAACCTGCCGTGCCTTCTGTCGTGAACCCCATCAAGAACGTGGTCGTCCTGGCGTCAGGCTCCGGGACCCTGCTCCAGGCGCTGTTGGATGCGCCGGACCCCAGACCCTTCCGGGTGGCGGCGGTGGGTTCGGACCTCGCCTCGTGCACGGCCCTTGACCGGGCGACCGGCGCGGGTGTGCCGACGTTCACCTGCCGGCTCGCCGACCACCGCGACCGCGTCGGCTGGAACCAGGCGCTCGCCGAGGCGGTGTCGAGGTACGCACCGCATCTGGTCGTGCTGGCCGGGTTCATGAAGCTGCTGGGGCCGGGATTCCTGCGCGCCTTCGACAACCGGGTGATCAACGCCCATCCGTCGTTGCTGCCGGCGTTCCCGGGGATGCACGCACCGGCGGACGCGCTCGCGCACGGCGTGAAACTCACCGGCTGCACGGTGTTCCTGGTCGATACCGGGGTGGACGCCGGCCCGATCGTGGCGCAACGGGCGGTGCCGGTGGCCGATGACGACGACGCGTCGAGCCTGCACGAGCGGATCAAGGTCGTCGAACGGTCGTTGTTGGTGGATGTGGTGACGGCGCTGACCGCAGCGCCCTACTCGGTCGACGGACGGAAGGTGGTCCTGGGATGACGGCGAACTCGGAAGGGTCCGAGGAGCAGCCGGCGGCGACCGGTCGAAGGCCCATCCGGCGGGCGCTGCTCTCGGTGTCGGACAAGACCGGGCTCGTCGAGCTGGCGACGGCGTTGCACGCCGCCGGCGTGGCCATCGTGTCCACCGGCGGATCCGCCCGCGCCATCGCCGACGCAGGCGTCCCGGTTACCCCGGTCGAGCAGGTGACCGGCTTCCCGGAATGCCTCGACGGGCGGGTCAAGACGCTGCACCCGGCCATTCACGGCGGCCTGCTGGCCGACACCCGGGTGCCCGCGCACGTACGGCAGGCCAGCGATCTGGGCATCGATCTGTTCGACCTCGTGGTGGTCAACCTCTATCCGTTCCGGCAGGCGGTGGCGTCCGGGGCGCCGTTCGACGAGTGTGTGGAGCAGATCGACATCGGCGGGCCCGCGATGGTCAGGGCGTCGGCCAAGAACCACCCGTCGGTCGCCGTCGTGGTCGACCCGGCACGCTACCCCGCCATCGAGATCGCGCTTGCCGAGGGCGGGTTCACCTTGCAGCAACGGGCAGCGCTGGCCGCGGCGGCGTTCGCGCACACCGCCTCGTACGACATCGCGGTCGCGTCCTACCTGAGCGGCTCGGTGAGCGGGCAGGACGGTTGGCCGGACTTCGCCGGGGCCACCTGGGACAAGGTGTCGGCGCTGCGTTACGGCGAGAACCCGCACCAGTCGGCCGCGCTGTATCGCCATTGGCGTCCTGGGCTGGCCTCCGCCGGGCAGGTGCACGGAAAGGAGATGAGCTACAACAACTACGTCGACGTGGACGCCGCATGGCGGGCCGCGACCGACTTCACCGACCCCGCGGTGGCCGTCGTCAAGCATGCCAATCCGTGCGGCATCGCCGCCGTGACGGGCGGCAGCGACGAGACGATCGCGCTGGCCCACCGGCTGGCGCACGCGTGCGACCCGGTCTCCGCCTTCGGTGGGGTGATCGCCGCCAACCGCCCGGTCACCTTGTCGATGGCCGAGCAGATCGCAGACGTATTCACCGAGGTGGTGCTCGCGCCGGGCTTCGCCGACGACGCGCTCGCCGTGCTGACCCGCAAGCGCAACATCCGGCTGTTGGTCATGCCGCCGGGCTCCGAGCCCGACCCGGCGGAGTTCCGGGCGATCTCCGGTGGCCTGCTGGTGCAGATGCGGGACCGGATCGACGCGCCCGGCGATGACCCGGCGAACTGGACCTTGGCCGCCGGGCCGGCGGTCGACGAGGCGACGCTGGCCGACCTGGTGTTCGCCTGGCGGGCCTGCCGCGCGGTCAAGTCCAACGCGATCCTGCTGGCGGCCGGTGGCGCGTCCGTGGGCATCGGCATGGGGCAGGTGAACCGGGTCGATTCGGCCCGCCTCGCGGTGGAGCGCGCGGGGGAGCGGGCCCGAGGCGCGGTGGCCGCGTCCGACGCGTTCTTCCCGTTCGCCGACGGGCCGCAGATCCTGCTCGACGCAGGGGTGACCGCGATCGTGCAGCCGGGTGGCTCGGTCAGGGACCCCGAAGTGGTCGCCGCTGCTGAGAACGCAGGGGTGAGCATGTATTTCACCGGCACGAGACACTTCTTCCACTGATGGTCCTGCACCTATCCGAAACAGCCTATGTGGAAGAAGATTTCACCGACGTCGACCTGAGAGGACAGGATTTGGAGGGTATCTCGTTCGCCGGCTGTGACTTCACCGAGGCGGCGCTGGCGGAGGCGCGGACCCGCCGGGTGACGTTCACCGACTGCCGGTTCGTCGGCACCGAGCTGTACGACAGCAGGCACCGATCAACCGCTTTCGTCTCGTGCACGTTCGAGCGGGCGTCCCTGCACGGTGCCTCGTTCGAGGGTTGCCGGCTGACCGGCTCCACCTTCACCGATTGCCGCACCCGGCCGATCACGCTCCGGGACTGCGACCTGACGCTCGTCTCGCTGGCGGGGGCGAACCTGACGGGAGTCGACCTTTCGGGGCTGCGGATGCGGGAGGCGAACCTGGTGCGGGCGAACCTGTCCGGTTGTGACCTGCGCGGGGCCGACCTGACCGGAGCCCGCGGTGAGCGGCTGGATCTGACCCGTGCGGACCTGCGCGGGGCCCGGGTCGACGCCTCGCTGTGGGTCGGCGCGGTCCTGGCCGGCGCGTTCATCGACGTCGAGCAGGCCGTGCTCTATGCGGTGGCCAACGGGCTCTCGATCGATCCCCCGGAGGCGACGGTTCGGTAGCCGGGGTCGTTGGCCAAGCGGGTGGGCACGTCCTCGAGGTGCAGGTGTCCGCGGACGTCACCGTGGCGATTGGGTGGGCCTGGTGGAGGTGTAGACGAACGCGGGCGGCAGGTTGCGCCAGATGGTTCTGGACACCTGGACCTCGTCGAACGTGGCGCTCAGCGCCCGGTGCTGCCGCTTTGCCGGGGGCGCCCACCGTGTCCACGAATAGGTGAACTGCGTGTAGCAGCCGCCTGGGGCCAAGCAGCCGGCGATCGTGTCGACGAGCCGGAGACCGGCCGGGCCGGCGAAGCTCTGCCAGGGCAGTCCGCTGATGATCAGGTCGACTCCGTCGATCCCGCGGGCGACCAGGGCCTGCGGCAGATCGGCCGCGGTCCCGACGATCACCTCGACCGCCGGGAAGGCGGCCGACAGGTGCTGCGCCATCGCCGGATTCAGCTCGATCCCGAGATGCCTGGTGCCGGCCGGCGCGGTCTCCTGGATGACCCGAGTGACGGCTCCGGTGCCCGGACCGAGCTCGAACACGACGGGTGCCCGGTGGGACCAGTTCCGGTTGTGCAGCGGAAGCACCATCCGCTCGGCCAGCGACCGTGAACTGGGAACCACCGACGCGGTTCGCAGGGGCGCTCGCACGAACTCCCGCAGGAACAGCAGGTGACCGCCGCCCGGCGGCGCGGCGTTCCGGGCGATGGACCGGCGGCCCTGCGGGCCCGTGCTGCCCGGGACAGTCCTTGTCAACGCAGCTCTCCAACCGTCCGACCGGCCCTGTGCGCCGGCTGTATCCACGGAACAACTGTGCATGCCCGGTCATGGTTCCCCAGCCGCGGGGTCGCGTGTCGGATGATATTGCCGCCGATCCGCGCATCCTAGCGGGATGGCATCATGGCCCCTCGTGATCGTTCGATGACCGCGGTGCAGCTGGACGGCCTGGCCACCCTTGCCGAGATCAAGGTTGAACTGGCCGACAGGGTTCGGACGCTGGCGGCCAACGGGATCACGCCTGGCCTGGGCACGGTGCTGGTCGGCGACGACCCGGCAAGCCGGTGGTACGTGGCGGCCAAGCACCGGGACTGCGCGGCCATCGGAGTGGCCAGCATCCGGCGGGAGCTGCCGCGAGAGGCTACCCAGGCGCAGGTGGAGGCCGTCATCGAGGACCTCAACGCCGATCCGGCGTGCACGGCTTTCCTGGTTCAGCAACCCACCGGGCTCGACGAGTTCGCGGTCCTGTCCCGGGTCGACCCGACCAAGGACGTCGACGGGTTGCATCCGTACAACCTGGGTGCGCTGGTGCTCGGACATCCGGCGCCGCTGCCGTGCACCCCGTTGGGCATCGTGGAGCTGCTGCGCAGGTACGCGGTACCGATCGACGGAGCGCGGGTCGCCGTCGTCGGGCGCGGCATCACGGTCGGTCGGCCGCTCGGACTGCTGCTCACCCGCCGATCGGAGAACGCCACGGTCACGCTCTGCCACACCGGCACCAGGGATCTGCCCGCCGTGATCCGGCAGGCGGACATCGTTGTCGCCGCGGCCGGCAGGCCCGCACTGATCACCGCGGACATGATCAAGCCCGGAGCGGCCGTGCTCGACGTCGGGGTCAGCAGGGTCGACGGTCGGATCGTCGGGGACGTGGCGCCGGACGTCGCCGGGGTCGCCGGGTTCCTCACACCCAATCCGGGCGGAGTGGGTCCGATGACCAGAGCCATGCTGCTCACCAACCTGGTGTCGGCCGCCGAGTCCACTGCCCGCCGCCGGGCACGATGACATTCGGCCGGACGCTGGCGCGGGCCGTGCCGATCGCCATCGTGCTGGCCATCGTGGCGTCCGGGCTGGTGCTCATCGCCCTCGCCCACTGGCGGCGGGGAACCGTCGCCCTGGCGTTCGCGATGCTGCTCGCGGGCCTGCTGCGCGCGGTGCTGTCCGAGCGGGTGATCGGAGTGCTGGCCGTCCGCGGCAAGGGGTTCGACCTGGCGTTCTACTTCACCGTCGGCGCGGCGATGCTCGTCCTCGCGATCGGAGTGACGTCATGACCGGGCGGCGGGCCACCGGTCATGCGTCCGATCCGTCCAGCAGCCGATCGAATACCCGGGCCAGCACGGCCGCCTCCTCGTCGGAGATGCGATCGGTGAAAGCTCGTTCCACGCCGGCGATGTGCACGATGGCGGCGCTGCGCAGTGCGGCCCGCCCCGCCCGGGTCAGCCGGACCAGGACGCCTCGCCCGTCGCGCGGATCCGGAACACGCTCGACCAGGCCATCCTCCTCCAAGCGGGCCACTCTGCGGGACAGTCCGGGCTGGGAGAGCACCACCCGGTCCACCAGGTCCCGCAGGCGCAGCCGGCCGCCGTTCTCGGCCAGCTGCACCAGCACGTCGTAGGTGGACAGCGGGACCTTGCCGGCGTCCTCCAGCTCCCGGCCCAACCGCTGCATCAGCCTGGCCTGGGCCTGCAGGAGTCCCTCCCAGGCTGCCTTCCGATCACCCGAGAAGCTGCGCTCACCCCCGGTGGTGGCTGACCCCATGGTGTCCCCCTGCATGCCTGCGTCGCGTGACGCGGCTGTCCGCCGACCCGCGTCGACGCGCATTCCCGCCCTGACGGTACGGTCTGCGCGTAGATCTCGCACAATCGTCGGGCCCGCGGCGAGTCTCGGCCGCCGGGTCCGCCGAACGCCTCGGCACAGGTATCGAGAGGGAGACCACGACAGATGGCGAAGATCAAGGTCACGGGCACCGTCGTCGAACTCGACGGCGACGAGATGACCCGGATCATCTGGCAATTCATCAAGGACAAGCTGATCCTGCCGTACCTGGACGTCAACCTCGAGTACTACGACCTGGGCATCGAGAGCCGGGACGACACCAACGACCAGATCACCGTTGACGCCGCGAACGCGATCCGCAAGTACGGCGTCGGCGTCAAGTGCGCCACGATCACCCCCGACGAGGCGCGCGTCGAAGAGTTCGGCCTGAAGCGGATGTGGCGCTCACCCAACGGCACCATCCGCAACATCCTGGGCGGGGTCATCTTCCGCGAGCCGATCATCATTTCGAACATCCCGCGATTGGTGCCCGGATGGACCAAGCCGATCATCGTCGGCCGGCACGCCTACGGAGACCAGTACCGGGCCACCGACTTCCGGTATCCCGGCGAGGGCACCCTGACCATCACCTTTACTCCGTCCGACGGCTCAGAGCCGATCGAGCACGTGGTGTTCCAGGCGCCAGCGGCGGGCGTCGCCATGGCCATGTACAACCTGGACGACTCGATCCGCGACTTCGCCCGGGCGTCGTTCAACTATGGACTTGCCCGCAAGTACCCGGTGTACCTGTCCACCAAGAACACCATCCTCAAGGCCTACGACGGCCGGTTCAAGGACCTGTTCCAGGAGGTGTTCGACGCCGAGTTCATCCTGCAGTACAAGGAGGCCGGCATCACCTACGAGCACCGGCTGATCGACGACATGGTCGCCTCC
>CAYZBB010000124.1:0-17434 GCA_964476495.1 uncultured Actinomycetes bacterium | reverse complement strand
CGGGTCAGTGATTCTCAGGGAGCTGGTGCCTCACCCCAGGTTGACAGAGAGGGCTATTCGATGTTCGAGGGTGAACTGATCGCGCTGGAACTGATCGCCGCTGCAAGGACCCCCGCGGGCACATCCGTCGATGCTCCGAGCCCAGCCGGAGCGCAGGGCAGCAGTTCGGGCAAGACCGTGTCGGAGTACCTGGCGCAGGCTCCGGTCGATCTGGCTGATCTGTACGCAGAACTTGAGGCCTACATCGAGGCGCTCGGCGACGACGTGACGAAGAAGACCCTGAAGCTGTACTTCGCGTTCCGGCGGCTGAAGAACTTCGCCTGCATCGAAGTGCACCCGCAGAGCCAGAATCTGCTGATCTACCTCAAGGTGGATCCCACCACCGTGACGCTGGAGCCGGGATTCAGCCGCGACGTGCGAAGTATCGGTCACTTCGGCACCGGCGATCTTGAGCTTCGGGTTAGCGACAGAAGTCAACTCGAGAAGGCCTTCCCCCTGATTCAGCGCAGCTACGAAGAGAGTTGATGCAGGTTTGCCCCAGGATCAGCCAGTTGAAGCGGTGGCAGGCCTCGGTGAGCAGCGCCCGGGACAGCGTGTGGTTGACGGTGAGCTGGGCGCCAGTCCCGTCGCACTGGGCCAGGAACCAGCGGATCTGGGTGAGGTGCTGTTCGGCGTCGTCCGGCACCGGCGGTTCGTCGACGAGCAGCGGCAGCACCTGTTCGATGAGGCCGGCGCGGGTGGGCCGCGGGAGTGTGCCCACCGGTCGCGCCGTTCAGTGTGATGCGGTTCAGGTAAGTGTCGCCGTGCAGATCGAGCCGGGGCACGGTGAGAACGTCGGCGGTCACCTGGGCGGCGGCGGTGCGCCAGCCGGCGCCGCCGGGGGCGTAGACGCCGGTGGTGATGGCTCGTTCGAGTGGTCGGCGACCGTCCAGAAGGCGGCGTGTTCCTCGACGCCGAGCAGGCCGCCCCAGATCAGCAGGTCGGGCAGGTCGGGCGGTTCGACCCCGCCGTTGGTCAGTGCCTTGCGGTAGCTGGTGAGGCCGGCGTTGTCGTCGGCGGCGTACGCGGCCAGCACCCGGTCGGTGGCCGATCCACGACAGCTGTCGGCGTACCGGGTCAATCCCAGGCGGTCGAACAGCACACCGAGGGCCTGCGCGGTGGCCCGTTGCTCGTCCAGCGGCCCGCCGTGCTTATAGGGCAGCTGGTACCACAGGAAGTTCTGCAGTCCGCGGAGGCCGACGGCCGGCAGGCCATTGCCCCAGGTCAGCGCGGTGAACCCGTCCGCGGCCCGGTCGGCGACGGCCGGGCCGGCGACGGCGAGTTCGGCCAACGCCGTATCGACCTGCGCGTCGCCGGTGTCGAACCGGGTCTGGGTCACCGGGTGTCCGCCCGGCCGCAGCACTGCTTGTAATTGCGGCCCGATCCGCACCAGCAGGGCTGGTTGCGCGCCGGTGGCCAGGCGATGGCCTCGCGTAGGCGGGCGAGGTCCGCGCCGTAGTGGCCGGGCGGACGGGGTGGCCGGATCAAGGTCGCGGTCGGCGCACCAGGCCAGGAATGCGGTGGATGGGACAACCGGACGTATCCGACGCAGCACTCCCTGGGCGCTACCTCGGATAATCGTCAAGTCCGTCATCCAAGTCCACCGCTGCGACAGTCCCGGCTCAGCGGACCGTCGGCGATCTCCCCTCGCGGCTCCGAATCGGCGGATGGATCATGCAGCCACGCGATCATTGCCGCTCACCATCCGCGAGGCGGCCCGGCCGCCTCTGTTGTTGAACCGGCCACGCCCGGAAGGTCTGGCTTCTGGGTCGCTGCGCCCTTCTGACCTGATCGTGCCCGCCGGCCGTCGATGTGAACCGATCCTGGCTGCTCAGTGATGACAGGACTGGTACTGACCCTCGCGCAGCCCGTCGACC
Organism: uncultured Actinomycetes bacterium; assembly: GCA_964476495.1. Taxonomy (GTDB): domain Bacteria; phylum Actinomycetota; class Actinomycetes; order Mycobacteriales; family Nakamurellaceae; genus Nakamurella. Next base: position 15,518 of record CAYZBB010000124.1, on the reverse strand, counting down.
ACGAAGGTGGCGGTACCAGCCGCGTCTGGCGTGGTCCACATCCCCGGGTCAGAGGTTGGCGGGCAAGCGGTTCCACCATCGTGCCCGTCTGAGTTGACCCTCGTTGGTCCGGCGCCACCGCCGGCGGGCCCAATCAAAAAATTCGGCGCGAACGTTCAACAGCTTCGGGCCCATCGTGTCGGCACCGGCAATCGGAGTGACTGGCCGGAACAAGGCCTCACCCCCCGGTGCGACACGGAAGGCTCTTCGTGTGTCCAAGGGCGCGTCGTCGCCGCTGACCTTCAACGCAACCCGGACGTCGTAGACGGACCGGGAACCCGCGTTCTTGACGACGACTGCACCCCTGGTGTCATCGAAGTACGTGTCGACGATCGAGGCGTCGGCCCGGCGGCGATCGACGAGCTGGATCCACAGGGTGATCGCCGCCACGACGAGCGCGGCCAGGGCCACGGCGATCGCAACCCAATCCGGCAATGACGACCCTGCGGCGGCGTCCTGCTCCATGTGTGCTCCCTGCCTACCGTCGTTAGGATTCGACTCCTCGTGACCGTGGAGGCCGACGCGACTCGATCGATGAACCTGCCGTCATCAGTGATTCATATCAAACTTGACATACTAGCCACTTGGGGGGACCGTTGGCTTGGAGGTGGAGCGAGCATGAGGTGGACGGTCTGTCGGCACGGACGATCCTCGATGAGGCGTATCGGTCCGCGGGCGGCGATGCAAGAAAGGGTCATGACCGCCGTAACCGGGTAGCAGCACGCCTGCTGTACGTGCGGAAGCGGGGCATGGAGAGTTCCATTCCCGACCCCGAGACCGGGGTCCGGGCGAACCAGGCGTACATCGGGGACGGCATCACAGTGACGTTCTACTGGGCCCCGGTTGGGCGGCGGTTCCTGGTGCTGCTGATGTGGCGGCGATGCCACGACGACGACGAGGTGGAGAAGCGACGCCATCGGCAGGCGCTAGACGGGTGCAGAACCAAGTTGCAGCGGTTCTTGGACGCTCACGGAGGTGAAATCGATGCGTGAAGATTCGGTTGACATCGCTGCCGAGTACGGGCTCGAGACCGACGCCGACGTCCGCGAGGTCGAGACCCTGGCAATGATGACCGGCCTGATCGACGAACTGGCCTTCCGCCGTAAGCAAGCGGACCTGAGCCAACAGGACGTGGCCGACCGGATGGGCACGAGCCAGGCGGCCGTGGCGAAGCTGGAGGGCCATCGGCACGACCCTCGGATGACGACCCTGGTTCGCTATGCGACAGCCGTCGGTGTCGATGCCAGGGGACTGATCGACATCCTCGCTCAGATCGACCGAGCAGATGCGCAAGACGGCGACGACGGAGCCGGCAACCCTGGAGACAGCGTCGAGCCCGAGACCCAACGTCCTGGCGTCGATTGGCCCACGCAAGAAATCGCGATCAAGTACCTCTCGGCCGTGAGTAAAGCTCATGACGTCGAACCAATATCCTCCTCGACATGGGCTACCTGGCACGTGGGCGGGCCGTTCACGCACGTCAATGAGATGGCCAGCCCGACGGCATTTGCCGCCGCCGTGGCCGCCGAGAAATTCTTGACGACGATCTCCGAGATTTGCCGTTCGGTGGTCGATGTCGGCCACCAGAAGCTGTATCCGGCGTTCGAAGGGCTGGCTTTCATCGAGAGACAGCTGCCCACAATGGAAGAGGTGACGAAAGCCTTCCATCAATTCATCGGCGCGTCATCGACTCGGGCCCGCCTTCACTTCGAAGACCAGGATCAATTTCAGTTCGAATCCTTGGTTCAACTCCGCAGTGGCCGCCTGTGGCACGAGTCCGAACATCCTCGGATCGAAAAGACCAAGCCAGTGCAACCTTGACCGCCTTCAGGCGGTACCGACCCGGTGGAACTATCGGCGCTCCATACCTCGATCGGTCGCCGATCCCGAGCGCCGCCGTCCGCCATTCCGTCCGCCACGCCACCGCCGCGGGTGCGCCTGCGCCCACGGTAGTAGTCGTCGGAGACGACACCGACCTACCGACTTACGGGCTTTCCTGTCGGCTGCGCACCGGACAGGGGTGGCCGGTGGGTGACCGTCTACCCGGACGCGGAACAGCGGCCGAGAGTCTGCTAGTCCGACCGGTCACGTCGGGACTGGTCGTCACCCGACGTCATGCTGCCTGGCCGGACGGGCTGGGCGGCCCTGGTCCGGCAACTGCGGCACCATCCGACGTGGCCAAGACGACTGGGCGTAGCGAACGACTGGGGAAGGGTCTGCCAGGCTTAGGAGGTGGCTGGCTGGGATCTCACTTTCGATGTCGCGCGAGGCGACGAGTCGCTCGCGCGAGACTGTTTTCGGGTGCTGCGCCGCACGTGCGCGCGGTTCAGTCTGAACTTTTCCTACCGCGAGGCGCGGCGCGACACTAAACGGACCTTCTTTGTCCTCGTTTTCGCGGGCCGGCCACATCAACTTGGGCTGGCGTCAACGGAATTCATTCTCGAAATGCAGGCGGTGGCGCTGCTCCAGCGGCATCCACGAAAGCGGAAGTTGCCGCTGCGTCTGGCCCACTGGGTGACCTACTCCGGGTCCGATGAGCCGTTGCGACTTCAGCCCGTGTCTGATCGGGTCCCGGAGCATAAGCGCGACGCGGTCGTCCGACATCTGACCGAGTACGCCTTGGCGTGGGGCGCGTGGGTGCGCGCTGAACTCTCGCCCCCGGACTTCCTGGAGGCCCAGCACTCCCTGCTCACTAACCTCGCGCTCGAGCTCGCAGACGGTGCTCACGGTGGCATGTCGTATCCCGATCTCGTTACGGCGCTCCGCGTTCCGGAGCACTGGGAGTCGGTTTGCCTCCAACTCGGAACCGACCGGAATCGGGTCAAACATCGGGGTCTGCGCCACGAAGCCGAGCGGTACGTCGAGAAGTACGTGCAATGCGTCTATTCGGTCGCCCACGCCGTCACAGGCGTCGATGCCATGCCGCGTACGGCTCATCTGCTCCGATGGGAGGGCGCGGGGGAACGGCTCTCACCAGCGTCAATGACTGACCGGTGGGGCAACCCCAAGCGCTTCATCCGGCATTGAGTCCGAAGCGGGGCTGGCTGCGCGAACGGCAGTGCCCGCCAGCGTGGCCGAGCATCCGGTGCAGATGTCACGCCGCTCCGTATCGAGGTGAAAGCGTTCACGCAATTTGAAGGAGGAAACATGTCCGCGCCATCTCTGGCCTCCATCGCTGGCCACCACACCGATCGGCAACGTCCGCCCTACCGTGTCGACATCAATGGCGTCCGGTTCGAGATCCACGAAAGATTCCGCACAGGTGCCCAGTTGAAGGAACTTGCGGGCATCCCGTCGGAGAATCACCTGTTCCTCGAGGTGCCAGGTGACCACGACGACGAGCAGATCATGGACGACTTCGCCGTTCCGATGCAGAACGGACTGCGCTTCTACGACGTTCCTGTCGGCAACCTGGGTGCCCGATGACTGCGCTCGTCCTGGATCGCCAAGTAGCGGAGGTCGTGGCGCAACGGTCCGGGCTCTCGGTGCACAACCTTCAGGACGGCACCCACATGCTCAGGTACCCCACGACGCTAGGGAGCGGCTGGAGCAAGCCCGCCGTTCAGGTCAGCTTCGTGCTGCCCCTGGCCTACCCGGCCGCTCAGCCCGACTGCTTCTTCACCGAGCCCGATCTGCGCCTGATCACCGGAGCAATGCCGGCCAACACCGGCATCCAGCAGCTGGACGGTGCTCCGCTGTTGTGGTTCTCCTGGCACCTGACCGCGTGGTCTCCGCAGCGCGACGACCTCAACACCTACATACGCTTCGTCGAAAGCAGGCTCCATGACTGCCGATAACCGCGTCGCGCTGCCGCAACCCGTCCAACCGCGACCCGGCCGAATCCGGATCACCGTGGATCACTGGGATGAGCTGCGCGGGCAACTTCTAGGCGACGATCATGAGCACGCCGCACTGTTGATGTGCGGCACTGACGACCATGGCGACGCAACCGGGTTTCTCGTCCGCGAGGTGTTGAAGCTCGACGCCACCGACTACCTGGACGCTGGCCAACTGCATCTGGCGATCGCGCCGGCGACGCTGGCCCGCCACGCCAAACGCGCACGGGCGGAGCACGCCAGCCTCGTGCTGTGCCACTCCCACCCATTCCCTGGTCGGGTGCTGGCATCACCGCTGGACCTCCGCACGGAGATCGAGCTCTGTGGCAGGGTGTTCGGTGATCGGCTTGACGGCCTTCCCTGCGCTGCGCTCGTGGTCGGACCCGACGGCCTCGACGGCCGGGTCTGGCGTCGGGACGGGGCATCGCCGCTGACGGACGTCACGGTCATCGGACCGGTCATCGTTCGCCACTCCGTCCACAGCTACGGACTTGGCTCACAGATGATCGGCGCCGACAAGTCGGCCCTCACCGTTAGCGATCCGAACGGGCCGACCTCACGGCAGGCTCTGCTGTGGGGAACCGCCGGTCAAGCTCGACTGCACGACGCCCACGTGGCCGTCATCGGCTGCGGCGGCACAGGTTCGCACGTCGCAACTCAACTGGCCCACCTGAGAGTTGGCGCACTGACGCTCATCGATCCCGACATCGTCGAGCCGTCCAATCTCTCGCGGCTGCTGAGCGCCACCCCCGCCGACGTCGGCCGAACGAAAGTCAGCGTGATCGCCGATCAAGCGCGGCGCATCCACCCAGACATCAGAGTGTGCGCGGTTGATATGTCGGTTCTCGACGTCGACCCGCAGACCCTGCTGGATGCCGACGTGATTGTCTGTGCGACCGACGGACACGGTTCCCGTGCACTGCTCACCGAAATCGTCCATCAATACCTGCGGCCCGTGGTCGACCTGGGTGTCGAAGTGGATCCTGCCGCCGAGTCGTTCCGTGCCGGTGGCGGCGTGCGCGTTCTACGACCCGGCCGTGGTTGTTTGCACTGCGCACGGACACTATCGCCGGCGTTGGTACGGGAGGAGTACCTCGATGCAAACCAGCGGCGCTTCGAGGCCGAGCGAGGTTACCTCCGCGGCGTGCACGAACCGGCCCCCTCGGTCATCGCCCTCAACGGAGTTGTCGCATCGCTCGCCGTTTTGGAGGTCTGCCAACTGCTCGTCGGGATGCTCGCAGGGGGTCGGGACCGCGTTCTGTACCGAGCCGAGGCCCGCGCGATGTCAACCGCCGCTCTTCCGCAAGATTCGGCCTGCTACGCCTGCGGCGCCGATGGACTCCTCGGCCTCGGCGACGGCCGGGCACTGCCAATGCGGTGGCGCCGCACAGATCAAGCATGCTAGCCGCGCTATTGTACCGTGCGTGGCTAACGAACGCAGTGGGGTCCGACCGTCGTTTCTGCAGCCTCTGATCAGCGGCCTTCCCGACCGGGCCGAACCGCCCCGACTGGATCCCGTCGAACAGCGGCGCCTCAGCCAGCAACTGCGGGAGATCGCGGCGTCGCGAGACGAAGCTGCGGTGCATGGTAGGGACTATCTGATTAGCTGACCGCTTATGTTCGACCCGCAATCCTGGTCACTGACCGAAGAGGCCGCCGAGGTTGTCGACCTGCGCGACCCGGCGGCGCTTCGATGGCTGGCCGACCACTTCGGCGGCGCCCGACCCGACGTTCTCCGCACGATCCTCGGCCAAGCATTCGCGTTGGGCGCGCAGGCCGCCGTCATCGAGTATCGCTACCTCGACGCCGACTACCGCAGCGAGCACGCGCGGTTCTATACCACCACGTTCCGCCGCTACCCGTCGGTCACCTGCCGTCTACACCTGTTCGAGCAGCCTCCACCACCGGCCCTGGCCAGTCCGACGGACATCGCCCGCTTCACCACCGATCGCGGCTACCTGGGCTACGTCGTGCTCCGCCCCGTCCCTGCCGCACCCGTGGGAAGAGTAATGCTGCGATCGCCAGTCACGATTCGCGCTGCCATCACGTGTGAGGCAACTGACCGGGTGAACCTGCTCGGTGAACCACTCAAAGTTTCGGCCGCGCCGTTTCTCGCTCAGGACGCACAGCTGCTCAGATGCGCCCACGCCACCCTCTGGGTGACTGGTTACCTGCACCACCTGCGGTGGGGGGCATCTCGGCTACTGCCTGGCGACATCGTCGACGCGGTCCCCACCGGCTCCGGCTACGGCCGCGCTGTACCCTCTCCCGGACTCACCATCGGTCAACTATCTGGCGCCGCTTCCACCATAGGGCTTCCACCCTTGGTTTATAGCCTGGACGCCCTCCCCTCAGGAGAGTCACTGCCGCGCATCGCCTGTCGGTACCTCAATGGAGGTATCCCCGTCACCGTGGCCGGCGGTGGTCACGCTTTTGTGCTCGTTGGCTATCAACGCACCGACCCGGGAACCCCCGACGAGCGCATCCAGTTCATTCGCCAGGACGACGAGGTTGGCCCCTACCAACTGGTGCCTAATTTCCGCCTGGACACCTACCGGCCGTGGCAATATCTGGTCATCCCGCTTCCGGAGAAGCTCTACCTGAGCGGCGAGGAGGCGGAAGCGATTGGACGATCACGTCTCGTCGCCGAACACGACAGCGCGGGGCAACCGCTTGACCTGAACCAAGTCACCTTCCGCTCCACGCCGATACTGTCGAACGAGTTCAAGATCGCTCTCGAGGACCGTGGGATGCCGGCGGACCAGGCCGCGATCTACCGGCGGATGCCGATGTCACGCTGGATCTGGGTTGTTGAAGCGGTGGACCGGGCCCTTCGCCGTAGCGAACAGCCGTGCGTGATCGCCGAAGCGGTCATCGACGCCACCGACCATGCGCGGGACCAGCACATCCTGGCCTGGCGGTTCGGCACGCACCTGGCCAACTGGCTACCTGACCTAGACGAAGTGCGGAGCAGCTCGAAGTTGCCTCTTGCCCCACCCATCGCCTCGGTGGCACCGCATGCCGGATAAGTACCTGTCACAGCTACCCGTACCCATACGGGCCGGCACGTCAGGAGGCACGGGTATGGACGATGACGAATTGATCCAGGCGGCGCGCGACAACCAGCCGTGGGCTGCGCCGTTTCTGGTCAGTCTCTACGGCCCTCGTCTGGCGGGCTACTGCCACAGCATCGCCGGCGACTTGGGCGACACCGACCGTTGCCTGGTGATAGCGACAGCGATTGAGCGTGCAGTCCGGCGCATCGACGCTTACGACCCTGCTCGTGGGTCGCTGCTGGCATGGCTCCGGCCGTTCGTTCGTCACGCAAGCCAGGATTGGCGTCGAAGCAACGCCCGCTTGACCGAAATCGATGGCCGGACCGACATCCTGGTCTCGCCTGAAACCGACGCGGACGCAGTCGAAGCCAATGGCAATCCTGAATTGGTCGTCGCACTCCGGGACGCCTTACCCCAACTGTCCGACGCCGACCAAGTCATCATCATGCTGCACTACTACGAAGGAGTCGCACCGAAAGATATCGCCCTCATGCTTGAAATCAACGCCGCCGCCTGCCGCCAACGCCTACACCGCGCCACCAAACGTCTTCAAGCCATCCTCACCGCAGATCCACGGACTCGCCCGATCATTGGAGCAAACCCGTGACCCACAACTCCGCCGCGCACGAGCCCAGCAGTGCAGTTCAGGACATGCATGCGCAGTTCGCTGCCGACGTACTGACCGACGCCGACGCCAACTACAGCGACGTCGATGACAACGACACCCCGCTGGACGCCGAGACGCAGGCCGCGCTGAGCGCGGCCGGACTCGAAGCTATGAGCCCGAGCGCTCGGGATCTACTTCTCCGCCTGACCGACCGGGCCGAAAGCATCGAACCAGACACCCGAAAGCGTCTCGTTTCAGCGGCCGAACGAGGCTTGCAGTGGCGTCGCGACAACTTTAGCTCCATGCCAGTCCTATTGTTTACTCGTCGACGAACTGCCCAGATGCTCCCCGAGGAACTCGCTGCCGAGCTTTCCATGCCCTCAAGAACCTTGACGGACATCGAGTCCGGCGCGGAACCGCTGTATTCGTTGTCGGCGCAACTCGTTGCGGAGTGGATCCTCCGACTGCACATCAGTACCCATGATGCGCGGACCGCGTTGCAAAACGAGCGCACCCACCAATCCGCCGCACGCGCCGCAGCTGCGCCTACGCAAAGAGGCGAGCAGGAAGAGTTATCCATCTTCATCGCCGACGTTCTCGATTACCTACAAAAGAACCGCGAGTTCTGAACCGAGAATTATATGTCGTTGTTCGCGTGCGAGTCCGGTCCTGTCATAATACGACGATCCATAAGGTGAAGGCGTTGAACAAGAAAGAAGCCTTTCTACTGACTCATTCCTGACCGATCGTTACGAGCCAACTCTTGGATGTGTCCCAGATGCCGTGTCCGCAACGACGTCGAGGTCATGAGACGGTCTGGCCGCCGCGGCGGCGGTCTCGGTGGGCGGCCACCCGGTGGGTGCCGCTGCAGTACCTTGCGGCCGGTCCTGGTCCGCGGCGGGGCGGCAGGATGTTCCCGCAGTACGCACAGGTGCGTTCCCCAACGTCGCCGGAACTGGCCGGGCCCGGCTCCGAAGGGCCCAGCAGGTCGCTGGGCGCCCCCCGGCCGTCCACCGGATGCTCCTCACCCGACCGGTCAGATCGGGCATCGCGTGAGCCGGCGGGCGGGGTGACACGGCAGGGCCGGCTTGGGCCAGCAGCCGTCCCATGACCGGAGATTGGCCGCCGGCCAGCCGACACAACAGATCGGCGGCGGCCAGCGCGGCCGCGTCGGCCCGCGTCGCGGGTACCCGGTGTCCTCGGCGAGCTGCTCGACCAGGCCGACGCCCGGGTTCCGCAGTTGATGGGCACATGAGGGGGACTTGAAGAGCGTCTGTGCTGGTCAGCGGGGTGCGGGGGTTCGGGAACTGGTGAGATGCGTGGGCACACGACCTGTCGTGTCATGCTTGATTTGCCTGCGTGGATGCGGTCCAGTTGTGGGCATGTATCTGCGGAGCACGCAGCGGCGGAACCGGGACGGGTCGGTGGTCCGGTACCTGCAGCTGGCGCACAACCACCGGGTCGACGGGACGACCCAGGCCAAGGTGCTGCTGAACCTGGGCCGGGAGGACGGCCTGGACCGGGACGGCCTGGTCCGACTGGTGGCGTCGATCAACCGGTACCTGGGCGAACCGGTGGCACCGCCGCCAGCGGCCGAGTTGCTCGGCGACGCCCTGACCGTGACCGGGTCCCGCCCGATGGGCACCGCGTACCTGCTGGACGCGTTGTGGCGCACTCTGGGCGTGGACGAGGCACTGCGGAAGGTGCTGGGGCCCAGGCGGTTCACCACGGATGTGGAACGGGTGTTGTTCGCGTTGGTGGCGAACCGGGCGATCGACCCGGCGTCGAAGCTGGCAGCCGCGGAATGGGTCACCCATGACGCTGCGATCCCGGGGCTGGGGGTGATGGACGAGGACCAGGCGTATCGGGCGATGGACCTGCTCGTCGACGCGGATGCGCAGGCCCAGGTGCAGGAAGCGGTGTTCTTCGCGGTGGCGAACCTGCTGAACCTGGAAGTGGACCTGCTGCTGTTCGACACGACCAGCACCTACTTCGAACGCGACACCGAGGAACCGGAGCAGGGCGGGTTCCGCAGGTACGGGCACTCCAAGGACCATCGGGCGGACCTGCCGCAGATCGTGATCGGGCTGGCGGTGACCAAGGAGGGCATCCCGGTGCGCTGCTGGTGCTGGCCCGGCAACACCGCCGACCAGGCCGTACTGCCCGAGGTCCGGGACGGTATGCGGGACTGGCGGCTGGGCCGGGTCGTCACCGTCGTCGACCGCGGCTTCTCCTCGAAGGAGAACCTGGACTACCTGACCCGCGCCGGCGGCCACTACATCGCCGGCGAGCGGATGCGCTCCGGTGCACCCCTGGTCGAACAAGCGTTGTCCCGGCAGGGCCGGTACAAGCAGGTCCGGGACAACCTGCGGGTCAAGGAGGTCCGCCTGGACGCGGCGCCGGACCGGCGGTGGGTGATCTGCCACAACCCCGACCAGGCCGAGTTGGACAAGGCGCAGCGCGACGCTGCCCTGGAGCGGATCACCACCGAACTCGCCCGGATCGACACCATGCGCAGCAACGCCGCCAAGACCGGTAGCGCCGCGAAATCCAGGACGCCCAAGACGAAGTCGAATGACACCGGCTCCGCGACGGCCGACGAGGCGGCGCACGTCAAGGCCGAGTGCGCATTGCGGGATCACCGGGCGCTCGGCCGGTGGCTGACCCAACGGCCGTCCGGGCGGCTGGTCATCGACCGGGCCAAGGTCGCCGCCGAGCAACGCCTGGACGGCAAGTACCTGCTGACCACCAGCGACCCCCACCTGTCCGCCGAGGACGTCGCCCTGGGCTACAAGAACCTGCTCGAGGCCGAACGCGGCTTCCGAGACCTGAAGTCGATCCTGGAACTACGGCCGGTATTCCACCGCATCGAACCCCGGATCCGCGCACACGTGCTGCTGTGCTGGCTGGCCCTGCTGCTGATCCGGGTCGCCGAACGACGCACCGGCCAGACCTGGAACCGGATCAGCACCGAGCTCGGCCGGCTGCACGCAGTCACCCTCACCGGCACCGCCGGCAGCGTCGTGCACCTGACCCCGCTGACAGCTGCCCAAACCGGCATACTTCGGGCATGCGAGGTGCCGGCGCCGCCCACCGTGACCGCCCTGAACCCCGCCTGACCAGGCAAAACACCATCGACCGCAGCCTCCTCGGGCGTGGACACACGCGCCCGAACAGCCAAAACCCCTGAAGCAGCAGTTCAAACGACCAATTCAGAACGTACGTGTGCCTGCCAACTGCGGAACCCGGGTGACGGCGTCGGATCGGCCGGCCCGGTCGGCCATTACCAACTAGCTTCCTCCGTCGGTTCGTTGCCGCAGGAACCACGGTGAGAAGAATGATTTCGGTCGGACCGGGATGTCGTGGGTGCGGAGTTCGGCTAGTACTCGTTCGGCGGGTTGGCCGGTGAGCTGCTCGATGTGCGTGGCGCTGAGCCCGATGTCCTGATAGGCGCGGGTGAGGAGTCTCCGGGTGAGCGGGAAAGGTTTTGGGAAGCGCTCGGCGATGCCGCCGACGATGGGGCGGCGCGGGATCCGATGGGCGCGGAGCAGAGCGTGTACCTCGGGGTCGGCGTATAGGGCGGAGAGCCGAGCGGCGTCGGGGTCGGCGGGCCGGCGGGAGGGTCCCCGGCGGACGGGGACGTCGTGCTCGTGCAGGGTGCGCAGCACCAGCGTCGAAGTGGTGTCCAGGTGAGCGGCGATCTCGGTGCTGCTCCAGTGCCGCTGCTCGTACAGCTCGCGCACCTGCCGCGGGTCCAGGCGAGTCCGGGTGGCCCGAGTCGTGCGCGGCTTGACCGGGATCCCAGCCCCCTCGAGCCAGTCCCGGACGGCCGGGCTGGAGGTGTGGAACATCCGGCCGATCTCGGCCAGGGTTCGACCCTGCTCGACGTACAGCTCGTGGAGCTCCTCCGCCGGCGGGGCCGCCGTGCGCGGCGGCCGCGGCGGATCGACCTGCGGTCGCCGCACACCCAACTCGCGGAGGCGCTGCCGGACCCGCCACGGCGGCACCCCGTGAAGTTCACCGATCTGCGCGTCGTCCAGGCGCTGGCGCACGTACAACTCGGTCAGCTCCTGCTTCCCCAACTCCAGCGCCGGCGGGGGGCGCCGTTCGGTCCGGATCGGGATCTGGTGCCGGTGCAGCGCGGCCCGCACCCGGGTATCGGTGGTGTTCAACGCGGCCGCGGTCTCGTCGACACTCAGCTCTCGCTGCACGTACAGCTGTTGCAGCTGCTCGGCGGTGATCGGCGGCGGTGGAACGCCGTCCGTCCAACCCGGTTTGCGCAGGGTGATCCCATACCGCTTCAGCGCATCGGTGATCCTGGTCGTCGAAATATCCACCGCGGCGGCGACCTGCGCCACCGTCATCTGCTGCTCGACGTACAGGGCACGCAGCACGTCCTCATCGGGGACCGGCGGCAGGGATCGGGACGGGCCGCGGGGACGCGGCGGGGGCGGCGACCATCCCTGTTTCCGCATGACCTGCAGCACGGCCCAGTCCGAACACCCCCACCGGGTCGCGATCTCACGGGTCCGCAGGCCCTCGTCCAGCCCGGCCCGCACCTGCGCAACGGTGATCTTGCGGCGAGCGCCGGCCGACCGGATGGCCACCCCGGCCTGAGCCAGCCGCACCCGCACCCAGTCCGCGGTGTGCCCGTACTCGACGCCGAGCGCCTCGAGCGACTGACCCTGGGCGTACTTGGCGGCCAGCTCGTCCAGCAGTCGTTGCTCGGCGAGCGGGGGTCGGACCCGCTCCGGGACCGGGATCTGGAACTCGCCGATCAGCTTGTGCACCCCGGAGGTGGAATATCCGGCCCGCTCGGCGATCTCACGCACGGTCAGGCCGGCGTCCACCCAGCCTTGCAGCTGATCGCGGCTCAGCCGTGGCTTGCCGAGCCCCCTTGGCCGCAGCGGGATCCCGTTGTCGCGGAGCCGGTCCCGCACGTACTGGCTCGACCACCCGGTCTCGGCGCCGATCTGATCGGAGGACAGCCCGTCGGTCACGTAACGGCGACGCAGGAACGCGGCAGTCAGGGGTGCCCGGTCGGTTCCGGTTCCCGCTGTCGCGCCGCCGGTGGCGCCCCCGGCCGGGTCGCCACCGTCCGGGCGACCAGCAGCGGGTCTACCGCGTGACTGATCGCTGCGCTGACCCGTGATGGTCGACCCTCCCTACCGAACCTGGACCGACGGTAAAGGGCAGTATCCGTTGAGGTTGGGATCGGGGCGCTGTATGGGCGGAATTGGGGCGTAGCCGGCTGCGAGCAGAGGTTGAAGGCTGGTGGTGATCTCGACCAATGCGCGGTAGCGGTCCGGGGCGGTGACGGCGCCGCCCGCTCCGCGTCCAACACCGTTCGGCCATCACGAGCCGGCCGCGCCGCCTGGCCACGGTCGGCCCACTCCCTCTGGGCGCGCTGCACCACGCGATAAGCGCGGACCGCGGGCGGGGAGCGTCCGGTTAAGCACTTGGGACGGGTGGAGGCTGGTGGCTACGCGCCGCCGAGGCTGCACTGGGCCAACATGATCTGTTTGTCGGCGGGCGTCACCGGCATCGAGTACTTCTTGGCGACGAGTGCGAACCGTTGGACGTACGCGCAGCGGATCGCCTTGTTCGGTGGTAGCCAGGAGGCAGGGTCCGAGTCGCCCTTGGCTGAGTTCGCGGTCTTGGTTGTGAGCACGAGGTTGAGTGGGTCGTTCGCGAACTGCAGGCGCTTGTCGGCCGACCAGGCGGCGGCACCCATCTGCCAGGCGAACGAGATCGGGACGATGTGGTCGATCGGGGATTCTTCAGCCTGCGTCTTCGTGAACTGAAGCTGCTTGCCGGTGTATGGATCGACGTACTCACCGACGATTACGACGCACGCGTCGCGCTTTCCGACGCCGTCTAGGTCACGGGCCAGGATGTCGTCGCGCGTTCGGCAGCCGTTGCCGGACCAGAGCACGCCGGTCACGCCGTCGTCCCACGCTTCTCCGAAGAGATCGCGCTGGTAGCCCGTCTTGGGGCCGCGACCCTGGACTGAGAGCAGCTCGATCACTCCGGTGGCTGTCGCGGTCTCCGACGCAGGCAGTGCGGTCAGTCGAGTACTTCCGTCCTGATTCTGCGGTTCGGTTTGGTCCGCGCCCTCGGGACCGGACGGAGGTGCGGTGGGGGGTACGTAGCTGTCGCTGATCGCCGAGCTCTGGGGTTGGTCAGCGGCGTTGTGTGAGGGCGGAAGTCCGCAGCTGGTCGCGAGCGAGAGGCCGGCGATCAGGACGAGGAGTCGGATGGGCTTCACCTGGTGGGGTCGGTCCGTTCCTGAGTGAGTCGGTGAATTTGGAACCGTCCTATCTCACACCTAGGCTAAATAGTTGACTAGGCGTCTATGGAACTGGAGGACCAGAAACCTGGTTGACTAGTTTGGGGGTGTGGGTATCAGGCTGGCCATCGAGGGTCCGGGACCCTGACCAGGGGAGGGGAGCTGCGAATGGTGGTGATGGTGATCTCGTCACGAAGCGTGAGACCGACGGTTCATATCGTCGGCCGTTCACTCCGCTGCTGCACCGATGATTCGCGTTACGACGTAGATGCTGTGAGGTCGGGTGCGGACGATCGTGCGCGTTACGAAATCACACACTGTCGCATGTACATTCCCCCGGATCCGGGGCGGGTTCTTCGACTGACGGGCGCGTTGGGCGCCCAGCCCGTCACGCCCAGTGAGGTGCTGTGATGTTTGCGCGACCGCGACGAGCGTTGGCTGGCGTGACAGCGGCTGGATTGATGCTGTGCGCTGCATGCACTAGCTCGTCAAGCGGGGATGCGTCCACCTCGGTTGAAGTCGGCTCCTCGGTCTCATCCTCGGACATCGGCGCCAGCAGTAATGTGCCCTCGACGTCAGCGTCACCATCCTCCAAGCCGAGCACGCCTACGTCGTCGACCCCAGCGACGACGAGCAGCCAGCCCTGGCCTGCCGACTTCACCCCGGAACAGGTGGCTGCAGCTCAGGCAGCGATCGACACTTACAAAAACGCGGTCCGGGTGACCGACGAGGCCTACGCCGACCCCGATCGCGCGGATCTGGAAGCGTTCGTCCGCCAGTACATGGGCGATCCTCGGGCAAGCCAGGTGATCAGCGCCGCCCAAAGCATGGCGGCAGATGGCCAGCACGTCACCGGCTCTTCGGTCGTTGAGATTGAAACTGCGCGGATCGATGCCAACGGGGTCATCTTGGATGTCTGCTTGGACTCGAGTCAGGGCGATCTGATTGACGATGCGACAGGGAACTCGATCAAGGCGCAGCTCCCCGTGGGACCGCGGGTGAAGCAGACCGCCGCCGTCTACGACTACGGGACGCCCTACGGCTGGCTGCTTCGCGAAATCCAACAGCCCAACCCGGCGCAGGCATGCTGACCAAGCTGCTCAGGTCGGCAGTTGTGGCCACGGCGGCATCGACGCTCCTGTGGGGCTCGCCTGCATTTGCCTCGCCTACAACCGAAGTCGTCTGTAAGGATCCCCTGAACCCCTTGAGCTGCAAACTCGTCATCAAAGACGAAGGCTCCGGGGGAGGCGGCGGCTCTGGCGACGGTGGATCGACCTCCACTGATGGCGGCTCCGGCGATGGCGGTTCTACCCCCGCCAACGGTGGGGCGGCCGGCGCCGGGCCATTGTCGACGCCGGTAGTCGGTGACAACACCAATCTCCCGCCGGGGGAGTGCGCGTGGAAGGTATCGACTCCGAAGCCGCCTGCTGATGATCCGCTGTGGGGTGGTGCGGATCCGGCGACGAACGAGATCATTTTCAACGACTGCAACGGCGGCCCGACCCAGTACGGGGTTGCGCCGGCGGCGGCCGCCGGGGGTGCGGTGGCGGCGCCGTTGCCGCCGCCCGATCCGGCGGTCCTGGCGGCGCAGGCGATCGGCCAGCTGTCGATTCCGATGCCGGCGGCGAATGTCGCTCCGGACCCGGAGCGGCTTGCGGTGAACTTCTGGACCTATCTGTGGACCGATGACC
>CAYZBB010000123.1:14806-17944 GCA_964476495.1 uncultured Actinomycetes bacterium | reverse complement strand
CGCTCGCCTTCCGGCCAGCCAGCTTCTCGATGTTGCGGTCCATGACGCTGGACCAGACGATCGAGCGGTCTGCGCAGACCCAGTACAGCGTTCTCGCGATGTACGCGAGCGCATCCACTACCATGGCCTTGTCGATGTGCGCCATGTAGTTGTCCAGGCCGTGCTTGCGGATGCACTTCTTGAAGTGCTCCGTCACGTTGCCGGCCGTCAGCACGAGCGACGCCCGATGGTCGACTCCCGGCGTCCCCACGTTCTCCATGAACTGGAGCAGGAACCGGTCTTGGGACTGCAGGTCGTACGAGATCGCCACGCAGTACCACAGCACGTCACCCATCTCGAGCGTGATGTCCGACAGGTACGCCCCGTCCATGGCGTGCAGCAGCTCGAACGTCTCGCCGGCCAGGCCGAGTGACCACACGACAGTAGGAGTTCCCTCGAGCTTCGTCTGCATGGCCTGTGGCATGTAGATCGCGAGCGTGGTCGCGTGTCCCCGAACGGTACCGCTCACGGCATGCTCATGTGTTCGAGGTCCTCGGGGAGAGCCTCTCGGATGTGACTGATGTCGTCGTACCCGACGACGTACCGAACATCGACGAGCCGCTCCCCTGCCGGCCGCGTAGGGATGAACTCCACGAATCCGCACGCGACCTTCGCCGGAATACGTCCGTCCAGCGCGCACGCCCACGTGTCCACATCGTCCGGCGAATACCGCAACTTGCCGTCCTTGAACTTCACGATGGACTTGATTTCTGGCATCCTGCCTCCCGACGAACAGGTATCCACGTTGGACGCTCACGCGTCCTGTGTTACCGATTTTTACCAGGAGGAGGCATGCGCACCCCGGCTGAACCGGGTGTAACCGGTTGGTCAGACGCAAACGCGCCGGCGAAGTTCGTCTACGAACGTCACGCCGACGTGGATTCCACGACGCGGCGCTGGCCCGCTGCGCTCCGGATCCTCGGGATGGGCCACACCATGGCCCTGCCGAGGATGTCGGAGGAGGACGTCTGGAGCGGCGTGAAGGAGCTGATCCGCCCGGGGGTGAGGACGTCGCTGCGCCGCCTGGGGCCAGACCCCGCTCGACCCGAGAACGTGCAAAGCGTACTGGAGTGGGTGCTGTCGGTCCCGGGGATGAACACCTGGTGGGCGTCCACCTGGGGGTGGCGCTCGCCCCGCGAGTTCGCCACCTACCGCCTGCTCGAGGGCCAGATCTCCGCCCCGCACATGGAGCCGTACGAGCTAGCCCATTGGCGCATTCCGGACGACATCTCTGGCGACATGGACGTGCTCCTGTTCGCAGCCTGGTGCCAGGGCGTGCACGGCCGGCACCTCGACCTGGGGCGGGAGCACACGTCGGCCCTGCGGCACGGCTTGAAGAAGTTCCACGGGAGCCCCTGGGTGATGTTCGCGCTGGCCGCGCCGCACATGCAGCCGACCGGCGTCCTGTTCAAGGACACGGGGTACCTGGACTCCTGCGCCAGGCTCGAGTTCCTGCTGGCCAACCCGTTCCTGGCGACAGACGCGGAACTGTCCAGAATCATGGGTTCGAGGATGTTCCAGATCGCGATAAAGACCGCGCGCAAGCTGCGGCGCAAGGGCGAGTACATGAACCCGGATGGCACGTGGTACGTTCAGTGCAGGCGGTACCTATCCCTGGGCCCCGGCTTCAGGCGGGGCGGGCGGTGGACCGGGTCTAGGGGCAAGCGATGAGCGGAAGCACGCTGACTGTATCTGGTTCGATCACGGAGCTGGACTCCGCCTGGTCCTCGTGGCTCGAGCGGATCCCGGACGATGAGCGCGCGCGCGTGGCCGAGATCATCATTGATGCAGACCTGTCCACGATGTCGGGCATCAACAAGCTCGCCAAGATGTTCGTGGTCGAGATGATCCGCGGCAACGTCAGCCCTGTGGTGGCGTCCGCCGCGAAGCCGTGGATCGAGCTGATGATCTTCAACATCCAGCAGATGAACATGGCAGCCGGAAACCCAGAAGGCGCTCGGGCGGATGCGGGGTACGCGTTCCAGGAGATCGTGGCCGCGGTTCGGCAGCTCAAGCCGCTGCAGCCGAAGTACACGGTGCGCGAGCTCCCAGAGTCGATCGACGCGCCCGAACTGGAGACGCGCGAAAGGCTGCTGGTGGAGGGGTCGTGATCGCACACGCAGAGCTGGCCGACCCGGCGGTGTCGCTGCGCCTGTACGCGCACGTCATCGGGCAGGAGGAAGGCCAGGACATCCTGTACGATCCGTACGCCATTACGTACGACATGCAGGCTACCATCGTGTCGTACGTCAGCGACCCACCGTACACGGAGGACGGGTACGCTCGCTGGCTGAACGTGCTGAAGGGGCGCCAGGGCGGCGCCTCGACCACGGGCGCGTTGTCGTTCTACCCCAAGGTCGCGTACGGCGAAGGCGTGAATGCCGTCATCATCGCTGACAACCAGAAGCGCGCGGACGCCCTGTTCGAGCGCGTGATGTACGCCCACAAGAAGTGGGATGAATCGGTACGGGTCGAGCAGCGGAGCACCCACGAGGTGCGCCAGTTCACGACCGAGAACAACAGCGTGATGAACGTCCTGTCCGGGCACGGCGGGGCAGTCGGCATCGGGCGGTCCGTGGACTACTTCATGGGATCCGAGATCCCATACTGGAGCGACGCCGCCACGCAGTTCAGCCTCATCTACCCGGCGATGCAGAACCGCCGCCACGCCCTGATGATGCTGGAGTCGACCCCGGCCCCGCTCGACGAGCCAAGCGCGCAGTGGTGGCTCGACAAGTGCGCGGACGCCGCCAAGGGGGTGGGGCGGAACCTCTACGCGTTCTTCCCGTTCTGGGACTGCAAGCTGAACGTGCGCGCCTGGCCGAAGTCCAGGAGCATGGA
Source organism: uncultured Actinomycetes bacterium (assembly GCA_964476495.1). Lineage (GTDB taxonomy): Bacteria > Actinomycetota > Actinomycetes > Mycobacteriales > Nakamurellaceae > Nakamurella. The sequence continues at coordinate 15,064 of CAYZBB010000123.1, read as the reverse complement.
CACGGAAGAGACGCGGCTGATGGAGCGGTACGGCCCGCACGGACTCACGCTCGAGAACCTGGCGTTCCGCAGGTTCACCATGGACAATGACCCAGAGATCCGCAGGAACCCAGATCTGTTCGGGGTATACTTCCCGTTCGACGACCTGACCTGCTGGGTCACCTCGGGCGCGGGCGTGATCCCGTACCGCATCGTGCACAAGCACACGCTCGACACGGCAGATGAGAACACCGATGGGTACACGGAGTTCCACCCGCC
>CAYZBB010000123.1:12955-14706 GCA_964476495.1 uncultured Actinomycetes bacterium | reverse complement strand
GGCATGCACAAGAGCAATGAGGAGGCCTGGGTGTCGTGCCTCGTCGATGCGTTGCTCGACAAGCTGAAGCTGTACGGAAAGGACACCGTGCGGCAGATCATCGGCTACCGGTCCGACCGCCTGACCGAGCGCTCCATCAAGTCCGAGCTGCTGGGGTCCAAGGGCGGCAAGGCCAGGCGCTCGCGGCACCACTGGGACAAGGTCTCCGCGCTGATGGTGGCGTGCGTGGCCGCGAAGACGATGCCAGGCCGCCACAGGTCGAGGCCTATCCCGCAGAACGTAGTTCTGTACAAGGACATGACCTGGAACCAGATCCAGGAGTACGAACGCCGCGCTGCGGCTCTGGCGTCTGGCCGTTCCAGCCGTCCGCGTTACGTGCGGCGGAGGAGATGAGATGAAGACTGACAGTCCTTCACTGGCGCAGCAGAAGCGTGACGCGATCGCGTTCGCGATCCACAACACGCCCTACGGGCCCGACCCCGAGCTGGCGCCGCCTCCCACGTACGGCTCCGGTCCGGAGCTGAAGGCCGACCTCGAGGCCCCCAAGCCCGTGAACCAGTCGACCGGCGGGCTGGACCCCGGCGAGTACACCGCCGAGGGCGACCCGTACGTGTACACGCTCGACAACGACGGGTCTGTCTACGCCAGGCTGCCGGAGGAGTCCGGCCCTGGCGCGAAGCTCGACGCTCGGCAGAAGAGCGTCGTGGTCTCGCAGGTCAAGAGCGGCCAGCTCAAGCGCGGGAAGGAGCTTCCGTACGGGAAGTTCGAGACGTCGAAGACCGCGGCGCCCCCGACCGTGGAGCCCGGGTTCGAGAAGAAGCCCGTGCAGTCGATGAGCGAGCCGGAGAAGCAGAAGATGGGCTGGGCCCTGCCGAAGGAGGGCTGATGCCGATCCCGTTCAAGACCCTCTCCGCCATCCTGGACAGCCACGTCCAGAAGGGGGAGGCCGAGCGTCGCGAGTGGGACCGCTGGCATGCGTGGTACATGTCCGACTTCTGGGAGGCAGAGGGCGGGACCAGGTCCGAAGAGACCGGAGAAATGACGCTCGAGACGAACTACCCGTACGCGTTCATCGACACGATGATCGCGAACGTGTGTCCTACGAACCCGCTGGTGACGATCAACGCCAACAGCAAGGACCTGAACGAGGCCGCCAGGATGCGCGGCCACCTGATCAACCACACGCTGCGCCGCGACAAGGCGCACGCGAAGTCGTGGGACATGGCCACGTTCGCCGCCCTGTGCGGGCGGGCGATCTCGAAGACGGTGTTCAACAACCGTACGAAGAGGCCAACGACAAAGATCGTGAACCCTCGCAACTTCTTCTGGGACATGTCGACGCCGGAGTTCGAGGACACCCGGTACACGATCGAAGCGATCGCGATGACCCGCGAGGAGCTGGACGACAAGGTAAGGGAGGGCATCTACGACGCCGAGGCCGCAAAGGCCATCCAGACCGGGGACATCCCCACGTGGATGTACGACAGCAAGACGAACACGTCGTACGCCAGCGACGCGTCACAGGCCGCGTTCAAGTGGGCCATCGTGTACGAGGTGTACGACTTCACCTCCGACAAGATGTACCACATGGGGCAGGGTGCCTCAAAGCCGCTGTACGAGGGCCCGCGTCCGTACAAGTACGTGCGGAACCCGTACTCCATGATGGTCTTCAACAAGGACCTGAACAACAACTGCGGCGTCAGCGACGTGAAGCTGATCGCGCGCATCCAGGAGCGGCTCAACGAGATCGA
>CAYZBB010000123.1:7876-12855 GCA_964476495.1 uncultured Actinomycetes bacterium | reverse complement strand
GCGTCAGCGACGTGAAGCTGATCGCGCGCATCCAGGAGCGGCTCAACGAGATCGACACCCTCGAGCTGATCTTCGCCCACACCTGCATCCCGGTGACGTACGCGAACGTGAGCCTGATGGACAACCCCGAGGAGACCCTCGAGGCCATCAAGAAGGCCACGAATCCCGGGGACATCGTGCAGGTGCGGTCCACCCAGCCCGCCCCGCTAGAGAGCATCATCACCTGGTCCCGGTCTCCCACGATGTCGCCGTCGTGGGACAAGATGCGCGACAGGTGCACCGCCCTGATCGAGTTCATCCTGGGGATCCCCCAGTACAGCCGCGGGGCCTACGGCAACGCCGAGGTCGCGACCGAGCTGGCCCTCGTCGACACCGCTACCCGCACGCGCAACGGCCGACGCATCCGGGTCATCGAGGACTGGATCGTTGACGTGTCGAAGAAGACGCTGGGCCTGTGGAAGGAGATGCTGCAGTCGGACCAGACCATGCAGCTGCGTGACCACGCGTCCATGTCGACGTTCGACGTCACCCGCGCCGAGCTGGCCTTCCCGTCCCCCGACCCCGTGTCGGGCGTCCTGCCCGAGGACGACTTCGAGGACGAGTGGGCCTACGACTTCCAGGCCGCAGCCTACTCCCCGACGGAGAACCACCGCCTGGTACAGCTCCAGAAGCTGGAGCAGTTCATGCAGGTGCTTCTGCAGAACCCGAACATCGATCAGCAGGCCCTGATGTTCAAGCTGACCGAGCTGCTCGAGATGGTGGATATCCGTCAGGAGCAGGGCTCCATGCCCGTACCCCAGCCGGGCGCCCCGCAGCCGGCACCCCCCGGCCCGCAGCCGGGCCCCCAGGCCGCGGGCTTGCCGACGGACGTGATGCCGTCCGGCGGAGCCGTTAGCGCCGCCCCGCAGCAGTCGCTCGAGCCGATCCTTCCTCCCAACAGTCGCGGCGCTGCCGCGCAGCCGGTGGCGTGATGCCTCAGTACGACATGGTGTGCGATACGTGCGGAGCCGACGTGGTGCGGTTCTGCTCCGTCTCGGCGCGGAACGACCAGCACTGCGAGTGCGGGGGCAAGCTCACCAAGCTGCTCTCCCGCCTCACGGTCGTGGGCCCGACCCACTCCCGCCCCCTCGACTACACGAAGCAGCTCGGCCGGACCTTCGACACCGTCCAGGAGCGAGACGCGTGGTTCAGGGAGCATGGTGCCGTGGAGAAGTCCAAGAGCGACTCCAGCATTCGCAAGCTCCGCGACCAGCTCAGCGAGTCCCGCGCGAAGCACGCGAAGGAGTCCGGCTTCGGATCGGTGGAAGCCCAGCAGGAGCACTGGAAGCGGGAGAAGAAGCGGGCCGCTGAACTCGCCTAGTTCCGTGTTGTAACTGAATGTCTAAAATTGGCATTGCGTGTGATGTTCGCGATGCTAATGGCTGGACATGATGAACGAAAAGCTGATCGCGGCCCTGGCCGCGGCCAAGACCCCGGAAGACGTCAAGGGCGTCCTCGAGGCCGAAGGCTGCGAGATCGTTCCTTCCGCCGGGAAGAGCGAGAAGCCTGGCGGCGGCCCGATGGAGATGGAGATCGAGGTGTCGCCCGAGGGCGGCATGGACTCCGAGCCCGCCGAAGACGAGTCGTTCAAGGCCTTCAGCTCGAAGGCTCTGAAGAAGAACATGGACAAGATGTCCGCAGGTGGCGCAGATGGCCGGTGAACTCTCCACGCCGGCCGCCTCCGGAGCAGACGCTCCTCCCTCCACTGCTCCGGAGGCCTCCGCGCCAGACACGACTCCGGTCGAGCCGGACAACTCCGGCGCGTCCGAGATCTCCGAGCAGGAACCCGAAGTCACGGCCGACACGTTCGGCTGGGACGAGTGGGACGGCAGCCCCGACTCGCTTCCGGAGCCTCATCGCCCCTGGGCGAAGCGGCTGGCGGAGCGGTACTCCAAGGAGTCGGAAGCCGCGCGCGCGGAAGCAGAGAACGCCCGGCGCGTCTACGAGGCCATCATGGAGGGGCGCGAAGACCCCCGCTTGGCGCAGTACAAGCGCGACCTCGAGGAAGCGAAGAGCTGGAAGCAGAAGCACGAGGAGGCCGTCGGGGCCCACGAGCGGTTCCAGAAGGAGGTCAACGCGTACTTCGAGGCCCAGGCCCGAGCCGCAGTCGACGCCTTCAAGGAGCAGAACGCCTGGATCTTCGAGTCCCCGGAGCTGCAGCAGCTCGGGTACGACCTCCTGGAAGACGGCTTCGGCCAGAACGACCTCCCGCATCTTCTCCGGATGAGCGACAAGCAACTGACTCGCGTCCGGGACATCATGAAGGACCTGTCGTCCCGCGGCGCCAAGAACGCCGGAGAGTACGCCATCAAGCTGGCCGTGTCCGAGTTCCGCACTCCGGAGCCTTCCCGGTCGGCCGCGATCGTCGCCGGCTCCAACCCCGGCCAGGAGCGGAACCCGACGACGGTCCAGCAGCCTCCCGACGTGAACGAGTCGTCGCTCGCGGACCTCACCAGGTCCTCCCTCGCCAAGAACCTCCGCATGATCCGCAGGTGAACCCATGTATTCGGTAGACATCCTCAACTCCACCCTGGTGGACCTGCTCCCCAAGTACGAGGAGCTGTTCGTCAAGTACCACCCCATCATCGCCTACATCCTCCGTGGCGCGAAGGTGGAGAAGTCCCAGCTCAAGGGGCCCTACCGTGAGTTCACCGTGGTCACCGGCGGCCCCGGCCAGGGCACCGGCCTCCCGTCCGGCAACGAGACGCTCGCGTCGACGCGGCGCTCGGTCGGCGTCCGCGGCCGCGAGTACGCGTACCGCTGGATCTACCACTTCGCGGTCCCCGGCAAGGACCTCGCGGAGGCCGACGGCGAGCAGGACTACGCTCGGCTCATCGCCGCGTACCCCGACCTGGCCATGGCCGACGCCCGCGAGATCTACGCGCGGCAGACGATGCGCGGCTCGGCCTCGTCCGGCTCGGACACCTCCGGCTCCTCGGCCGCCGGGTTCCTGACCCTGAACGGCAACCAGACCTACGACCCGCAGGGCCTCGGCGCGCGCACCGGCATCTTCCAGTACTCGACGTCGCAGACGGCGACCGTCCACGATCTCCCGATGGCGAACGCGGGCACCAGCCCCACGGCCGGCTGGGCGCACCAGTACGGTCACATCGGCTCGTTCTCGCTCGAGGGCCTGAAGACCCTCCGCACCCTGGCGACCCGCGCGAACCAGCAGGGCGACTCGCTCGAGGGCGGCGGCATCGACCTCTGCCTCGCGGACGAGGGGAGCTTCCAGAACTACCTCGAGGCGATGGACGACAAGGTCATCGAGGTCGACAAGCTCAACAACCCGGCGGCGAAGTACATCAACCGCGCGGGCGTGAAGCTCGGCACGGCGGACTTCTACTGGGAGCCCGAGATCGACATCACCGACACGACCTCCTTCACCGGCGCGAACCCCCGCCTCGGCGTGGTGTACGGCCTCAACACCTCCAAGTGGGAGATGTTCAACGTCGGCAACAACAGCGACAAGGCGTCGAAGGGCAACTTCGCGCTCCAGAAGCCGACGGCTCCGCTCCCCGACCAGGACGCCTGGCAGTGGCGCCTCATCTGCTACCTCAACCTCGCCTGCCACTCGCTGCGGAACCAGTTCTGCATGACGGGCGGGGCCCAGACCTGATCCTGTAGGCGGACCTTGAAATCCGCCTACACACCATTCGGAGTACAACATGGCCACCAAGTCCGTCGGGTACGACCCGACCGAGCTTCCCACCTCTACGCCGAAGTGCAGCATCGGGTTCGAGTTCGAGCGCGACCTGCAGGACGGCAACGGGCCGCAGGTGTGGGTCTACGTCCAGAACGACTCCGCCGGCGCGCTCGTCGTGGGCAACCTGTGCAGCCGCAAGGCTGGCTCGACCACGAAGGTCGTGATCAAGTCCCCAACCTCCAGCGACCCGCAGCGCGTCATCGGCGTTGCGCAGCAGGCCTTCCCGGCCTCGTACTACGGGTTCATCCTCCGCAAGGGCCGTGGGCTAGTGCTGGCGGACACCGGCAACATCACGGCCGACACCGGCATCATCCCCGGCAACGCCGTCGCCGGCGCCGCGGACTCGTCCGGTGGCGTGACGGCGACCGCCATGGGCTGGGCTCCGGTGGCCATCACCGCGGCCGCGACCGGGTACGCGATCTTCGACTGTAGGGGGTAGCGAACAATCGGCGTACTCGTTATCTGTATAGTATGAAACTAACAGATGACGACGTGCGCAAGGTTTTCGCTATGCTGCGCGCCGCCCCCGCCTCCAGGGTCGCCAGAGCCATGGGCGTGTCGGTATCGACAGTAAACCGGATAGCGTACAGGCAGTCGCACCGGCACGTCCAGATCCCGCCCGATGAAATCGCGTCGCTTAAGGCCGCGCGCCACAAGAGGAGGGAGTCCACATCGCTCAAGGACGGGTATGGGATGTGGACTGTACTCCATGAGCTACCGCCTCGCCGCGCCAAGTCTGGCGGTACCGTAAGGATGCTGCGCGTCAAGTGCGGGTGCGGGCTGGAGGCCGACCGTAGCCTGACGTCGCTCCACTACGGCCGGAGCCTTTCATGTCCGTCGTGCGTCGGCGTCGGCGACATCCGTGCATCGTCCGATGATTTGGCTGACGACGTGCCATCATGGATGTTCAGGAGTATAGTCCGCGGCGCCCGGGAGCGCGAGATCGAGTTCGAGCTAGACAGGGACGACCTTACGCTGCTCTTGTGGGAGCAGGACTATAAGTGCGCGCTGTCCGGTATGGAGCTTGAGATAGCAAAGGAGCCCAGGCGAGGCTCCAGGACCACGGCATCGCTAGACAGGATTGACTCGTCTGGCCCATACGAGCTAGGTAACGTTCAGTGGGTCAGGAAGGAGTTGAACCTGATGAAGTCTAACTTTCAGCAGGCTGAGTTCATCGAGTGGTGCCGTAGGGTGGTAGACTTCAACGGCCGGAGCGACTGATGGCTCGAGACGC
>CAYZBB010000123.1:1224-7776 GCA_964476495.1 uncultured Actinomycetes bacterium | reverse complement strand
TGGTGCCGTAGGGTGGTAGACTTCAACGGCCGGAGCGACTGATGGCTCGAGACGCACTGGCTGACATCAGGGCGTCCGTGTTCGCGCGAGCGGACTCGGACCCATCCGGCACGACCAAGGCGGTCGACGCCTGCAACCTGTTCATCAACCAGGCTCTGCAGCAGCTCGCCCTGGACGCGCCGTTTCTGTTTTGGGACGAGCAGGTCAGGCTGGCCACCCAGACAGACTACGTCCCCACCGATGCCGAAGACACGGTGACCCTGGCCGCTGACCCGTCCGGAACCAGGAATGAGTGGGTGCTGCGCACCTCGCGCCCTATCAGTTACAACGTGGCCAACTGGCAGATCAACGGCGGCTGGGATGGCCGCATGATCGACATCTACGATTCCGACGGCAGGACCCACACCTTCCGCATCCGAACCGTGTGGTTCGAGGAGCTGTACGACCCACCCGGCCCGAACGGCGCGGACGACTACTACATGATGTCGCTGTGGAGCCCGGTCCCTTACGACACCATCGGTGACGGCCCGTTCGAGTACAAGGTCTACACCCCGGACTACTACTTCCCCGACGACACGATCGAGATCCGGTCCCTCCGGGTGGTGAACACGACCCTGGCCATCGACCCCATCAAGGTCATCAGCCAGAACGACGCCGAGCGCGCCGGGATCGTGGACGCGCACACCAACGTGGCGGCCGGGGTTCCCCGATACGCGTACCGCCGCGGAAACTTCTCGCTGACCGCTCCGAACGTGGCGCCCGTAGCGACACTCGGAAACGTGCAGATCTCTACGGAGAGGTGGGTGGGCCCTGAGCCTCCAGGCCGGTTCGAGTACTGCTTCACCTACTACTGGGGCATCCGGTACCTGGACCACGCGTACCCCACTCCGCCCGTGCGCGGCGCGAACACGGCGTGGGCCGCGTACACGCAGGGTCCGAGCGGGGCCGTTACCGGCCGAAACCGCGTTCCGAAGTGGGAGTCGAGCCCGTCTCCCATCTCGTCCGCCATCACCACCACCGGGCCGTCGCCGACGTACGGGTCCGCGGCGGTCCTGTCCCTGCCGAACATCGACTACATGCAGGGGTTCTTCCACGAGGGGTTCTTCGACGGCGGGACCGGGTCCGCGGCGCGTGAGCTGCTCGGCAAGACCAGGTCCGGGTGGAACATCCGCATCTACAGGCGGCGCATCACCGAGGACTTCACCAACTACGAGGACCTCGGCGTGACCGTGCCTGGCGCGTCGGTGACCGGGCTCGCCAAGCTGGACATCCACGATGGATTCGTGCTTCTCGATGACGTCCCGGCTGACCTCCTCGTCGATGCCGGGTTCACCTACATCGACAACGGCACCATCCTCCCCGACTACCACGTCAGGCTTCGCAACATCCACGGGTACCAGGCGTTCAGGCTGTTCCCCCAGCCGGACGACCTGTACGAGCTGGAGGCTCGAGTTCTGCGTCGCCCTGCGCGTCTGGTGTCGGAATCGGACGCTCCATCCATTCGGCCGGAAGCGATCGATCTCCTGATCGAAGGCGCGCTCGCGCGGTGGTACGAGCGCGCCAAGGAGCCGGTATCGGCCGCAGGCGCGCGCGATCGCTACGAAAAGCTGCTGCGCACCGCTCGTTCCAGGTACGGCGACATGCGCCCGCAGAACGAGCCTGTTAGTCGTCTCCCAGCACGGGTTCGGCGTCGGCGGTCGACGGACCGGTCCCGTCTGGTCTAGGAGGGGTAGTTGGCTACCAAGTTCGTCCTGGGTGGGGTCTACATGAAGCTCCACCACAACGGCACTCGCGTCTACGGCGTCCTCACCTGCTCCACCCAGCGAGCCAACGGGTTCGCGGAGGGGCTCATCGTCACGAACGGGTGGCCACCGGAGCGCGTGGTCGAGGGCACCCGGGAACTGGATGCCTGGTCGCTCATCTCGGAGCCGACCCCGTCGGACGTGGTGCGGAACGTCGAGCAGTTCATGCTCAAGTTCGCCGAGCTGCAGGGCCAGGTCGAGGACCTGGAGGCCAAGGTCAGCAGCCTCGAGCACCGGCTCCAGGCGGAGAAGACCACGCCCGCCCCGCTCGACCCGGCGTCCGCCGTGGCGGCGGCCCGGCGCCGCGCGACCGTGTGATCGATGCCGAAGCGAGAGGCCACCATCGAGATCCCGCAGTTCCCTGTGGGCCCGACCAGCTCCAGGATGGTCACGCCGGACCAGGTGTTCCGGCGTGTGCTCAATCTACGGGCCACGCCAGAAGGCGGCCTCCGCTCGGTTAACGTCCCACTCCCGTGGGTCCCAGCCATTACTGGCGGACCGCCATCCGGACCGGTAGCAAATCCTAGCCCGACCCTGCCGTTCTCGTACGGGCGCACGCACGGGATCTTCCACTGCCGCGTCATGGACGGGCAGCGTGACATCCTCCTCCTCCACACGGAGGGTACCGACGGCGGTGACACCGGCGAGATTTGGGAGTGGAGGGGATGGGCCTACCACTGGAAGCGGCTCATCGGGCCGACCAACGCAGCCATCGATGCCGAGCTCCAGACCCCGCGCGTAGAGGACTGGCCCACGCAGTTCGTGGCGACGCCAACCGGTGTCGTCATCATCCCGTGCCGAAGCCGAGCGTACTTCTACGACGGCGTCCGCATCCTGCCGCTGGGCTATGACCACGCCCCCGGCGCGCCAGTAGGCAACGGACCGCAGTCGTCCGGCCAGACCTGGCTCTCCGCGATCGCGTCGGTCTCGACCGGCGTGAACGATACCGGCTACGCGATGGACGGGCTCGTCGGGAACATCCCATCCCAGGTCCATCCCCTGTTCCGATACGGGCGCATCGGAACCATCGACACCCCCGGCAACGTGTCCACCCTGTCCGAGGACGGCGAGCAGGACAACACCGCGCAGGTGATGTCCTACCTGAAGCCGTACCGTACGAAGGGGCGCGTCCAGTGGGTCGACTGGTGGGGCAACCTGTCCCCGCTCAGCGGACCCAGCAACGACATCGTGTTCTCGCGACAGCCTTCGCAGGTCCCCGACGGGATCCTCCACCCGTCGAAGTGGGTCATCCCGCAGTGCGTCCAGAAGCAGATCGCCTGGTCCGGCGTCCGCCCCGGGCCGCAGGGCACGATTGGGCGAATCCTGTTCCGGAACAAGGACCTCGAGAACTCCGGCGACGTCTCGTTCTACGAGATCCCGCGGGACTCGAGCGTGAACGCCAACGCGTTCGCCACCATCCCGGACAACATGTCCGAGATGTACCCGGACAACATCCCCGACGGCTGGCTAGTCAACAAGCCGATCGAGGTGATGCCGTTCCCCACGGTGAAGCTCGCAGACATCTCGATGGGGGTGATGTTCTACGCGAACGCCGCCGGTGACGAGGGGGCCGTCTTCTGGTCTCTGCCCGGGCGGTGGGGCACGATCGGGATCAACAACAAGCTCTACCCGGACCCAAGCGGCGCCAAGATCACCGGCGTCAAGTCTGTGGTGAACGGGTGCCTGTTCTTCACGGAGAACAGCACGTTCATCGTGCGTCGCAACGACTCGGGCGACGGGTTCCGCAGCGAGCCGGTGTCTACCACCATCGGGTGCGTCGCGCCGTCCAGCATCGTCACGCTTCGCAACGGGGTGACCGTGTGGCTGGGCCGAGACGGGTTCTACGCGTACGCGAACGGCGAGGTGTCGTTCATCTTCGGCGACCACAAGTGGGACGCCACCCGGTTCAACATGGCGCGCCTCCACAAGGCGGTGGCCACGTTCGACCCGCGCTCCGGTGAGTACCGCTGCTGGCTGTCCAGTGACGGCCGCGGTAAGAACAACGTGTGCTGGACCTACGACGGCGTAGACTGGAGGGAGCGTGACGAGTTCTGCGCGACCGGCGTGTGCACGACTCGCGATCATCGCGGTCTGGTTGTGGCTTGCGGCCAGCTGCCCGGCGGAACCGAAGGCGTGTTCGTGCAGGACTCCGCCGGAGATCCGGTCGCCTGCGAGCTGACCTCCGCCTGGATTCGCAGCTCCAGGTCCATGGAGCGAGCCAGCGTGCGCCGAATCCACCTGTGGCTTCGCGAGACCGGGGCTGCGCCCACGAGCGCCGACAAGATCCAGGTGCAGGTCTCGCGGGACTACCGCAACGAGGTCATCGGAACCGCGACCGTCGAGACCTACCCCGCCGTGGACACGCGGACCGACGGTACGAATCCAGACCTGTGGGACACCGCGCAGTGGGCCGACGCCACGTGGCGCCAGCGCAGGCCGTACTGGGCCGCGGCCGACATCGACGTCGGCTCGTGTGAGGTGTTCAGGTTCAAGGTTACGTGCACGCGTGGCATCGAGGTCCTCGGCGTAGCCGTCGAGGAACAGCCTAGGGAGTCCTCCGGGTCCCAGGCTTACAGGTAGGGTGCATGGCCTGGGCCTTCCCGCGCGAAAAGTTCTCGTCGAGCTACGTGCTCGACTGTGACGACTTCAACGCCAACGTCTCCGCCTGGGCGCAGGAGACCGACGGCAACCTGAACGAGCACAACTTCATCGCGGGCACCACGCTGACGAACTCCATGGACCAGGCATCCGACGGGATTGCCATGAAGGTCCTGCACCGTAAGAACGAGGTGAGCCCTACCGGCTCCGGCGGAACGCTCGGGTACGCTGTTCCGCACTCGGTGAACTGGGCGCCGATCGAAGACACCGACGTAGAATTCAACACGGTCGGAGAATCGCTGTTCATCATCTACAGCTTCCAGCTGAACAACCCAGGCGGCTCGTTCGCATCCGGGCTCGTGTTCTGCATCGAGGTGGATGGTGCGCCACAGATGAACTCGCTGCTCGGGACCGGAGACGAGAGCAACGACTTCGTCAACGCGAACGACTACGTAGGGCAGGAATACAACTTCGACAGCGGGGCGTCCGCTCGGTCCTCCGCCAGCGGATTCATGGTGAAGTGTTCGTGCAGGGTGTCACCGGGTCACCATACCGTGCGGCTGCTGGCCAGGAACCTGCACATGATCAACGGGACCGTATCGCAGACGATCTCGCAGCGGGAAACCATCATCATGAAGCTGTGGTGCTGAATGGCCTGGGAACCGAACTTCATCGAAGACGGGGACGCGGCGACCGCGGTCCGCATCAACAACATCATGGACGACGCCGAGGCCTGGGTCAACGACATCGGATCCGAAGGGCTCCGCCGCGGCACGTTCAACCACTTCTTCCCTCCTCCGACTGGCGTGATGCCGACCACCGGAAACTACAGGGTCTACGAGAGCTCGAGCCTGGCGCGGTACACGAAGGCCGTCTTCCTCGGCTCGGTGACGTACACCACGTACGGTGCGGACGGCGGCAGCTCTAACGCCGGCGATCTCGGTTCCGGTGATCGCGCCGTGATCGGTCACGTGACCGCCCGCGGTATCGCGAACCCATGTCAGGTGTCGATGCCAGGCGGGGGCTTCAAGATCGGCATGGGGAACGGTGACCGCGTGGCCGGCATCCTGTGCACTCTGAACGTCGAGGTGTCCGACTTCGACAAGGGCGCCGGCACGCCCACGTACATGTGGATCATGGTGTGCCTGCAGTTCCGCCTGAATGGCGCCGGTACCTGGTACACCATCGACTCGAGCGAGCGGTTCTGCTCGATGTTCGACCGGAAGCTCACCCACTCCTCGACCGACGAGAAGGTGGAGATCGACATCCCCGTGGCCGCGTTCATCACTGAGGCCATGGTCGGGGCGGTGGGGACGGCCGCAACCGACAAGGTGTCGGACGTGCGAGCCGTGTGCTCCATGTACTCGAACACCGACAACACCTCGTGGTTCGACCTGGGGCAGTGGTTCCTCAGCGCCATCCCCGTTCACGCCGACGTAACGGAGGTGTGACGTGGCAGATATCACTCTCCCCACCTTCACCGCCGGCACCGTGGCAGATTCCGCGGCTGTGATGGCTGCGTTCTACGAGGACGCGCTGGCATCGATCGGCAGCAGCCTGTCCACCGTCAACGGGGCGCTCGACGAGAACAATCTCGACCCTGCGCTCATCATCACCGCCGACACGACGCAGAAGGGGTCGTTCGTAGATATCGGAGGAGCCAGCGGTACCGCAAACCTCGACTATCGCCCGTCGTGGTTCGGGAACATGCAGTGGGAGCTCATCTCCAGGACCTTCAGCCATTCCGACCAGATCCAGGCGATTCCGGGAGCGTGCCGCTCCGAGTACTTTAAGTGGCCCGCGAAGGCCTACATCATGTGGACCGTGTTCTGGGAGTACGCCAACACCACCGACGACGATAAGCGCGCGCTGGTGCAGCTCTACATCGACGGAGTCGCGCAGGACGCGCAGTTCAGGCTGGTGGGCCGGATCGGACTCACGGGCCTGACGCCCCAGGGGTACCTGAAGAGTCGGATGTGGACTGGCCACACGCTGGTCGACATCGACCAGGGATGGCACGACATCGGGCTCAAGATCCAGACGTCTGCGGGATACACTACCCGCGTACACGCATGCTCGATAGACATCCTTCATCTCAAGTACGGGACGGCTTCATGACGGTAGAAGAGTTCAAGGCGAAGTACGGCGGCGG
>CAYZBB010000123.1:0-1124 GCA_964476495.1 uncultured Actinomycetes bacterium | reverse complement strand
TCGTGACCGGTGATCCAAGGAGCGAGTGATGGCACCACCTGTCCTACCCAACACGTACGGCCCAGACCTCACGGCCCCCGCACCCACGGCGGCGCCGGCGGCCGGTGGCGTTGGCAGCGACCACTGGCACTGGTGGAAGAACAACGCAGCGCGAGCGCAGAAGGAGATGCTCCAGAAGGACCTGAAGCGTCTCGAGAACCCGATGAGCCTGGGGCTCACCGACCCACAGAAGAAGCAGATGATCGCCGACGCTACGTCGGCCGCGAACGCGCAGCAGCAGGCGCAGGTGTCGCAACTGGGCCAGCAGGCCCTGGCCGGCACCGGTGTCCAGTCCGGCGCGCTGCGGCAGGCAGCGACCGACGTGGCGTCCCACGCGTCCGACGCCGCCGTCGGCGCCTCGGCGAACGTCGAGGACCTGAACGCGCGGCTGATCCAGCAGGAGGCCGACCGCATTCGCGGAGCTCTGGACGCGCAGCGCGAGAAGGCCCGAGAGAACGCACAGTTCTGGGCCAAGCTCGGGATCGACGGGTTCACCTCCATTCTGGGTACCATCCTGAACCCGGAGGGCCCAACCGGTGAAGCTACCGGTGGGGGTGTCTGATGCCCGTTGTCCAGCCGTCCGATCGCCTGGTAGACCTGGACCGCGCGCTCGTCAAGCGCCAGCGCTCCGACTGGGCCCGCCTCTTCGGCGCGTCCGTTGTCGGCGGCGGCGTCGGCGCCGCGGAAGGTCCTACCGCGGGCATCAAGGCAGGCATCGAGACGTTCCGGTCCCCGAGGGAAGGATTCACCCCGCAGGAGACCATCGCCCTGAAGAAGGGCGTTGCCGACGCCATGGCCAAGTACGCCAAGGACATGGCTGACACCAAGCTCACCACGATGGAGAAGATGTCCAAGAAGGATGAGCTGTTCAAGGCTATCCTCGAGGCGGCCATGAGGGCCCACGGAGCTGACGTCGGCGCCATGTCCGCAGCCGGCGAGTCCGTGAACCGTGCCCTGGTCGGCCTGAACCAGAACTGGACCGGCGCTATCGCCGACGTGGTGAAGAACCAGAGCCCGGCCAACGCTGCGCAGATCGAGAGCGCGTTCAACAAGATCCGCGACGCCATGGCCGGGAGCCCCACGGC
>CAYZBB010000122.1:0-18346 GCA_964476495.1 uncultured Actinomycetes bacterium | reverse complement strand
CCGTGCCCATGTCGAAGGCCATCCGGTCGCCGGTGTAGTTGTTCACCAGCAGCAGAACGCCCTTCGGGGAGGCCAGCCGCTTGGCCGTCTCGTACACGTAGTCCATCGGCGGTGCGGCGAAGACGTCGCCGGGACAGGCGGCGTCGAGCATGCCCCGGCCGACGACCATGACGTGGGCGGGTTCGTGGCCCGAGCCGGAACCCTGGACAATGGAGACCTTGTCGTCACGCGGCGCGTCCGACCGCATGATCAGGTTCCATTCGGGCTCGTAGACGATGGTGTTCGGGTTGGCCAGCGCGATGCCCTCCAGCATTTCGGCCACGTACGACTTCGGGTCGTTGACGAACTTCTTCATGCTCAGGACTCCTTCTGGTTGTCGCTGCTCCCGTTGTCACTGCTCCAGGCCTGCTCGATCTCCTCGACGATCACTGCGACGGCCATGGCGCCGGCGTCGACCGAACCCCTGCTGCGCTCGCCCGTGTAGGACGCGCGGCCTCGCTTGGCGACCATCGCCGTGGTGGCCTCCGCCGCCTCGCGTGTCGTCGCGGACACTGCGGCCAGAATCGTCGCCGCGTCCGATCCGTTCTTGATCTCCTGCTCCAGCCGGTCGGTGAGCGGAACCAGCGCGTCGAGCAGGGTCTTGTCGCCTACGTCCGACTGGCCGCGGGCCTTGATGCCGTCGATGGCGTTGCGCAGCATCGCCACCGCCTTCTCGCCGTCGACGTCGTCCGACCCGGCGGTCATCCCGGCCCGAAGGAACGCGGTGCCCCAGATCGGTCCGGACGTGCCGCCGATCCGCGAGGAGATGATCATGCCGGTCTTCTTCAGGAAGGTGCCGGGATTCGTGCGGTCGATGGCGTCCCAACCCTCCAGCACCTTCTCGAAGCCACGGGCCAGCGAGTAGCCGAAATCGCCGTCACCGACCACGGCGTCCAGGTCACCGAAGTACTTCTCGTTGTCGATCGCCGTCAGGGCGATCGTGCGGACGACCAACTCGACCTGCTCCTGGCTCGTCATCCGGTCACTCCAGTGTGGGTTTCGACAGAGGTTGTCAGGCAAGGCAGGCACGCAGGTCATCGAGCGTGATGTAGTTCCCGGGGGTGGCCCTGCCCCGGGACGCAAGCAACTCGATCGGCGGACGCCCGGGATCGCCGAGTTCGGAGACCACCAGGATCGCCTCGCGCATGTCCTCGTCCCTGGTGAAGGTGCTGAGTGTGATCACGCACCGCAGGCCCGCGCCCTTCGCCGCCCGCAGGCCGTTGCGGGAGTCCTCCACCACGAGAGTGTCGGCCGGGTCGGCGCCGAGCCTGTCCAGGGCGAGCAGGTACACCGCCGGGTCGGGCTTCTTGGCCGGCACGACGTCGCCGGCGAACAGTCGCACCCGGTCGGCGACGGCGTCGCCCACCGCATGGCGCAGCACGGCATCGACCGACTCCTGCGCGGACGTCGAGCACACCGCGACGGTCCAGCCGGCGTCGAGTGCCTCGGGGATGATCCGGCCGATCCCGGACCGGGGCGGGATCCTGCCGTCGGCGACCAGCTGCTTGAAGTGGCCGGTCTTGGCCCTGTGCCAGCGGGCAAGCAGGTCCGCGCGACCCGATTCGTCCGCGGGAATGCCGGCCTTCTCGACGAATCCGGGTTCGGCGAACAGGCTTGCCATCCGCTCCTTGCCGCCGCCGATGAGCAGCTTGACGGCGTACTCCTCCTCGTTCCAGTGCGCGGGAACACCGAACTCCTCGAAGGTCAGGTTGAACGCCGGGAGGTGACCGTCGCGTTCCGTGTCGGCGAGCACGCCGTCGCAGTCGAACAGCAGCGTGGTCACCAGGCGCGCCCCGAACCGCCGAACAGCGCGATGTGGTCCCGGGCGGTCTTGACCAGCGCCGCACGCTGGTGCCGGAAGAGCGTGGGCGGATCCCACTTGTTCTTCGCCTCGGCGTCCTTCAGATGCTCCAAGGCCGACCGCATGTACGACTCCTTGATGGCCGTGGAGATGTTCACCTTGGCGCAGCCGCGGGAGATCAGGTCGCGGAACTGATCGGGCGACAGCCCGGTGCCGCCGTGCAGGGCCATCGGTGTGCCGGTGGCCTCGACCAGGTCGGAGACCCGTTGATGATTCAGCTTCGGTGCGCGCTTGTACTGGCCGTGCGCGTTGCCGATCGCCGGCGCGAAGACGTCGACACCGGTGGACTTGATGAAGTCGACGGCTACCTCCAACGCCTGCACGGTTGACCGCTCGTCGGATCCGACGTCGTCCTCGACGCCCTCGATGCCCTCGATCTCACCCTCGACGTGCGCCCCATGGCTGCGCGCCTCGGCCACGACTTCCCTTGTTTGCCTGAGGTTCTCGGCAACATCCAACTCGTGGGCGTCGAACAGCACGGAATTCCAGCCGGCATCGAGGCACTCGGTGATGACCTGGCGGTCCGGGCAGTGATCCAGGTGGAACGAGACCGGCACGGAGACGTCGTGCGCCATCGCCCGGAACACGGCCAGCAGCCGATCCCGGCCGTAGACCCGGACGGTCTTCACGGACGTCTGCAGGATGACCGGCGCCCGTTCCTCCTCGGCCGCGGCGAGCACCGCGTCGATACTCAGGTCGTCCAGGATGTTGAAGGCGCCCACGCCGTATCGTTCGGCGAAGGCTCGATCGACGATCTCCTTGGTCGAAACCACCGGCACGGGTGCCTCCCGGTCAGGACGGGTTGCCGCGCGGCCGCCGATGGATCCGCCGGATCCGGGCCGCACCCTCATTCAAGGGACGCGCCGCCCCCGCTGCCATGGGGTGAATTCCCCATCTCTGACGACGATCCGACTACCGGCGGCCCGCCGGCCCGACCGGATCGCCGAACTGGGCGGGCAGCAGCCACCCGCGATCCATCGCATGCACGACCGCGGCGGTCCGGCTGGGCGCGTCGGTCTTGCGCAGCAGCGCGCCGACGTGCTTCTCGACTGTCTTCGGTGAGATCACGAGCCGGGCCGCGACCTCACGGTCGGTCAGGCCGTCGGCGAGCAACCCCAGCACCTGATGTTCACGCCTGGTGAGCGGGGACGGCGCGTCCGCCGACGCGGATCCGGGTGGCGGCCGGTCCGGGAAGTCCGCCGACAGCAGGGTCCCCCAGCCGGCGACGTGCTCGACCCCGATGTGCCCGCCCAGGCCCCCGCCGGTCACCGCCAGCAGCTCGTTCCAGGTGCTGGTGCCCAGGCCGAGCGGATCCGCGGAGGCCGGCAGGGACTGCGCCGACTCGTCCTGCACCAGCAGCCGCAGGCCGTCCTCCCGGCTGACCACGGCGACGTGCAGCCTGGCCGGCCGGGCACGGACCGACGCGGCACGGCCCACCAGCGCCACCAGGTCGGCGGCCGCGGAGGCGGTGGTGGCCGGCACCGGCCGCGGGTCGCCGATCTGCGTCACCATCGTCCGCACCCCGATTTCCGGGCCGACAATCCGGTCGTACTCGCGCAGCACGCCGGCCAACGAGGGCACCGCGCCACTGGCCTTGACCACCGCGGACGCCACGCTCTGGGTGAGCACCTCGAAGGCGTCGATCTCGGCCGTGCTGAACTCCCGGCGACGGCCGGCGAAGGCGACGTTCACGGCGATGACCTCGCCCCGCCACCACAGCGGCACCGCGGCCGCGGCGCCCCGGCTGGCCGGGTGGTCGGGCGGCAGGTGACCGCCGCGCAGGTCGCTGTAGTCGTCGATGACGACGGGCATCCGGCGGCTGACGGCCTGCCCGGTGGCCCCCTCGTCGAGCGGGAAGCTCATCCCCAACCGGCAGGTGACGCCCTGCTCGGCGAGCTTGTCGTAGCTGCCGCGTGCGGTGTCGACCAGGGAGATGCTGCCCGCCACGGTGCCGAGCAGGGACCGGCTGTGCTCGAGCAACCGACGCAGCAGGGCATCGACGCCCAGGTCCGCGTAGAGGTCCACGACCGCGCGGTCCAGGCGGAACTGGTCGACGGACTCCGTGCCGGTGGCGCCGTCGCCGACGACGAGCGTGACCCGACCCTATGGGCGGATCCGGGGCTCGGCAACGTGTCCGCGACGTTAGCCTGCTCCGATGGACCCGATCGCCGCACTCCGCCGGATCGGCTTCCTTCTCGAACGGGTGCGGGCTCCCACGTATCGGGTTCGGGCGTTTCGCAACGCCGCCCTGACGCTGGCCGGGCTCAGCCAGGACGAGCTCGACAGCCGCAGCGCGGCAGGCACTCTCACCGACCTGCCGGGCATCGGCAAGACCACCTCGACGGTGATCGCGCAGGCCGTGGCCGGACATGTGCCTGACTACCTGGCCGCTCTCGAGGCACAGGCCGGCCCGCTCGCCGAGGGCGGCGAGGAGATCCGGTCACGGCTGCGCGGCGACCTGCACACCCACAGCGACTGGAGTGACGGCGGCAGCCCGATCCAGGAGATGGCGATCACCGGGGTGGAGCTCGGCCACGAGTACCAGGCGCTGACCGATCATTCGCCGCGTCTGACGGTGGCCAACGGCCTGTCCCCCGAACGACTGCGCCGGCAACTGGCCATCATCCGCACCCTCAACGCGCACCTGCGCGGCTTCCGGCTGCTGTCCGGCATCGAATGCGACATCAACGAGGACGGCACCCTCGACCAGACCGACGAGCTGCTGGGCACGGTGGACGTCGTCGTCGCCTCGGTGCATTCCAAGCTCCGGTCCGACTCGGCGACGATGACCGGACGGATGCTGCGGGCGATCGCCGACCCACACACCGACATCCTCGGGCACTGCACGGGTCGGCTGGTCGCCGGCGGCCGGGGCACCCGACCGCCCAGCCGGTTCGACGCGGCCCGGGTGTTCGACGCGTGCGTGCGGCACGGAGTGGCGGTGGAGATCAACAGCCGTCCCGAGCGCCTCGACCCGCCCCGGGCGTTGCTGCGGCAGGCGGTCGCGGCGGGCTGCCTGTTCAGCATCGACACCGACGCCCATGCACCCGGGCAGCTCGACTGGCAGCAGTACGGCTGCGCCAGGGCGGCCGAATGCGGGGTGCCGATCGACCGGATCGTCAACACCTGGCCGTTGGACCGATTGTTGGCCTGGACCACCAGGCACTCGTGACCTATGAGGTGGCCGGCTGGCCCGCCTCGACGCCCGCCGCCAGTACCCGGAAATCCTCGACCGGGGCGCTGCCGGTGATCAGGTACGTCACGTCTCCGGCCGAACGCACCCAGGCGACCTCGCTGCGGCGGCCGGGCACGACGGTCCAGGCGTGACCGTCCACCTCCTGCGTTCCGGTGGCGGACCCGACCAGGCCGAGTTCGGCCTTCTGCACCTGCGCCAGGTCGCCGTCCGACTGGACCAGGGTGATGAACCGCCCGCGGTCGGTCAGCCAGCCGGCCCGCACCGCGGCCGGCTGCTCGTCGGTGCCCGGGGCCGGGGTGTAGGTGAACGAGTTCGGATGCCACGCGTCGGGTACGTCCGCCGGAATGACGACCGGGAACCCGACCAGCGGCGCCGCTCGGGCGATCCCACCGGTGACATCCGCGGTCGGCGCCTGCCCGTCGCCCGGTCCGGCCGGGGCGAAGCTCGCCTTGCCGTACAGGAACATCACCCCGAAGGCGATCAGACCGAGCACCGCCGCGGCCACGGCCATGCCGCTCAACGTCTTGGGTCGGAGCGCTGCCACGCCGCCCATCGTCGCACGGTTCAAATGTGACAAAGATCCGCCGCGGGCTGCTCCGGTGCGTGGACCTCGGCGCGCGGCACCCCGATAGCGTTTGACACATGGCTGAACACGACGACGTGACGTCCGGCTCCGATACGACCGGCGACTACCGCATCGAGCACGACACCATGGGCGAGGTCCGGGTACCGAAGAACGCGAAGTACCAGGCACAGACGCAGCGCGCCGTGGAGAACTTCCCGATCTCCGGGCGGACCCTCGAACGCACCCAGGTGCGGGCGCTCGCGCTGATCAAGGCCGCCGCGGCCAAGGTGAACGCGCAGCTCGGGGTCATACCGGCGGAGGTCGGTGACGCCATCCAGGCGGCAGCCAACGAGATCGCCGCCGGCAAGTACTACGAGGACTTCCCGCTGGACGTCTTCCAAACCGGATCCGGCACGAGCTCCAACATGAACACCAACGAGGTGCTTTCCACCCTGGCCACCGAGGCCCTTGGCAGCAAGGTGCATCCGAACGACCACGTCAACGCCTCGCAGTCGTCCAACGATGTGTTCCCGACATCGATCCACGTGGCGGCGACCGAGTCGGTCGTCTACCGGCTGCTGCCCGCGCTCGCCCACCTGGAGGCGGCGCTGCAGGCCAAGGCGGACGCGTGGGCGGGCGTCGTGAAGTCCGGCCGCACCCACCTGATGGACGCCACACCGGTAACGCTGGGCCAGGAGTTCGGCGGCTACGCCGCGCAGATCCGGTTGGGTCAGGAACGGCTGCGAGCATCGCTGCCCCGGCTGGCCGAGCTCCCGCTGGGCGGCACCGCGGTGGGCACCGGCATCAACACCCCGCCCGGGTTCTCGGCCGCGGTGATCGCCGAGCTGGCGTCCTCGACCGCCCTGCCGTTCACCGAGGCCCGCAACCACTTCGAGGCGCAGGCCTCGCGGGACGGGCTGGTGGAGACCTCCGGGCAGTTGCGGACCATCGCGGTCAGCCTGACCAAGATCTGCAACGACCTGCGCTGGATGGGCTCCGGCCCGACCGCCGGGCTCGGCGAGATCGCCCTGCCCGACCTGCAACCCGGCTCGTCGATCATGCCCGGCAAGGTCAATCCGGTGCTGCCGGAGGCGACCCTGATGGTGTGCGCCCAGGTGATCGGCAACGACGCGACCGTGGCGTTCGCAGGGTCGCAGGGCAACTTCGAGCTCAACGTCATGTTCCCGGTGATCGGGCGGAACCTGCTGGAATCGATCAACCTGCTGGCCAACGCGAGCCGGGTGCTGGCCGATCGGTGTGTCGACGGCATCGTCGCCAACGTGGACAGGTGCCGCGCGTACGCCGAGTCGTCGCCGTCCATCGTCACCCCGCTGAACAAGTACATCGGCTACGAGGAGGCGGCCAAGATCGCCAAGCAGGCGCTCAAGGAGGGCAAGACGATCAAGGCCGTCGTGCTCGAGCGGGGCCACGTCGACAACGGCACGCTGACTGCCGAGCAGCTGGATGCCGCGCTCGACGTGCTGTCCATGACGCACCCCTGATTCGGCCGGTCCGATGCGGCCCCGCCAGGGCCGTCCCCTCAGGGCGAAACCGCTGGGTTGCGGCCGGGTGGTTGTCGCCGGCGAGATCCACGTGGCCGGGCTTCTTCGGCTGGTGACGTGGACGCGGGCTCAGGTGCCGTCCCCGTCCCCGTCCCCGTCCCCGTCCCCGTCGCCGTTGCCGTTGCCGTCGCCGGGCCGGAACTGCCGGGTCGGTGGTTCGGCGGGTCCGACCGGACCACCCTGACCCGGCGCCTGACCCGGGGCCTGACCCGGCACCCGGCCCGCTCCCGGCGGCCGGGAGCCGCCCCGCGGGGGCATCGGCCCGGCCGGCGGGATCACCTGGGTGGGGCCGCCGATGATCTGCGTCGGACCCGGGCGGTCGAACTGCGTGGGCGCATCGGGATCGACACCGTACGGATGGTTCCTGCCGGACAGCAGGCCGTACGGATCGGCTCCCGGCGGTGGACCGGGCGGTGGGTTGGTCGGTGGCAGCACCTGGGTCGGCGCGTTCGCCATCGGGTCGTAGGCCTGCTCCCTGGCCGCCGCAGCGGCCAACTGCCTCTCCTGCTCGGAGCGCGCGGCCTCCTTGTTGCGCCGGTACACGATGAACCACGTGATCAACCCGGCCAGCACCACCAGGCCCAGGATCAGCCAGATCCACCAATTGCTGCTGCCGCCGCCCCCTCCGTCCGCGGCACTGGTGGTCACGCTGGTCGGGGCGGCGCTGGTGGTACTGACCGAGCTCGTGGTGACGGACGACGACGAGGATGTCGGCGTTGGCGTCGGGCTGGGCGTGGGTGTGGACGTGGGCGTCGGGCTGGGGGTCGGCGGCGGCACCACCACCTGGAAGCTGGCCACGCCGACGGTGCCGGACTCGGCGCCGATCGCCTCGAGCCGATGTGTGCCGTCGGCGAAGTCAGCGGGCACCACGAAGTCGACCCGAGCCACGCCGGTGGAGTCGGCCGTGACCGGCGAGAGGGTGACCGGAGCGGAGAACAACGTCAGGTTGACCTGCTCGCCGTCCGTGAAGCCGGAGAAGATCACCGACTGGGTCGCGCCGGGGGCGATCGTCGGCGAACCCACCTGCTGCACGATGGCGCTGGACGGGGTGGACGGCGCCGAGCTCGATGACGTGGGCGGCGACGCGAATGTCAGCGGCACCTTGTTGTCCAGCCCCGGCTCGGAGCCGTCGTCACTGACCGTGTACAGCGCGCACTTGGCGGTCACGCAGTCGACCGGGCCGGACGCCGAAGGCAGGGTCAGCGTCGCGTCGAATCCACCGTCCGTCCAGGTGATCACGTTGACACCGGCGCCGCTGGAGACGACGTGCGCCCAGGCGCCGGGAGCCGGGTTGGCCGGGACGGGTCCGCCGACGCACTCGTCCAGGTTGGGCGTCGCCCCGACGTCCTGGCAGACGGCGATGTACATCCCACCCGGGTCGGCGCCGAAGCCCTTACCCTGCACCTTGATCGACGCACCGCTCGCGGCCAGATCGGCGGTCGGATCCACGATCAGCGTCGCCTCGCCATTGGTGCTGGTCACCGGGGTCAACACGACCCTGCCGGCGGCCGCCCCCGTTGTCGCCTGGGCCGGTGCCAGCGCGACGGTGACCGCCAGGGTCCCGGCGGCGCTGACGGCCAATGCGAATGCACCGATTCGTGCCCGCATCATCGCCTTCCTTCGAACGGTCGACCGGCCGGGTTGCTGGCCGGTGCCAATGGTCTGGCGCCACTGTGCCGCCCACACCCTGCCGGATGCACCTCGACCCGCCGTCAGCGGCCCTCCGGACCGCCCTGTCGCCCGATCACCAGATGATGCGGATGCAGGCGATGCCGGTCCAGCCGCAGCTGGGCGGTCCATAGCCCGTCGTCACGCAGCCAGGCAGCCGTCGTGGCGGGATCGACGAAGTCGAAGGGTGTCGGGCCCGAGCGATCCCGCTCGGTGATGCCCAGCACCGACACCGAGAGCGTCTCCTGCCAGCGGTTCCACGCCGCCTTCCACCCCGGGGTCGGGCTCATCTCCTTGACCAGAAGCGACCCGCCCGGGGCGAGTTGCGCGGCGGCGTCCGCGAGCAGCCGACGCTGGGCGGCGGCGGGCAGCAGATAGAGCACGTCGACGATCGCGACCGCGTCCCAGGGTCCGCCGGGCACCGCACCCGACGGGGCGGTCCGGAAGCTCAGGTCCACGCCCGGCAGAGCGGCGGCGACCCGTCGCGCCAGGGCGATCTTGTCGGCGTCGATGTCCACCCCGACCACCGATCGGCCGGGCCCGGACAGCGCCGCGTAGGTGCTGAACAGCCCGTGCCCGCAGCCGATCTCCAGCACGCGCCCGGTGGTCGGCAGCTGGGCGACGATCCGCGGGAACGGGGCGCTCCACCACCGGACGGTGGCATGCAGCCGGGCCGCGAGCGGCAGGCACCGGAAGGCGCGCAGGGCGGCGCGACCAGCACCGGTCGGGCGGCGGTCGATCAGCAGCACGCGATCACCGTGCCCGATGTGCGATCAGATCCCGGTACGACACGGGCGTGTAACCCAGGCCCGTCAGCAGCGACCGGGTGGCCGGGTCGCACAGCATGGCCAGCTCGTCCGACCAGCGGTAGCCGCCCCAGTCGAATCGGCCGAGATCGGGATCGCCGGACTCTCCCGGGTGCGTGTTGATCTCCACCGATCCACCGGCCGGCGGCAGCGCCCCGGTCAGCCCGGTCACCACGGTCCGGAAGGCGCGAGCGTCCATCGCACCGGCCTCGTCGAGTCCGGCGTAGGTCGTCGTCGTCAGCAGCCCCGCCCGGCCCAGCCGCCGCCGCAAACCCGCCGACAGCGCGTTGACCGCGCCCCCCACCGGCAGCAGTCGGCCGCTGCGCGGGGTGCGCACGGCAGGCACGCCTCGGGCAACTGCCAGATCGACCAGCACCCGGGCGACGGCCGGCCACAGGTGGGTGTGTTGGTGGGTGTCCAGGTGCGACACCGCGATGCCCGCGGCCGCGATCCGGTCCAGCTGCGCGGTGAACTCCCGTCGCACGTCGTCTGCGTCCAGCCGACCGGTCATTCCCCGGGCCACGACCGTGCGGTAGCTGAGCGGGAACGCACCCCGCCGATCCACCAGGGTGGGGATCTCCCGGGCGGACAGCAGCGGCGGATCCTCCCCGACGATCGCCAGGTGGGCGCCGACGTCGAGGCCGGGGTGGTCCGCGCACATCCGGGCGGCCAGAGCGAACGCGCGGCCGACCGCGAGCAGCGAGGTGGCGGTGACCACGCCGTCGACGTGGGCCCGCAGCACCGCCCGGCACACACCCTCGGTCAGCCCGAAGTCGTCCGCGGACACGACCAGCAGCGCTCTCACGGCCGGGCGGCCGCCGGCAAGGACCTGAGTTCGGCCCGAAGCCTGGCCATCTCCCCGAGCATCGTGCGAATGACGGCCGGCGACGAGAGGGTGGACACCCCCCGAGTGCGCGGAAAGTAGTCGACCCCGATCTGGAGGATGGTGAAGCCGGCCTTCTGTGCGCGTATGACGAGTTCGGCGTCGATGAACGATCCCTCGCTGGACAGCGTGATGGTGTCCAGCACGCGGCTCCGGCAGAGCTTGAAGGCGAAGTTGACGTCCCGCAATCTGGTCCCGAAGGACAGCTGGATCAGCCAGTTGTAGACCCACGAATAGACGGCCCGCCGCAGGCCCTCACCTGTCCGGTCCAGCCGGTAGGCGCTGACCATGTCGGCCTCGTAGTTGCGCAGCACGCGTAGCGCCCGGACCAGTTCGATCATCTCGAACGGCAGGTCGGCGTCGGTGTACAGGACGACGTCACCGGTCGCGGCGGCGAACCCGCTCTTGATGCTGCCACCGAGCTTGCGGTTGCGGTCGTGGTGCACCACCCGGATCCGCGGGTCGGCGTCGACCAACTCGTCGGCGTACTCGGCGGTCCGGTCGGTGGACGCGTCGTCGACGACGATCAGCTCGTAGTCGCCGACCTCCTTGTCCTCCAGGAGCTGGTCGCAAATCTCCTTGGCGGCCCGGATCGCCCGGTGGATGTACTGCTCCTCGTTCCACATCGGGAAGAAGATCGACAGCTTTGCGAACCGCTCCGGCTCCAACGGCAACGTCATGCCCGGTGGATTCCCTGCGTCATGGCTGATTCGTTCCCCTCGCGCTGATTCGCCTTATGTAACCATGAGGCGAGCGCGATCCGGGGATGCCGCGACGTCCGCCGTGGCCGCCACGAGCCCGCTCGGGATCGCCGCCGGTCCCCAGCCATTCTCGGGAGAACGATTGAACGCCTCGTTGCTGGCCGTCGGCGGCGCCGCGGTGTGCTCGGGTACGGCCGCGGTGCTGCAGGCATCCGCGGTCGCCCGCTTGCCGCGCGCGACCGCGGTCAGCGCGAGCTTCGTCGTGCGGCTGGCCGGCAGTCCCCGATACCTGGCTGCGCTGCTGCTGATCGCCCTCGGGTTCGCCCTGTCCTTCGTCGCGCTTCGCGAGCTGCCGTTGTTCGTCGTGCAGGCCGGCCGGGCATCGAGCCTGGCCGTGACGGCGCTGCTGTCGGTGCTGGCGCTGCGGGTACGGCTGCACCGGTCCGAGGTCGTCGCGGTCCTCGCCATCGGCACCGGGCTGGTGGTCGTGGGGCTGACCGCAGGCGAACAGTCGACCGCCGACGTCGGCACGGCCGGCCGTCTGGTGCTGCTGGCCGCGGTCCTCGCCCTGGTCCCGGCGGCGGCGCTGGTCGTCCGGATCGGTCATGCGGCCCGGTCCGGGTTGTTGCTGGCGGTGATCGCCGGAACGTGCTTCGGATTGCTCGCCCTCGGCGCTCGGATCCTTCACGGTTTCGACCCGCGGATGCTGATCGCCGACCCCGCGGCCTGGTCGATGGTCGCCGCCGGCGCGCTCGGCCTGCTCTGCGGGGCCCTTGCCCTGCAGCGGGCGACGGTGGTGACCGTGACCGCCGCGATGGTCGCGACGGAGACGATCCTGGGGTCGGCGCTGGGCATGCTGGTCTGCGGCGACCGGCCCATTCCCGGGCTGACGCTGCCGGCGGTGGTGGGCTTCACCCTGGTACTGGCCGGCGCACTGACCCTGGCCAGGTTCGGCGCGCCCGAGCCGGACACCCGCGGGCAGGAGGAACCCGCCACGCTACCGATCGGCTGACCGACCCGACCCCGGGCTGGTGGTGGTGATCCCGGTCCCTCTGCTGCGCCCGTCAGGTGACGGGCACACCGGTCGCGAACACGAAGGCGGCCAGCAACAGCCCGGCCCCGAACAAGGTCAGGACCACCGGCCGCAGCCAGCGGTGCTTGGTGGTCGCCAGCACGTGCCCCCCGGCCGCGATCACCGGGAAGGCGGCCAGCACATAGCGGCCCGTACCCATGAAGTCCTTGGTGCCGAGCAACGGGATCGCGATCACCACGACGGCGTAGGCCAGGTAGCCCCAGCCGAACAGCCGCCAGACCCGCCGCATCAGCAGGATCGCGAGCAACACCATGATCGCCTGCGCGGTCAGCCGCAGGGTCAGGTCGGGCGAACGCCACAGCAGCGTGCCGATGTAGTCGAACTTGAACCAGGTTCGCGGTCCGCTGCCCTGGTTCCAGCCGGGGGCGGCCTGCACGGTGGCGAACGCGACCGGGTCGCCGAAACTGAGCCATAGGTACAGGCACCAGCCGGCCAGGCCGAGCCCGGCGACCAGCACGCCGGCCTCCCGCCACCGGACTCGGGGCACCGCGCGGACCAGGTCGCGCCAGCTCGGATGCCAGGGCCACCATCGCCGCAGGGTCGCGTCCGGCCCGGGGGTCCCGCGCTCGGCCAACTGCTCGAGCGCCCGGACGGCCAGGCCGGCGGCGACCGCAATGCCGACCGGGCGGCCGGCCGTGGCGAGCGCGCCGACCAGCCCCGCCAGCCAGTACATCCTGCGTTCGACCAGCAGGAACGCGCCGAGCGCCACCAGCAGGAACAACGAGTCGCTGTACATCGCGCCGTACAGGAAGAACGAGTACGGGTACAGCAGCATCAGGGCGATTGCGGTGATCGCCGCGGTCCGGGGCAGGCGCGGCCACACCCAAACGGTGAACGCGACCACCGCCGCGGCTCCCGCGATCAGCGAGACCAGCCAGCCCGCGAGCGGGAAGTCGCCACCGAGGACGAACCCGACGCCGCGGACCGTCATCGGGTAGGTGGGGAAGAACGCGACCGACGACTGCTCGCCAGGATGGTAGGCGTATCCGGTGCCGGCGATGGACTGGTACCAGCCGGCGTCCCCGACCGCCCACGCGTCGATCCACCATCGCCCGCTCTGCGCTCGGCCGTCCCGAAGGTTGCTGCCGAGCACCGCGAGCGTGGTGGTGACCAGGACCAGCGACGCGTACGCACCCAGGATGAGCGCGATCGGCGGTCGCGAGGGATGGGCGGGCGCCGCGCCCGGGTCCGACGGTACCGATGGTGCGCTGGACACGCCGATGCTTCCCCATCTCCCGACCGATCTCCCGACCGATCTCCCGACCGGATGACGGTCACCCTAGACCGATGCCCGGGCGGGCCGGGTGAGGTCGCCCCGGGTCGCCGGGCGGTGTCCTCACCCGCGCTCGGGCAGCTCCAGCAGTTCGGTGACCAGTGCGGCGATCGGCGACCGCTCCGACCGGGTCAGCGTGACGTGGGCGAACAGCGGGTGCCCCTTGAGGGTCTCGATGACCGCCGCGACGCCGTCGTGCCGGCCGACCCGCAGGTTGTCCCGCTGGCCGACATCGTGGGTGAGCACCACCCGCGAGTTGGTGCCCAGCCGGGACAGCACGGTCAGCAGCACGTTGCGTTCCAGCGACTGGGCCTCGTCGACGATGACGAAGGAGTCGTGCAGCGACCGGCCCCGGATGTGGGTGAGCGGCAGCACCTCGAGCATGCCGCGTTCGATGACCTCGTCGATGACGGCCTGCGAAGCGACCGCGGACAGCGTGTCGAACACCGCCTGCGCCCAGGGCTGCATCTTGTCGTTCTCGCTGCCCGGCAGGTAGCCCAGTTCCTGCCCGCCGACCGCGTACAGCGGCCGGAACACGACCACCTTGCGGTGCGCCCGGCGCTCCATCACCAGCTCCAGCCCGGCACACAACGCCAGGGCCGACTTGCCGGTGCCGGCCCGCCCGCCGAGCGAGACGATGCCGACCTCGTCGTCCATCAGCAGGTCGAGCGCGATCCGCTGCTCGGCCGACCGCCCCCGCAGCCCGAACGCCTCCCGCTCGCCGCGAACCAGCCGGACCTGCTTGCCCGCGGTCACCCGGCCGAGGGCAGAACTGGACGGGCCGACCAGCTTCACGCCGGTGTGACAGGGCAGCTCGCGGGCCTCGTCGACGTCGACCAGGCCGGCGTGGAACGCGGTGTCGACCTGCTCGCCGGACACCGGTATCTCGGCCATCCCGGTCCAGCCGGACGGCACGATGTCCTGCGCCCGGTACTCGTCTGCGGCCAGGCCGACCGCGGACGCCTTGACCCGCAACGGCATGTCCTTGGACACCAGGATGACCCGGCCGCCCGGCCGGTCCTTGCGCAGGTTCAACGCGCAGGCCAGGATGCGCGAGTCGTTGCTGTCGTTGCGGAATCCGGCCGGCAGGACGGTCGCGTCGGTGTGATTGAGTTCGACATGCAAGGTGCCGCCGGGCTTGCCCACCGGCAGCGGCGCGTCCAGCCGCCCGTGCTCGATCCGCAGGTTGTCCAGCAGACGCAGCGCCTGCCGGGCGAAGTAGCCGAGTTCGGGGTGGTGCCGCTTGGCCTCCAGTTCGCCGATCACCACCAGTGGCAGCACCACCTCGTGCTCGTCGAACCGGTTCAACGCCCAGGGATCGGACAGCAGGACGGACGTGTCGATGACATAGGTGCAGCGCTCCCCCACTGCGCCGATAGAGGCGACATCGTTGTCAGCGTTGGTGGCGACGGTGGTTTCCCGGGCAGACCTGTGTGTGACCACGGACGGCTCCCTGACGGATGCGGTCGTCCGCATCCGGATTCTCGAGGTGGGCCGGCGGTTCCCCTCCCGCCCGGACCGGCCGGTGCCGGCGGGCGCGGGGGCCCGGTACCGGCCCCCTCGTGCTCTGTGCTGCGCTGGCGGCACGCACGGTCAGGGGCCTCCCGTGTGGGCACGCTCGGCACGCCGCCCACAATTCGGAAGGTACCCCCGAATCGCACGGCGGCCGGCCGACACGCAAGGCACGCCGGTGAACATCAGGCCTCCGGTGCGTCATCGGCACGGGTCGGCATCGCCGGAGGCGGTACCGCCGCGGTCCCCGACGCCCGCGGCAGCACCACGGTGATGGTGAGCCCACCGCCCGGTGTGTGCGCCGCGACGATCCGGCCGCCGTGCCCGCGAACGATGGCGGCCACGATGGACAGTCCCAACCCGGTCCCGCCGCGCTCGCGGCTGCGGGAGGGGTCGACCCGGTAGAACCGGTCGAACAGCCGATCCAGGTCGTCGTCTCCGACGCCCGGCCCGTCGTCGCTGACGCTCACCGCGATCTCGTCGAGGCCCGGCAGGACCGAGACGGTCGCCACGGTGCCCTCCGGCGTGTGCGTGCGGATGTTCGACAGCAGGTTGGCGAACACCTGGTGCAACCGAAGCCGATCGCCGACCACGTCCACCGCGCTGCCGCTGGACGCCAGCCGCCAGACGCGGGACTGGTCGATCACCGCGGCGTCGTCCACGACGCCGCCGAGCAACTCGTTCAGGTCGACCAGCTCGTGCCCGACCGAGTTCTCCGCGTCGGCCTGGATCAGGGTGAGCAGGTCGTCGACGAGCGCCCCCATCCGCCGGGCCTCGAATCCCATCCGTTCCATCGCCCTGTCGACAGCACCCTCGTCCGGCAGCGCCCCGGCCTGGTACAGGTCGGTGTAGCCGCGCACCGCCGCCACCGGAGTGCGCAGTTCGTGCGAGGCGTCGGCGACGAACCGGCGCAGCTTGTCCTCGCCCCGGCGCCGCTCGTCAAGGAGCGAGGAGATGCCGTCCAACATGTCGTTGAACGCATAGCCGAGGCGGCCGATCTCGGTGCCCGGGTCGGATTCGGTCACCCGTCGGCTCAGATCGCCCTGCGCGATCGCGTCGGCCGCGGAGGCCATGGATTCCAGCGGTCGCAGCTCGCGCCGGATCACCAGCCCGGCGGTCGCGCCCAGCAGCACCAGCAGCCCCGCGGTGATCAGCAGCTCGGCCACGATCAGCTGCCGCAGCTGCTCGTCCAGGTCGGCCATCGGAATCCAGGCCACCAGATACCCGGGCTGGCCGTTCACGCTCACCCCGCCGAAACCCATCGCGCGGTAACGCCGCTCGTCCTTGGAGGCGTCGCCGACGGTCGCACCGACGCCGAGCCACTGGCCGCCGCGCAGGTCGGGGTTGGCGTCCACGTCGCTCGCCGGCGGGACCAGCACCTTGGTCAGGCCCGAGACGGTGATCGTCGACCAGCCGACCTCGCCCTTGAGCCCGGAGTCGTCGCGCAACGTCGACTGCACCTCGCTGGTCAGGTTCAGTTCCTGCTTCGCGCGGGCGTTCGCCGCCTCCAGGGTGACGTCCTTGGTGCCGATGGCGGCGTCCCGGACCACGAGCGGCAGCACGATGTCCACCGCGGTCAGTGCTATCGCTGCGGTCGCCACGACCAGGGCGATCAGGCGGGCGCGCAGCGTCCAGCGCCGCCGCGGCGAATTGGGGTCGCGGGCCCGTCGTCGCCGCCGCTCCGGCACCGACGGTTCCGGCGTGGACGGTTCGGGCACCGAACTGCCGCGCCCGGCGCCCGTCCGCGCCGTCGCGGGGGGCACTGTCGGGTCCATGCTCACCATCTGGGCCACCGGTCGGGATCAGGTCCTGGGCCCGCGCAGCACGTAGCCGAAGCCGCGATGGGTGTGGATGAGCGGCTCGCCGGTGGCGTCGACCTTGCGCCGCAGGTAGGAGATGTAGGTGGCGACGACCGAATCGTCGCCGTAGAAGTCGGTGCCCCACACCGCGTCGAGCAGCTGCTGGCGGGACAGCACGACGTTCGCGTTGACCATCAGGTGGCGCAGCAGCTTGTACTCGGTGGGTGCCAGCTCGATCGGCGTGCCGGCGCGGGTCACCTGGTAGGTCTCGGGATCCAGTTCGAGGTCGGCGACCCGCAGCACGCCGTCGTCGGACGTGTCGGGCCGGGTTCGCCGTAGCACCGCGGCCACCCGGGCCGCGAGTTCCTCGAGCCCGAACGGTTTGGTCACGTAGTCATCGCCGCCGGCGGTCAACCCGGCGATCTTGTCCGCCGGGGTGTCCCTGGCCGAAAGGAACACCACCCCTGAGTCGACGCCCGCGGCGCGGACCCGCTTCATCACCTCCAGGCCGTCGAAGTCCGGCAGCATCACGTCCAGGATGATCAGATCCGGGTGGCTGTCGGTCGCGATGCGCACCGCCTCCCGGCCGGTCGCGGCCACCGCGACCTGATAGCCAAGGAACCGCATCGACGTCGCCACGATGTCCTGCAGGGACGGTTCGTCATCGACCACCAGCAGCCTGGCCGCACCACTCATCGCTCGGTTTCCCCTCGTCAACGGCCGCGGCGGACACGGCCGGCGGATCAGTCCATCGCATTCGAACCCGGCAGAGATCAAGAATCTCATGTGAGCCGGGCGTGAACCCGGACGTCAGGCCGTTACATCGGTCCCGAGTTCGGCCCGGATGACCCGCGGGGTCAGGGGCTCGTCCAGGAGACGGCGGAACCGGTCGAGCGCCGACTGGTGTTCGGGGCGGGCGTCCAACCACGGCCGCAGCAATCGGTCGCCCTCAACGTAGGTCGATGTGTAGGCGCGCCACAGCGGATCGGTCAGGAACCGCAGCCGCTGGCGGGCCTGCTTCTCGTCCGACAGCGCCCACCGCTGCTGGTAGGCAACGATTTCCTCCGGGTCGGCGCCGCGGTCGTGCAACAGGATCGCCGCGTTCTGCCGGACGGTGTTCAACGGCCGGGACGCGATCTCCAGGGCCTCGACCAGATCCGGATCGAAGGTGGGGCCGATCCCGTCGAGCACCTGGGCGAGCCACCCTCCCCACCCTGGACCGACCGCCGCGGTCAGCGCGAGATCGCCGAGCCCCTCCGCCATCACACATTGCGGGGTGTTGACCAGGAAGATCTGGTGTTCGCGCTCGCCGCCACGATCGACCAGCAGATCTTCCTTGCGGCAGTGCTCGGTGTGGTGGCCCGGGTAGCACTCGTGCGCGACCAGCA
>CAYZBB010000121.1:4632-18516 GCA_964476495.1 uncultured Actinomycetes bacterium | reverse complement strand
GGATGTTGGCTGATCAACACGCCGATGTCTGACAAGAAGTCAGACGCAAAACACAGGCGTCCGGCACGTAGGGATGGATCTCGGTCTTGAGGTGGTGTTCGGCGGCGTCGTGGATGGCGGCCTGTTGCTCGGCTTCGGTCATCTGGAGGTAGCCGGCGGGGAGGGCAATGTTCTCCTGGTCGCGTAGGTCCGTGTCGGGTTCGAATCCGCCGCCCTTCTTCGCCTTCATCGGCTGAGCATCATGGTCTGTGGTGGCTGCAGCCTTCAACACCGCGGTGATCTGCCTGGGTTCGAGCCCGGCACCAACCAGCGCCGGCCTGGCATCAAGTTCTTTGAGCCACCGCGTCCCCAGCAGCCCTTCTAGCTTGGACTGGATTTCCTCGGCCAGTTTGGGCAGTGCGATGTCGATGCTCCATACCCGGCGCAGGGGCCGTTCAACGGTCAGGCGGGCGAAGCCGAACTCCTCGTTGCGGAGCACCTTGACCCGCGGATCATCGGTCTGGTCGAGGGCGTCGGCGAAGAGCTGCGCGATTTCGCCGATCGCGTCGCTGGTGAGTTCCTTGCGTTTGTCGCCGAGGGACTTGCGCATCTTGCTGCCCAAGTTTCTGGCGTCCACCAGTGTTACTGTGCCGCGGCGTTTCTCGGGTTTGCGGTTGGTGACGATCCACACGTAGGTGGAGATGCCCGTGTTGTAGAACATCTGGTCGGGAAGTCCGACGATGCCTTCCAGCCAGTCGTTCTCGATGATCCATCGGCGGATCTCGGATTCCCCGGATCCGGCGCCGCCCGAGAACAGGGGTGAGCCGGACAGGACGATGGCGATGCGGGACCCGCCGCCGGTCGCCGAGTGGGGCTTCATCTTGCTGATCATGTGCTGCAGGAACAGCAGGGATCCGTCGCTGATCCGGGGCAGCCCGGCGGCGAACCGGTTGCCGGGTCCGGTCCGGGCAGCTTCCTGGCGGATCGGGTCGGCGTACTTCTTCCAGTCCACCCCATACGGCGGGTTGGCCAGGATGTAGTCGAACCGGGTATCCGGGAACGCGTCGGCGGACAGGGAGTTGCCATGCGCGAGTTGCTCAGGGTTCTCCCCGCGCATCATCAGTTCGGACCGGGCGATCGCCCAAGTCTCCGGGTTCAGCTCCTGACCGGACACCGACACAATCGCGGCCGGGTTCAACTCCTTGAGGTGTTGCTCGGCGATGGTCAGCATGCCGCCGGTCCCGGCGGCCGGGTCGTAGACGGTCCGCACCGGAGCCTGCCCGGTCAGGGCCTGCGTGTCCTCGTCGAACAGCAGGTCCACCATCAGCCGGATGACCTCCCGGGGTGTGTAGTGCTCCCCCGCGGTCTCGTTGCTCATTTCGGAGAACTTCCGTAGAAGCTCCTCGAAGATGTAGCCCATCGCCTCGTTCGACACGGTCGACGGGTGCAGGTCGATGTCCGCGAAGTCGCCCAGCACCTGATAGAGCACACCGGCCCGGTCCAGCTTGCCGATGGTCTGCTGGTAGTTGAAGGCCTCCAGCACCCTGGAGGCTTCGGGACTGAACGCGGTCACGTAGGTGCGCAGTTGGGCCGCGATGTTCTTGTCGTCGGACAGCATCGCCTTCATGTCCAGCGGTGAGGTGTTGTAGAACGGCAGGCCCCCGGCCGCCCTGCGCAGCAACGGATCCGCGGACGGACTGTTCAGGTCCAACGTCTTGGCCCGGACGACGACCGCCGCCTTGGTAGCGGCCAGGACCGCATCGAGGCGGAACAGCACCAGGGTCGGCAGCATGATCGAGCCGTACTCGTGCGGCTTGAAATCGCCGCGCAGCTTGTCGGCGATCCGCCAGAGGAAGCCGACCTTGTTTTCGAACCCCACCGGCGTCGCCATCAACGTCCCCTCGCCCAACGCAGGGGACAACCGGTCAAAGCCCCTTGCAATCCCTGTCGCGATCCTAGGCAAGCCCACCCTTGCCGGCCCGGCGAGGGTCGATCGGGCCTCGCAGCACGGCCCGGAGGAGGGTCCGAATCTGAGGACGCGAACGGGGATGGCATGGCCGTCGACCCACCGCTGCCGCTGCCGGGTCGCGGAGGAAACGGTCAACGGCCGGCGGCCGTGTGAATGCGGTCGTCCTGCCCGGACAAGGTGTCGGGTGGGTCCCGCCGTCGGCGGCGTACTGGGTCGATGCGCCGCCTTGCGGGGAGTGGACGTGCGGGGCGGGAACGTCGAGGGGCGTGAAGGTCCGCCGGATCTGCCCGGTCGCGACCAGCTCGGCTGGTAGGTCGGGCAGCGCAATTCCGCACTCGCGGGCTGCGGTCTGGATGTTCTCGGTCGTCACCGTCATCTGGGACCGGCCCGGTCCGTCATCGACAGTAGGACGCCGCCCCGGTAATGGCTGGCGAACCGGCTCGGCCACCCGACGAGCGTCATCACGGGTGTATGAGAGGTCGCTGAAAGGACCCGCAGTGGCGTCTAGCAGCTAGAGGTGGAACAATGGGTGTTGCCCGTGGCGCTGAGCTGCGGGAAGTGAGCCCGAGACCCGGCCGGACGACCGTGGCGCTCGGGCTTCGCGCTTATCGGGACCCGCGTCAGACGTGTTGGACCTCGATCACGGCCGGCTCAACGCGGCGACGCCAATCACCGCCCTTGGCCCAGCACCAGGCGATCGCATCAGGGATCGCGAGGAGTTGCTCGCTGGCGGCCCGGCGATGCTCGTAGCGCAGTGACTCTCGGCAGCCCGCGGCTCGCGTGAATTCGATGAGATGTTGCGTGTCCCAACTGAGCAACGAATCATCCTGCTCGAGAACGAGCATGCCGTAGCCGCACCTCGCTGCGTCCCCGACCAGCGCCTGCAGGCAGGCAGCCCGCCTTTCTCGTTCGGTCTTGTACCGACGTCCGGCGTCATAGACCGTGGCTCGAATCGGACTGGCCGAGATAGCCGACGCGATGGTTCGTCGGCGTGAGTCATTCTCCGAGTTCATGTGTAGTCTTCGCTGACCCGGAAGGATGAGCGGTCGGAGTCGTGCTCGAATCGCGTCGAGGTCACCCGGGATCGCCACGCCGGCGACGAGCATGTAGTCCCGTCGCTTCGTCTCGTCGACGAAGACGTGTGCACCGCTCACTGGGCGAACGGACGTGCGCGGCTGGGTCACGACTCTTTCGTCCGTTTCAGTCCAGGGCCGCGCTTGCTCGCGGTCTTCTTCTTGCGTCGTGGCCGATCTGATCGTCCGACGGTTGGGGTCGCCGACTTCGCCGGCGCCAAAGTGTCAGTGAGCTTGTAGTGGGCGGTCGTGGTTAGCCCAGTAGGGCTCAGCGGCGCCGTCCTTGCGACCAACCGCTTGTCCACCAGCCCCTTGCGCAACAGCTGGCGGAACCCACGTTCGGCGGTGTCAGCGGACCAGCCGTACCACTGCGGCATTCTCTCCGCAGGAAGTGGGACCCACGGCTTCTCCTTGAGTAGGACCAACAGCATCGCGATTGCCGGAAGATCGAGTTGTGCGGGCCAGTCGTCATCCCAGAACCTGCGGTGAAGCGTGAAGAAATGAGACCTGGGTCGGGAGTACTCCTGACCAGAGCCGTCGATGGACAGCAGGGTGACCCGAACCTGCCTACCTCCTGATGGTCCTCGCACCACCTCACGCGCGATCAAGTCGTGGGCTTCCAGGCGGCGGAAGGTCTTCGTGACGGCGTTCGTGACAGCGGCGTCGCCCGCGTCTTTGTCGGTGCCGAGCGCCCGCGCCCACGTCGGCAACGGCAGGGTGGTGGACCAGCCTTCTGAGCTCGCGCCGCTCGAGTTGATCGACAGCAGGAACAAGTATGCGAGCAGGCCTCGCTTGTCACCGTTCTTGATGAACGGGGCAAGCTTCCCGGGCCGGGCATCGGTTGCCTTGCCTCGTGGGAGCTGCACGAAGCTGTTCGAGATGGGCGCGCCGAGCCAGCGCGACCGGTCGAGAAGCGCTTTACGTGTATCGGCTCCGGTGGCTGCCGGTTCGTCCACGAGGGCTGCGTCGTTCATATCGCCTATTTAACACCGGCTTGGCTCTCACCTGAGGATTGCGACTATCGCAGATACACCCGCGCGAGCGGGTGTATGTAAGCACCATGAAAGGATCCACTGCTAGGCCCAGTGCTAGGCCATCTGAAAGGTCCAGGTAACTGGATGCGCGAATGCCGCCGCAGCTGCGCGTTTGCCGCCCACCAGCGGCGACCTCGTGCTCGACGGTTCGTGGTCGCGACCAATTGACCGGCGCTGAGGTGGGGTCTTGTTTCGCCCGGTGGAACGGTCGCTGTGCGCCGATCGACAAGGCCTCGTCGACGACGCTTCCCGGGGGGTTCAATCTCCTACTTTGCGCCATGGAGCGGCCGGGTCACTGAGGGTGTCGAGCATGAACTGGCACCACAGCCGCGCGCCGTTGACGGCCAAATTGGCGTGTCGAGTGCCCAAGCCGGATACGCGACCACCGCGGCCGTGGCCGGTGCCGTAAGCGTTTCGCAGCTCCGCAATCCCGCTCGTGATGGTGATCGCCGCGCCGAGGATTCGGCGGACCCCGCCGGAGCCATCTGGGGTACCCGTCGCCTGCTGGGGATGAAGGTGGAGGGCCTCCTCCGCTGCCTTAACCAGCTGGGGAAGATCGTTGGCGTCGCTGAAGGCCTCTCCTCGCTGGGAGAGCACGAGCTTGGCTGTGCTCTCGACCAGTTCTTTTGCCGAGCCGATCGCCTGGGAAGGGTCGTCCCGGGCCGAGGCGTGGGCGATCCGATCAAGGTGTTCAAGAATGGCTGTCGGTTCGGTCAGATTGTCGAGGTGATGCGATTCCAGTATGGGCCGATGCCCACCTGAGATGAGTCCGGCGTCGTCTATCTCGTATCCGTCACGTGCGAACAACCTCCGGAGACGGGCGATGACCTCTGATGGATCCCATCCGTCAGTGTCCGGTCGCTGAAATAGGTGCCTAATCGCTACCTCGAAGACCCGCAGCGCGCGGATGACCTGAGCACGGTCTGTCCAGTCAACGAGGTTCAGATAGCCCTGGAAGTGCGTGACTCGTTGGCCGCCGACTGGTTCGATCTCGTCGAGAGGAGGTGCGAACAACTCGTCTTGCCACATTTCGTCGATCTCGCGGAGCACCGTTCCACTCATGAGATCGCGCACCGCGTCGCGGGTCCGACGGTTGAGCAGTTCGGACCGTGTGCCGGTCACCCCGCAACACCCTGGTCGAGGTAGCGGTAGATGGTGGGCCGGCTGACTCCGAACTCGGCGGCGATCTCGGCGACGGTGTAGCGATTGCGGCCCCGATCGTCGACCTGGTCGTACATCTGCCGTGCGAGCTGCGCCTGTCGCGGCCGCAGCTTGGGCTTGGGCCCGCCCACGCGACCTCGGGCCCGCGCGGCCGCAAGTCCGTCGCGGGTGCGCTCGGACATGAGTGCGTGCTCGAACTCGGCGATCGCGCCGAGAATCTGGAAGAACATCCGGCCGACGGCGGTGGACGTGTCGATCCCCTGGTCGAGGACGACCAGATCGATCTGTCGACGCTGCAGCTCGTTGGACAGCTCGATCAGATGCTCCAAGGATCGGCCGAGCCGGTCGAGCTTGGTGATCACGATCTGGTCGCCGGCGCTGAGTGCGTGCAGGGCCTCGTCCAGCTTTGGACGCTTGGCTAGTTTGCCGCTCGCCTTGTCGATGTACAGCGGCCGACAGCCGGCCGCGGTCAGAGCATCGGCCTGGGCCTCGGGGTGCTGGTCGCGGGTCGAGACGCGTCCGTAGCCGATCTTCACCGTCGCAACGTATCGCAATCGGGGGATCTCGTGACGTAGTTGTGTACACGAGCCACGTTAAAAAGCGATCTGCAAGAACGTCGTCGGCCGGCTATGTCTCATGAACGATCGTTCGTGGAGCATCGTGAGGGCAAGGTTGATTCCGCGGAATCAGTTGAGTCGCCCTTCCCGGACACGACGCACTGCGCCGCCGGAGACGCACCACGCCGCTCGGAGGCCCCGCGGGCTTCTGACGTGAGCGAACTTCCAGGAGAGATGCTCTGAACTGGCACATCACAAGACGGCACTCGGACGTAATGCCCCCGATGCTCTTGACGCCTCGGTGCGGCCGACACATATTCCTGCCGGTGCGAAATCGGCTTCCGTCGTCACCGGACAAGCGTGCCACCATCATCGATGTCGCCACTTGCCCGGCGTCTCCAAGGCAACCGTGTCCAAGTTTCTCGGCAAGGGCGACTATTACATCGCCCAGGCCACCCGGGACGCATCGCGGCCGCCATCGAGGAACTGAACTTCCAACCGAACCCGATTGCGAGCGGGCTCGCCAGCCGGCAGACGCAGACGATCGGCGTCATCGTTGCCAGCGTGCTCAACCCGGTCTACCCAGAGCTGATCACGGGTATCGAGGAGGTCCTCGACCGGGAGAGCTACGCGCTGATCTTCGGCACCACCGATGACGATGCATGGGTCGGTCGTCGTCATCCAGAGTGGTGTTCAACAGTCGAGCACCTTATGGTCAGCCACACTGAACGGGGACCCATCTGATTGGGTGGGCTCGTGGACGACCTCGACGTGCCTCCGGCGGAGGCCAACCACCCACTGCTGATCGGCTTGACTCCGGAGCAACTGGCCTTGCTGCGCGTCATCGCATGGCCGCTTCGCAGCGGACAGATCACCGACGACCGCGGATGGCCTGTCTGGGACGGAGTCCGACGCCGATTCGAGCATGACCTACCTGAAGTCGACATCGAACAGGTTCTGGCCAGCCTGCCTCGGCTTCCTCCCTCCGAGCGTTGGCCGGGCGGGTACAGCTTGTGGTGGCGCTGGGACCTACGACGCTCAACCTTCACACCGGGACGGGATGAACAGGTCGGACTGACTATCGCCGGGCTGTACACCCTGGCCCGCCACGACCGCGAGCCGGCGCTGGCGGCGGATCTGATCGTCGAACTCATCCGAGAGGCCGCAAGCAGAGAGGCCGCCGTCCCGATAGACGAGATGTGGACTGTCGCCGACGAGCGGCTCGATGGCCGCCAAGCCCTGCGTGCCCACGACACTGGTGGGCAGATCCGACTCAGTGGCACCACGGTGGAAGGTGAGCCTGTCGAAATCACCTTGTCGGTCTCGACGATCGGGCGAGTGCTATGCCGCGATTACCTGAGCTTCGCTTCGCGCCTGCCGCCACATGACTTCGAGATTTCCTACGGTCAAGGCTATCTCCGGCATTTCTCCCAGGTGCGCAATGCGCCGGACTATCTCGACCGCATCGCCACACTGGCACAGAAGGACACGAACACCCCCACCCACCAGGCCCTGCTGCCACTGCCAGAAACGCTGGACTTCCTGGCGTATGTCCTGCACGCCGATCCCACTTGGAAGACATCCGACGGCAAGCTCCTCACGGCCGGTCAAGGCCTCATCGCCCCGATCGCCGGGCTAAGGGCCCCAGCCACGACCCAAGCGGAGTTCCTGGACCGGGTCAGCGCCCTATGGACTGTGCTCGGCGCTCTCAACGTCCCAGCCCCCGCCGCAGAAGAGCTCAGCAGTCGCGGTTGGCAGGTCACAGGAACGCTCAACAGTATGCAGATCTGGCTCGAGAACCGGTTCGGTCCACAGCTGTATGAAGATCTCATCACCGAAGAGTTCAAGATCATTCGCGCTGCCCAGAAGACCCGCAACTACGGCGCCCACCCGAGCGGTTCGACAGCCACGGAGGTCAAAGCCGCCCTTGCCCGATTCCGACTACCCTTCCCGATCCTTGACTGGCATGTCGCCTGGGACACGATCCAAGCCCGCCTCGCCGGTGCCTTCGACGCCATCCGCGTCAACCTGATCGCCCTCGATCCCCCGGATCCCACACCTGATCCTCCTGGGCGATGAGACTCCGGACAGTCCACCTCGCCAGGCCCGCCGCCGCCGAGACGGAGCATCCCGGTCTCGTCCACGTCAAGCGCGCGCATGTCAGAGGAGACGTCGGACCCTCGCGCTGTCGAGTACTGCGAGGACGCGCTCGGGCGCAAGAAGCAGGTCTAATACGCCTACGACGTACTGGGCCCATGTCTCGGGTTGCAGCGTCTCGTCGAACGCGGTAGCCGACTCGAACTGTCGCCGCAGGTTCACCGGTAGTCGCTGCGCGAGCGGGGCAACGAGTTCCCGTGCTCTGGCGCTCTTCGGAGACGGCGTGCTGCGCCTTGAGATGTGGCGCGGCAACCACACCTCGCGTTCCGCGGGCTCGGACGGCGTCATAGCAACCCTCTCCAACTCGCCCGCAGCAGTGGCGATCCAGCCGGAATCACTGCTGGAGCGCGTTGGGATCGCTACCTGTTGAGCGGAGGCAATTGCGGTTCGGCCAAGCGCCAGCGACAGACCACCTGGATCCTCGTGATAGTTCAAGTAGCGAGCGACATCGACCCCAGGGGAACATACCTCGTCCAGAACGACGTCACCGGCGAAGTTACTTGGATCAATCAACCAGTCATCCCGCACAGTGACGGATGGCACCAAGCGGACTCGATAGAGGTAGAACTGACGGCCGCGATCAGCTTGGTGATCGATCCGTCGCAGCATGTTGTGGATGGCCGCTTCGTATGTGCCGACATGAAGTGCCTTCGCCCTCTGCTGCGCAGCCCAGCGGGCGACGCGACGATCACCACCCATCATCTGCCGCGCCTCCTCGGTCAGCCCTGCTGCTGGATCGAAGTCCTCCATCGGCCAATCCGATTGGGTGCTGGTGTGATACCAGGTGAGCCGGGCCACGTTCTCATCGACCAGAGCGGAATCATCAGGATCAACGGTCACACGCGCCGAATTCTCCGCTTCGCAGGTGACACCGCATCTTGGACAACTCTCCGTGGCTCGTTCCCACCGATCAATCCACTCGAGATCGACAACCCACTCGAGACGGCAGGGCTCGCAGAGCATGTAGCGATTGCGGGCGAAGCGGATCGGGCGTTCCACGTCTTCACTCTTCTCGTAGCAGCTGATCCGGCCCGACCGTGGCGCCCGGAGTCATGCGATGGTTCCAGGATTTTGGAACAGGATCGCCGAGGCGGTCCGGCCTTTGCTGGTTTCCTGGACGAGCCCGTTGCGACGCAGGTTCGAAAGGAAGGTAGGTGGGGAATGTGCCCGAAGTGGGTTCCAGGCCGACGGCGCCAGCCAGGTCGGCACGGCTCATCGCGGCCGAGTAGACCTCGATCAGGATGTCGAGCATGTGTTGAGCGTTGTCGTGTTTGACCGCGATGGATTCGTGCTGTCTGACGATGGATTCAGGCGGGCTCATCGTCATGGTGACGGCGTGGTCGGCACGCTGACGGACCCGGGCGTAGGGGGGTGCGACGGTCATCGTCACGGTGACGGCCGAGCGCGGGCAGCCGGGGACGCGGCGTGACCCGGAAATCAGGTTCGGCGGGGCGCCCGAACGGGTAGAACGAGCCGGCCAGCGACGAAGACGCCGACCAGCGACCACAGCGGCGTACTCAGGCCGAGCCGCTCGCGGTACCGCTGGGCGGCGCCGCCAAGCACGTTGAGCGCGTGACCCAGCGTCGTGGGCTGTGGTGCCGGGTTGACCAGCAGCTCCCGGTCGATCGTGACGGCCCGCTCTACGCCCCGCCGGTACAGCCACTGGGCGTGCGTCTCGTCGACGCCACGCAGCCACCGTCGAACGGTCGATTCAGGTCGGCCAAGAGTGGCCGCGATCGTGCGCGCCCCGGCGCCTCGCACCTTCGCGATCAGCGCGTTCCCGATGACCTCGGTGGCTGTCGGCCCTTCGCACGGTGAGCGCGGCCGGCAGCAGGATCTGCGTGCGACGGCACGCGGCGCAGCGGGCCCGCCGCGGGGTGAGTCGCAGCCGGGCCGAGCCCAAGTCGCGCACGACGCGGGATCGGCCGTGGCCGAACGGCTGCAGGCCAGCTTCGGGCTCGTCGGCTGATCGTGGGTTGGTCGTCACGGTGGTGGTGCCGACCAAGCACGTGCACCCGTCGGCTCGTCGTCGTCGGGAGCGATGCCGTTGACTCCATCCGGACCGAAGCTCAACACTCGATCTGCCTCCGTCCGCCATCCGGTGCAGGATCCGGCTCGAGAGTACGTCGCGTACCACGAAGCGGAATAAATGGAGACCAAACCGCCCGCGGGTCTCCATTTATTCTAAGAGTCCAAGCCGCTGAGCTGCGCAAACGTGGGGCGAGTGGGGCTCGAACCCACGACCTGACGGATTATGAGTCCGCTGCTCTGACCAACTGAGCTACCGCCCCGCGCAGACGATACCGGCTCCCGCCTGACCCGTTGCGCGGCGCACCCAGCGGGTCGGCAGCTCTGCGCCGACGACTGACGCCGGGTTCAGCCGCGTCCTCGGCTGGCGGGTGGCCCGTTCCGCCCGCGTGGGTCACCGCTGTCGACGTCTCCGCCCGGTGTCGGAGTGCGGAGATTCGGCAGGCCTGGGACCAGCGAGGACTCCGCACTCGGCGCAACGGCCCTCCGACGACGGCACGCGAGCATCTCCGACAAGCCGCGTCCGCGGTTCGTGAAGCCGGGTGAGGTCGGGCACGAGGACCGGTCGGACGGCGAGACCAGCCGACTCAATGAACAGGACGACCATGACGAATCCGACCACCACCCCCCAGCGCTCCGGCGCCAGATAGGGCGGTTTCGGCTTCCGGGTCCATGTGGGCTATCCTGGCTCGCGCGCCTCCGTGCCAGCGGGTGCGCCGGTCCTCCGTAGCTCAATTGGCAGAGCATCCGACTGTTAATCGGACGGTTGTTGGTTCGAGTCCAACCGGGGGAGCAAACTGCCTGGTCAACGTATGTGCGGTTGATCATGACGCAGGCGCGTCCGGTGTGTCGTTCGGCGTGACCGCCACGACACCCCGGCACACCCGCGAACACCCAAGGCGTTCCGCCGAGTCGGCGGCCGACGCGCGCCCCCGATAGCCGCCGAGCGCCCGCGATAGGGAAGACTGTCGGCACCGTGCCGACACAGATCGACGCGGCCGCGCATCGATCGGGAGGTCCTGAGCATGTTCCGCCTCGTCCTGGGCATCGGCATCGGCTACGTCCTCGGCTCCCGGGCCGGTCGTGAACGGTACGAGCAGATCAAGCGCTGGACGTCGAAGGTGTCCGACCACCCGGCCGTCCAGGGTGTGGCCGGGTTCGTCCAGGCAAAGGTGACCAGCGTGTTCTCCAAGGACGGCGCGCACTGAGCGGCCGGCGCGGTCACTTCTCCAGGCGCACCCGCTTGCTCTTGGGCCGGTGCACGTCCACGCCACCCATCATGGCCAGCCCGTTGATCTTGATCACGGGCCTACCCGGTGCCCCCTGAACCCGCGCGTTGTCCTCGAACGCACCCATGAAGCCGATGCCGGTGACCAGCACGGTGACGTCGTCCGGCACCACGATGTCGATGCCGCCCATCACCGCCACCGCGGTGATCGTGACCTCTGCCTGCGCGAAACGCGCCGCGGTCAGGTCGATGTCGACCCCGCCCATGATCGCGACCGCGGAGAACTGGGCGGGCACCACCCAACTCCCCGCCCTGGTCGCGCCGGACAGGATGCCGACCGCGGCACCGGACGTCGGCGTGCCGCCGACCCGGTCGACCGCCGTGCCCCCCGCTGGTGTCGGGTCCAATGCGGCCGGCATCAC
This sequence comes from uncultured Actinomycetes bacterium, assembly GCA_964476495.1. Lineage (GTDB taxonomy): Bacteria > Actinomycetota > Actinomycetes > Mycobacteriales > Nakamurellaceae > Nakamurella. The sequence continues at coordinate 6,908 of CAYZBB010000121.1, read as the reverse complement.
CGGGGCCTTCGGGACCAGGTCGCGGTGACCGGGCAGATCCCAGGTCAGCGTCTCCAGTTCGCTCAGTGTCTTCGACCGATACAGGGTGTCCAGCCGCTCCTGCAGCTCCGCCGGGCTCAGCCGCCCCTCGTCCATCGCGGTCTGTAGCACCTGGGCGACGGCCGCCCGGTCGTCGTCCGAGGCCCGCAGCCGGCGCGGGTCGAACAGCGGTTCCGGATCCTGACTCATCGCCGACGAGTGTAGTTCGGGCACCCGTCGTCGAACTCCGAGAGCACCGCTCGTCGAACCCCGCGATCAGCCGGCCGGCAACGAGCCGGCCAACTCGTCCGCCACCATTGCCACGGCGGGTGCGAACCCCGGCGTGCCTGCGTCCGCGCCCGGATCCAGCCAGACCTGCCGGGTCAGCCCGTTGTGCCCGGGCACCCGCCGCAGCACGACCCATCCGCCGGCCCCCGGGAACGGCAGGTGCCGGCTCGCCGCGACCGACCGGTGCACCCGGTTGTGCACGACGTCGGTGAGCCCGCTGCGACCGGCGAGCGGGAACACCCGTTCTCGCTCGGCGACCAGGAGGTCCGTGCCGTCCGGCAGGCGACCGGCCACCCTGGTCGGCACCACCGAGAGCACCCTGGCCAGCAGTCTGGCGCGGGCGATCGACTCCCAACCGATGCGTTCGGCGTGCGCTCCCGGACCCTCCGGGTCGCCGATCACCCACAGGCCGAACCGGCTCACCGCGAGCAGCCTCCCGTCGGCACATCCCGCGGTCACCGCGATCCGTTCGTCCTGGGTCAGCGCCTGGCTCAACACGTCGGGGAGTGGACGCCGGCGCCACCACCGCCCGGATCCGGTCCGGCCCTCCCGGCTCACGAGTCGCCCCAGGCCCGCTTGGTCAGCGCGAGCCGGTACTTGGTGAATTCGAACAGGTCGGCGTTCAACTCCCGCGCCCGGGCGCTGTCGCCCGCCGCCTCGGCCCGCTGCAGCGCCGACTTGAGGTGCAGCTCCTGCCGGATCGCCTGCCGCTCGGCGAGTCTGGCGATGATGGAGCCTGCGTACCTTGCATCGACCTCGTCGGTCGGCCACTCCGGCCGTTCCACCGCCAATTCGCTGACCAGTGACCGCAGCGGCCCGTCGGGAACTTCGCCGCGCACCGAGTCCACCCAGGCCGGACCGGTGTGATCGCCGCCGGGTCCGCCGGCCGCACCGATCGCCCGGTGCACCACGGCGTACGCGGGCGCCTTGAACACCTCCGGCTGCACCATCCCGTACGCCGCGGCCACAAGCGCCGGTTGCTGCAGGGCCAGCTTCAGCGCCTCCCGTTCGGCCTTGAACTCGCGGTCCCTGGCGTCGGGCAGCGCCTCGGGGACCGACATGTCCGGCGGCGGGGGTTCGGCGTCATCCGGTGGCTCACGCGGGTCGTCCGGGCGCGCCACTACCCGACGACCGTCGCCGTCCCCCCGCTCCGGCCGGCCGCGCGGCGCAGGCACTGCATCCGGCCGCTGCGCCCGCTGCTGCGCCGCCCGGCGCACCCGGCGCCTGGTCTCGTCGATGTCGGTGCCCGCATGCATGGCCAGAGTGGTGGCGAAGCTGTCGCGGAGCAGGTCATCCTTGATCCGAGCGACCAGCGGCACTCCGACATTCAAAGCAGCGTAACGACCCTCGGCCGAATCGAGGTCGTGCTGGCCCACCGCGGTCTGGATCGCGAACTCGAACAGGTTTTTCGCCCCGCCGACTAGCTCGCGCAGCGCCTCGTCGCCCTTGGCCTGCCGCAGCTCGCACGGGTCCATGCCGTTGGCCTCGATCGCGACGAAGGTGTTCGCCGCGAACCGTTGGTCGGAGTCGAACGCCTTGAGCGCGGCCTGCCGGCCCGCCGAGTCGCCGTCGAAGGTGTAGACGACGGTGCCGTCCTTGGCCCGGATGCCACCTGGTCCCGCCTGGGAGTCCAGCAGGTAGCGCCGCAGCACGGTGATGTGCTCGTCGCCGAACGCGGTTCCGCAGGAGGCGACCGCAGTGGTCACCCCGGCCAGGTGCATGGCCATGACGTCGGTGTACCCCTCGACGACCACCACCCGCCGTTGCCTGATGATCTCCCGCTTGGCCAGATCTAGCCCGAACAGCACCTGAGACTTCTTGTACAGCGGGGTTTCCGACGTGTTCAGGTACTTGGCCTGAACACGGTCGTCGTCGAACAGCCGGCGGGCCCCGAACCCGACGACATCACCCGCGGCGTCCCGGATCGACCACAGCAGCCGGCGGTGGAACTGGTCGATCGGCCCCCGCTG
>CAYZBB010000121.1:0-4532 GCA_964476495.1 uncultured Actinomycetes bacterium | reverse complement strand
GCCGCCCTCGACCAGGGTCAGCGCGATCCCGGCCCGCTCGGCCAACCGCTGCACCGACTCGACGAACGTCAGGTGGTCGATCTCCTGGAGGAACGAGAAGACGTCGCCGCCCTTGCCGCAGCCGAAACAGTGGTAGTAGCCGCGGGCCGGGCTGACCTGGAACGAGGGCGTCTTCTCGTCGTGGAACGGGCACAGGCCCTTGAGGTTTCCGCCGCCGGCGTTGCGCAGCGCGACGTACTCCCCCACCACCTGTTCGATACGGCTGGCGTCGCGGACCCGTTCCCGGTCCGCATCCGATATCCGCCCAGCCACAGCCACAGGCCGAGTCTAGGTCCGCCGCGCATCGCTGCCCGACCTGTCCACAACGGGTGTGGATGGCCGCCCCGGGCCTCCTGACCCCGGGGTCAGCCGCCGGTCAGCCGCTGGTGCCGGGCGACCGCCTGCGCGTCGGTGAGAAGACTGACCTGGTCGAGCACGATCCGCAGCCGGGCGGCGTCGTCCGCGGACCGCTGGTACTCGCCGGCGAACAGCGGGTCGAGGGCGGCGACCCCGCGATCGGCGGTCGCCTGCACCAGTTCGATCAGCAGCTCCTGTTCCCGGTGCTGGATCCGCAGCCGTCCCGGGTCCGACATCACGTAGTGGCCGGCGACGGCCTTGAGCACGGCCACCTCCGTCCGCAGCAACCTGGGCACTCGTAGGTCCGCCCGGTATCGCAACAGCGGCCCGTCACCGGCGGCCTGCCGAGTGGCGGCGACGGCCCCGGCACAGAAACGCCCGGTCAGCTCGCTGGTCATCGACTTGACCGCGGCGTCGGCGACCGGCCCCGGCGGCAGGTGCAGGGTCCGGGTCACCGCCGGCAGCGCGAGCAGGTCGTCCAGGACGGTGCGCAGGTCGTACACGGACTCGTCGCTGTAGGGCCGGGCGGCCGCGCAGATGGTGTCACGCTCGTCCGGGTCGGCGAGCCGGCCCAGGTCGATGCGGCCGGAACCGACCCCGTCCTCGACGTCGTGCACCGAATACGCAACGTCGTCGGCCCAGTCCATCACCTGGGCCTCCAGGCAGCGGCGGATCCCGGGTGCGGGCGCGCGCACCCAGTCGAACACCGCCCGCTCGTCGGCGTACATGCCGAACTTCCCGCCTCCGGGCGGCCGCGGCCACGGGTACTTGATCACCGCGTCCAGCGCGGCCCGGGTCAGGTTCAACCCGCCGGCCCGACCCTCCGCGGTGACGATCTTGGGTTCGAGCCGGGACAGCAGCCGCAGGTTCTGCGCGTTCGCCTCGAATCCGCCGGCCGCCGCGCCGATCAGGTCCAACGCGGTCTCCCCGTTGTGCCCGAACGGCGGGTGCCCGATGTCGTGGGCGAGCCCGGCCAGATCGACCAGGTCCGGGTCGCAGCCCAACTGCGCGCCGATCTCCCGGGCGATCTGCGCGACCTCAAGCGAGTGCGTGAGCCGGGTCCGCGGCACCCCCTCCTCGTCCGGCGCCACCACCTGGGTCTTGCCGGCCAGCCGGCGAAAGGACTTGGAGTGCAATACCCGCGCCCGGTCCCTGGCGAACGGGCTGCGCCCTGCGGCGGCCTCCGTGCCGAGCAGCGCCGCGGTCTTGGGCGGTTCGTCCAGCAGCCGCTCGAGATCCTCGGGGCCGTATCCGCCCGCGCCGCTGGTCATGTCAGATCACCGGTGCGCTGACGCCCGACGACCCGCCGGTGACTCGGTAGTACAGCACGCCCAGCGTCTCGCGCAGTAGGTAGTCGACCCGGACGTCGTCGCGGACGGCCGGCCCCTCGCGGACGGGCGAGGTCTGCACCTTCCAGCCCAGCTCGCGGGCCATCAGCGCGGACCGGGCAGCATGGGCAGGGTCGGTGACCAGCACGACCGACGACCAGCCGTGCCCGGCAAGCACCGGCGCGCCCGCGCGCAGGCTGGCCAGCGTGTCGGCGCCCTCGCCGACCGCGGTCAGCGCGCGCCGATCGATCCCGGACGCGGCCAGGTACTCGGCACCGGCCTGACCCTCGGTGGTCGCGTCACCGGCCTGCCCGCCGCCGATGGTGACGATCCGCGGCGCGACCCCGGCGCGGTACAGCTCCGCGGCATGGTCCAGCCTGGCCCGGAACACCGGCGAGGGATCGCCGTCATATTGGGCGGCGCCGAGCACCACGATGGCATCGGCCGTCGCCCGCTCGTCCCGGTCCCCGATGATGGCGACCCGCCACCACGTCCCGGCGACGACGATCAGGCCGACCAGCGCCAACCCGGCCAGGTAGCGCAGCACCGTCCGCACCCGGTTCCCTCTCCCCGTTCGTCGGGCCGCCCGGTTCTCGTGCCCGGCCGGAATCCGATCATGCCAGGGTGCTCCGGTCGACTCACCACGATCCGACGAGGGGCCCTTGTAGCGTGCGAGCATGCCGACGTCGCGCCGCGGATCCATCGCGGCCCTCGCCCTCGCCCTCCTGTCCGCCGTGTCCGTTTCGGCTTGTTCGCAGGTCGGGGGCAACCCGGCGGCCGCCGATGCGCCCTCCCCGGCGATCTCGTCGGCCACACCCGGCATCACCGCATCGCCGACGTTGCCGTCGTCCGGATCGTCGACCGGCACACCCGGGGACGGCACAGACGGCACAGACGGCACAGACGGCAGCGTCGGTGCGGCCGGCATCGGCGACCCGTACTACCCCACAGCCGGCAACGGCGGCTACCAGGTCGACTCCTACGACCTGAACCTGACGTACCGCCCGGAGACCAACGCGCTGACCTCGACCGCCACCCTGCTCGGCACGATCACCTCCGACCAGGGGCTGACCCGGTTTAACCTCGACCTGCAACCGAACCTGACCGTGCAGGCGCTGACCGTCAACGGTGCCCCAGCCGGTTTCGAGCAGCAGGACGCGGAGCTGGTGATCACCCCTGCCTCCGCGCTGCCCGCAGGGTCGCCGCTGCACGTGACGGTGGACTACTCCGGGTCGCCCGGCCTCGTCGGCGACGGCACCGCCCACGTCGGCGACGGCGGCTGGTACCGGACCGAGTCGGGCGGCGCCTTCGTCGCCGGCGAGCCGAGCGGCGCGTCGACCTGGTTCCCGGTCAACGAGCACCCCGCGGACACCGCGACGTTCGCCGTCACCGCCACGGTGCCCCAGGGTTGGCAGGTGATCTCCAACGGGGTGCAGCAGACCGACGGCCTGCCCCCCGCACCGGCCGGCATGACGACGACCCGCTGGGAACTGGACGTTCCGGTGGCCTCCTATCTGGACACCATCTACATCGACACGTTCACCACCGTGGAGGGCACCCTGCCCGACGGCCGCCCGGTGGTGTCCGCGATCGCACCGGGCGCGCCGGCCGACACGGCCGACCTTGCCCGGCAGACCGGACCGGTGATCGAGGTGCTGACTGGCTTCTTCGGCCCGTATCCGATGCCAGCCGCCGGCGGGATCTTCACCGGTTCGCGCACCGGGTTCGCGCTGGAGACCGCGACCCGACCGGTCTACACGGCCGGCATCGACGACATGACCACGGTGGTACACGAACTCGCCCACCAGTGGTACGGCGACGACGTCACGATCGAGCGCTGGTCGGACATCTGCCTCAACGAGTGCTTCGCGTCCTACGCGCCGTGGCTGTACGCCGAGAAACTCCAGGGCAGGGACCTCGACGACCTGTGGAAGCAGCGGATGCGCAGCGTCGTCGACGATTCCTCCTTCTGGAGCTCACCCCTGGTGGACATGGGCCCCGGCAACGAGTTCGGCGCCGTGTACACCAAGGGCCCGATCGCGCTGCACGCACTGCGCAACGAGGTCGGCGACGAGGCATTCCTGCGGATCATCAAGCAGTGGCCGGCGACCTACGGCGGCAGGAACGCCTCCTTCGACGATTTCGAGGCGTTCGTCAACCAGCAGACCGGCAAGGACTACTCCGCGTTCATCGACGCCTGGTTCCGCGGCACCACCCGACCGGCCGACCAGTACCTGTACCCCGGCGACCTGGGCAGCTGACGGGCGCGCCCCGGCGCGCCTCAGCAGCCGGCGAGCCGCTCCCCGAGGTAGGCATGCACCCGGTCCAGCGCCACCCGGTCCTGAACCATCGAGTCCCGGTCCCGGATGGTCACCGCCTGGTCGGTGGCGGTGTCGAAGTCGACGGTGACGCAGAACGGGGTGCCGATCTCGTCCTGCCGCCGGTACCGGCGGCCGATCTGGCCGGCGTCGTCGAAGTCGACGTTCCAGCTCCTGCGCAGCGAGGTGGCCAGATCGCGGGCCACCGGGGACAGGTCGGCGTGCCGGGACAGCGGCAACACCGCGGCCTTGACCGGGGCAAGCCGCGGATCAAGCCGCAGCACTGTCCGCACGTCCACCCCGCCCTTGGTGTTGGGCGCCTCGTCCTGCGCGTAGGCCTCCAGCAAGAAGGCCATCATCGGACGGCCGACGCCGGCGGCCGGTTCGATGACGTACGGGACCCACCGCTCGCCGGTCTCCTGTTCGAAGTACGACAGGTCGACGCCGGAATGCTGGGAATGGGTGGTCAGGTCGAAATCGGTGCGATTGG
>CAYZBB010000120.1:0-18654 GCA_964476495.1 uncultured Actinomycetes bacterium | reverse complement strand
GCCCAATAGGACCAGTCCGAATGCCTGACCCCATCCTCTGGCCGCCGAGTCACACCCAAGCACGTTGAAGCGGCCGGAAAGTGGCATCTGAGTGGATATTGAGCGCCTGGCCCTGGATTTGGCGGACCATCTGCATGATCACCGGCGGGGCACCAGACTGACCGTTGACGGTTGTCGGCAACGGTGCGTTCTGCGTGGGCGGAGGTCATCACCGTGGAGATCGCTCAACTCGAGGCTTTCGTTCGGACGGTCACCGAGGGGAGTATCACTCGGGCTGCGATCGCATTGCAGCGGAACCAGTCCTCAATCAGCATGCGGCTCGGTGCGCTTGAGCGTTCCCTGGGGACCACGCTGTTCGAGCGCACCGGACGAAGACTCGTGCTCACCGCCGCCGGGCGCGCATTTCTGCCGTACGCCGAGAAGATGCTCCAACTTCGAGCAGAGGGACTTCAGGAGACCCTGCTGGCCGCGCGGTCCTCCAGGGGGCAAGTGGTGTCGATCGGCGCCAACAACTGGTCAGCGGGAGCGATCCTGCCGAGGTTGGTGACCGCGTTTCACGAACGGAACCCGCACTGTGCGTTGATGGTGGAGGTCCACTCGACGCCTACGTTGGTGTCGCTACTGGGAGAGAGTCGGGTGGAGCTCGCGCTGCTCAACCCTCAGTTGGCGACTCAGGTGTTCCAGGAGGTCGCCCACTACGAGGAGCCCTGCGTGCTGGTCGGCAACGACAGCTTCATGCAATCGGCCCACGCTGCCGAAGTCGCGAAGCTGCCCTTCGTGTCCTACACGGCGGGACCGGTGCGTGCCATGGTGACGAAGCTCCAGTATCAGGTCGGACATGAACTGCGCATCACGGGGTGGAGCAACTCAGCGCAGTTGATCCGGAACCTGGTGCACGCCGGCGTAGGGGTGGGGTTCCTGCCCTTCAGCATCGTCGAGGCCGACCTGGCATCGGGCTCGCTTCACCTGGTGTCGGTCAGCGACTTCGCGCCAGCGCCTTGGTCGGTGTCGCTGGTGAAACTTCGTCACCGGCGGCTCACCGCGCCGGGTCGGGCGTTCGTGCAGATGGCCGCCGAGTACCTCAACAATCTGCAACAGCGGTCCGACCCGACCCCCGGACCTGGGTGATCGGCACCGTCGCCCGGCCACGAGCCGCTTCCAATTCATCAAGCGAATCGATGGTCACGATCAGCACAGTCGATTGGTTGACCAGGTCCGGTCGGCTTAACGTGCAGGTAACTCAGTGGAGGTGTGCAGCGGATCATGCAGGTCGATGACCGGGGTAGTTGCGACTGGGACGTCGTGGTGGTCGGGTGCGGGAACGCCGCTCTCTGCGCGGCGGTGGCGAGCCGGGAGGCCGGCGCGCGGGTCCTCGTCTTGGAACGCGCGCCGGAGGCCAAGCGTGGCGGCAATGGGATCTTCACGGGCGGACTGGTGCGATTCGCCTATTCCGGGCTGGACGAAATCCGTCAGCTGGCTGAGCTGTCCGACCACGAACTGCGAACGCTGGATGTCGGCAGCTACGACCAGGGCACATTCTTCGACGACGTGGCACGGCTGGGCGACTACCAGGCGGATTCGGACTTGCTGTCCGCGCTCACCTCTCGCAGCTTTCCCACCATGTTGTGGCTGCGCAAGCACGGGGTTCGATTCATCCCCAGCATGGGCTTGCACGCCTACCGGGACGGTGCCGGACGCACCAAGTTCCGGGGCAATGCACCGCTGGAGGTCGTCGGCGGCGGTCTTGGCCTGGTCGACCACCTCGCTTCGCTAGCGACCGACAATGGCGTCGAAATACGTTACAACGCAAGAGCAGTCGCACTGAATCCGAGCGTGGATGGGTCCTGGCGGCTGGTGCACGGCGGACGGCAGGACCCGACGGAGGTCACCACCAGGTCGGTCGTGCTCGCCTGCGGAGGGTTCGAGGCGAACGCGGCGATGCGAGCCCAGTACCTCGGTCCGGGCTGGGATCTGGCTCGGGTCCGCGGTTCCGAGTACAACACCGGCGACGGGATCCGGCTCGCCCACGAGGCCGGTGCCGCGCTGGTCGGCAACTGGAGCGGGTGTCACGCCACGCCGACCGATGCGCAGACCCCGCGTTTCGGGGACCGCCGGCTCCTGCACACCTTCACCCGGCACTCGTACCACTTCGGCATCATGGTCAATCGGAACGGCCTTCGGTTCGTCGACGAGGCCGAGGATCTGGAGACCCACACCTACGCCAAGTTCGGCCGGGAGATCCTGATCCAACCGGGCGGTATCGCCTACCAGATCTTCGATGCCGTTGGCGCGAAGCTGACCCGCGAGGAGTACTGGAACAGGTACGCCACCCGCGAGCAGGCCCAGACCATCGGTGAACTCGGCGCCAAGCTGGGCCTGGGTGAGGCCTTCGCGCAGACGGTCGAGCGGTACAACGCTGCGCTGGACGACACCCCGTTCGACCCGTCCGTAAAGGACGGCAAGGCCACCACCGGTCTCATTCCACCGAAGAGCAACTGGGCGATTCCGATCGTCACTCCCCCGTTCTATGCGTTCCCCGTCGCCTGCGGTATCACCTTCACCTACGGCGGGCTGGGTATCACGCCGGAGGCGGAGGTCAGGGACGAGGACGGGCAGTCGATCCCCGGTCTGTATGCGGCCGGAGAGATCATCGGCGATTTGTTCTACAACAACTACCCGACGGCCTCCGGAATCACCACGGGTGCGGTCTTCGGCCGGACCGCCGGCCACAACGCCGCTCGGTACGCGCTGCCTGCGCAGGCTCGGCCATGACGTTGGCGGAGGACCTTTCGGCGGCGATTCTGGCGATTCCGACCGATCCCGACCGGCTGCCGGTGGCCGAGACCACGCTGCAGTTCGTGGATACCATGGGTTGCCACTACTTCGGGAACACGCTCGGATTCCCGATGGTGCTGCTTGATCTGGTGACCGTGCCTGGTGCGCCGTGCTCGGTGTTCGGCACCGGCCGGCGGGCCAGCGTGACGGACGCGGCGTTCGCCAATGCGGTCCTGGAGTCGAGCTTCGAGCTCGACTCCGGCGGCGCATTCGTCCATCCAGGGCCGTGCGTGATCCCGGCGACCCTCGCAGTCGCCGAACTGCTCGCGACCCAACCGGCGCCGCCGACGATCTCTGGAGTGGACTTCATCCGCGCGCTGGCCATCGGCTACGAGACTTCGGTCCGCGTCGCCGAGTGGGTCGGGTTCGTACCCGAGAAGAACATCGGTTGGCACACACCGTCTTTCCATGGTGCAATCGGCGCGGCCGCGGCTGCCGCCGCGCTGCTGCGCCTGGACGGCGAGCGGTTGGCACACGCCCTGGCGGTGGCGGCTGACATGGCCGGCGGCGGGCTCATCCACTCCCGCAACAACGCCAAGCGATTCCACACCGCACGCGCGGCGCAGACCGGAGTTGTCGCGGCCTTGCTCGCGCGGCAGGGTATCCGGGCCGGCCTGGACGTGCTGGAGGACCCACGCTGGGGATATCGGCGCGCCATGACCTACTCCGGCGAAGGTCCGGTTGACATCCCGCAACCCAACATCGCAGACGTAACGGACGGTTTCGGTGGATCGTGGCGGGCATGGGGCCGGCTCGGCATCAAGTACTACCCGTTCCACTCGGCCGGTCAGACGATCCTGGACAACTGCCGGGAACTCGCGCTGGACCGGCAGGTCAGCGCCGATGACGTCGCATCGGTGCGGGTCGGTCTGAGCTCGTTCATGCACGGGCATTCCACGATGCTGCTACCGGCGACGGACATCGGCGATGCCAACTTCTGCCTGCCGTTCGCCGCCGCGGTAGGGCTGATCCACCACCCGGCGCGGCTCACCGAACCGGCCGGAGAAGGCGTGGCGCAGATCTTCGTCGATGCGATCGGAGACCCGGCAGTGCGCGAACTGGAGTCGCGGGTGAGCTTCGAGGCTTCCGCGCAGCTCGATGACGAGAACCCTTACACGATGGACACAATCGTGGCAGCGACGCTCGCCGACGGCACTGTGGTCTCGACCCGCACCCACTACGGGCAGGCCGCCAGGGCCCGCGGCGGTGCCGGCAGCATCGGCTTCGCGGCGACCGATGAACGGGGCATCCGGACCAAGTTCCGCAACCTGGCCGCACCCACGCTGGGCACCCGCCAGGCGGACATCCTGCTCGAGAACCTCGTTGACTGCTTCGGATACCCCGACATCGCCGACTTCCTGACCGCGCTTCGTCAGGCTGCAGCACAGCCGCGGCGGCCGAACGATCCGGAATGCGGGGAGGCGTCCTGATGCTCAACGGCATGATCGTCATCAACGGCGTGGTCCACCCGTACAACTTCGCCGCCAAGGATGTGCTGCCGCATGCCGAGCGCATGGTGGAGGTCGTCTACCACCACCATCGGATGTGGTCGGGCCCGGACTACATCATGCCGCGGGAACGCTTCATGACGGATTTCGACCTGGACGCATTCACCGCGGCCAACTTCGCGGAGAGCCCCGTCGATCTGGCGGTCATCCACGCGCTTCCCGGCCAGAACATCGTCCGCGACGAGCCGCGCATGGTGGACCGGATGGCGGCGCTTCGAGACCGGTATCCGGGCAGGTACCTGCTGTACGGGAGCCTGATGACACCGAACCTGGACGAGGCGAAGGTCGAGCTGCGGAGGCAGGTCGAGGAACTGGGCATCATCGGCGTCAAGCTGTACCCGGTCTTCTCCTATCGGAAGGCGCCCTACGCGTTGCGGATGGACGACCCGAAGGTCCTCCTGCCGTTCCTGGAGGAGATGCTCAACCTCGGTATCCGAAACGTGGCAGTACACAAGGCTATTCACATCGGCTCGGTGAGCGTCGACCCTTACCGCATCGACGATGTGGAGACGCCCGCAGCGATGTTCCCGGAACTGAACATCCAGATCGTGCACGCCGGCGTCACGTTCCTGCAGGAAGCGTGCATGCTGTTGCACCGCTTCCCGAACGTCTTCGCCAACCTCGAGATACCGTGGAGCTACGTTCATGTCCGGCCGCGGGTGTTCGCCGAGATCCTGGGCGAGTTGCTGTACTGGGGGTCGCCCGAGCAGATCATCTACGGCGACGGATGCAACCTGGTGCACCCCCGCCCGGCGCTCGAGGACTTCGCTTCCTTCCAGATGCCCGACGATCTTGTCGCCGAGCGCGGCTACGCGCGGCTGCGGGAGTCCGACAAGGCGCTGATTCTCGGCGGGAACCTGGCGCGGTTGCATGGATTCGACCTGGCGGAGGCCTACGCGAGGGTGCGCGGCGACGCTCTTGAGGCCAGCAAGGCGGATGGCCTACGCCCGCCGTGGACCGGGTTCGCCGATGCCGGGCCGCAGGGTACCGTGCCGCTCGCGGAAGCCGGGTGAGGCCGATGTCCACCGACCTGCTCGCCGAGATCCGGCCTGCCATCGACACCGTGACCGACCCATGCAGCGTGGCGCTGGGACGACCGGTCGGCTTGGCACAGATGGGTGTGGTACGCGACATCGAGGTGACCGGATCCGGCGCAGTGACTGTGTCGATCGTGCTGACCGACCCGATGTGTCCCTTCTGGATGCGATTCGATCAGGACGTCCGCGCGGCGGTGCTCGCGGTGCCAGGGGTGTCCAGCTGCGAGGTCACGCTGCTCGACGACGTGTGGGCGCCTGACCACGACCCCCGTTTCCGAGCCTGGACGAGCCGCCACCCTGCCGAACGTCGCGCCGAACTGACCCTGACGCAGGCCACCGTCCACAGAGACGTCCACTGAGAGAGGTGAAAGGCATGCTGCCGTCGTACAACGAGGTACTGCAGTCGCAACGCCGTCGTCGGTCCCGGGCATTCCGGCCGCGTTCCGCACCCGTTCGACTGGCCGCCACGGTGGCCGCCCTGGCCTTGGTGGTGGCGGGCTGTGGAGGTGACTCGGGTTCCGGTGCCACCACCAGCGCGACCGCGGACACTTCGGCGGGCAGCGAGTCCGGTGGGGGCGAGCCCTACGTCATCGGAGTCTCCAACGACCTGAGCGGCCCATTCTCGGTGAACGGAGTGCCCGCGACCGCCGGGATCAACGCGGCGGTCCAGGTGGCCAACGACAACGGCGGAATCAACGGCCACCCGATTGAGCTGATCGTGCGGGACGATGCTTCCGACGTGAACCGCGGCTCGGCGAACCTGCGCGAATTCGCTTCGCAGGACGCCAGCGCGGTTGTAGGCACGGTGTCCAGCGCGGTGATCGCGGCGCAGGCGCCGTTGTTGGAGGAGTCCAAGCTACCGCTGGTCGGGATTGGGGTGCCGTCGAACCTGCTCGATCCGGTACAGCCGTACATCTTCATGGCCGACGCCAGCTATGAGCAGCAGGCCAGCGCACAGGTGCAACTCGTCAAGCAGTTGTCCGACGACGGGTCGCTCAGTGGCCCTCCGGTTGTCTCCGCGATCCATCTCGGCACGCCCGCCGGGGAAGCATGGCTCAGCGCGGTCCAGGCCGCCGCCACCGAGCAGGGCATCACGATCGCCGAGGCCCAATCCGTACAGCCGACCGCCGCCTCCTACAACGCCCAGGTCGCCAGGGTGAAGGACGCCGGCAGCAACGTCGTGCTGACGTTCGTGAGCACTCCCGGCATCACCGCCGCGGTCAATGCGATGCACGAACTGAACGTCGATCAGAGCACCTACCTGGTGAACTTCGACATCACCACCAACGCAGAGTTCCTGCGGCAGCTGAACTGGCCGCACTTCGTGACGCTGTCCACCTTCGACCTGATCGCGCTGGCCTCGGACCCCAAGTTCCAGTCGCTGCGCGACGCGTTCGGTGCCCAGGGTGGCGACTACGGCATTCTTGCCTCGGTCGTCGGCTACGTCAGCGCGCAACTGGTCATCGAGGCGCTGGCGGGCTGTGGATACCCATGCCCCGGAGAGTCGCTGCAACCGAAGTTGCAGGAGCTGCAGACCGATTTGAACGGCGTCGCCTTCGGTGAGGTCGGGTTCAGCAGTCAGTCGCACGCCGCGGTGAGCCAGGCACAGTTCTACAGCTGGGACACCGCGAGCAACGCCTTCTCGACGGTCGGTCCGGTCCTCCAACTCGACCGCGGCTGATCCGATCCGAGGAGGTGCGGCATAGTGGCACTGCAACTCGCGCTGTCCGCGGTGACCCTTGCCGCCGTCTACGCACTTGTCAATATCGGGTTCGTCCTGCTGTACCGCACTACCGGCGTGATCAACTTCGCACAGGGTCAGATCATGGCCATCGGGGCCTACCTGATGGCCACGATCACCGTCAGCTGGCCCTACTGGCCGGCGCTGGTGGGATCGGCCCTCGCCGTCGCCGCGGTCGGTGTGCTGATCTACGGGCTGGTGATGCGGTTCCTGGTCGGCCGCGACGAGTTCACCAAGGTCATCGCCACCCTGCTGGTGTCCTTCATCCTGCTGCAGGTGATCAACGTGGTCTGGGGAAGCCAGACCAGGATCCTCGTGCCGCCGTCGGATGCCGGCTTCAGCGTCGCCGGTGCCCGGATCTCGGTGAACAGCCTGCTGGCGATCGCCTTCGCGGGCGCGTGCATCGTCGCGCTGGTGCTGTTCCTGAACAAGACTGTCACCGGCACGCGGATGCAGGCGGTGGCGCAGAACGAGGTGTTGTCGCTGTACCGAGGTATTCGGCTGCATTGGTTGGCCGCTCTCGCCTGGGGCATGGCCGGCGCCAGTGCGGGCCTGGCGGGCATCGTGTACGCGCAGACAGCCAGCGTCAGCCCGGAGTTGTCGTTGATCGGGCTCAGCGCCTTCCCGGCCGCGGTGATCGGTGGGTTCAACAGCTTTCTGGGCACCGTGACCGGCGGCCTGGTGGTCGCCACGGTGCAGACCGTCGCCGCGTACTACACGAACGCGCTGTGGGGGAATGTCGGGACCTGGTTGCTCATGGTCGTCATCCTGCTTGCGGTGCCGTCCGGCTTCTTCGGTCGCACCGTCGCTCGGAGAATCTAGTCCGATGACCGAAGCCACTTCCGGACCGGCAGCGCCTGGGCGCCAAGTCATTTCGACGCGAGCAAGGGCAGCGATCCGTTACGCCGGCCCGGCGGTGACCCTCGCCGCCGGTACCGGCCTCGCCGGTCAGTTCCTGCTCGACGCCTACTGGCAGAACGCCCTGATACTCACGCTCATCTCGGCGATCTCGGCGATGTCGTTGACCGTCCTGCTCGGTTGGGGTCAGCAGGCGGCGCTGCTCACCGGCGCGCTCATGCTGGTGGGTGCATATCTGGGCGCCGGACTGGCCGAGCACATGCCGAGCCCGGCGATCTGGCTGATCTGCCTGGTCGTCGGCGCTTGCATCGGAGCGGTTGCGTCCGTCCTGGCCAACCGGCTGGCCGGGGTCTACCTTTTCGTCGGCACGCTGGGCATCAGCTTCATCCTGTGGGAGGCCGGCAACCTGGTCCAGTCCGCGACCGGCAAGCAGGCAGGGTACTACCTGCCCGTCATGGAGGTGTTCGGAGCCCGGTTCGACCGCCTGACCGAGTGGCTTTGGTTGACCGTCGCGATGGTGCTGGTGGTCTACCTCTACTACTCATACCTGCGCCGCGGCCGGTTCGGTCGGGCGGTTCACCTGCTTGGACACGACCCGACGCTGGCGAAGGTGGCGGGGATCGGGACCAAGGCATACGTCCGGCTGCTGTTCATGATTACCGCGGGCATCAGCTGCCTTGCCGGGTGCCTGTTCGCCTTCTACACCCGCAGCGTGTCCTATGACACGTTCAACCTGGTGGTCTCGATCTCCTTCATCGTCATGGTGGTGCTCGGCGGGCTCGGTTCGCTGCCAGGTGCGATCTTCGGCGCGGCGGTGGTGACGGCGGCCCCGTTGGCCATCACCATCCTCACCCCGCAGACCTCCGGGCCGTTGCAGGAGAACCTGCCGTACCTTCAGATCGTCGCCTACGCCGTGATCGGCCTGCTGATCCTGCTTTTCCTGCCGGGTGGAGTCTCCTCGGTACCCCGCGTCCTGCGAGGATGGGCGCGTCGGCTGGCCGGCCTGCGGCAACGTTCGGTGACCGACGACGAGGCCGGCACCGCCGCGTCCGCCCAGCCCGATCCGGCGCGGGATTCACAGACCTTGGTCGCGATGCGGGGGGTGCGGGCGACCTATGGGGGCGGCGAGGTCGGCCTGTCCGCCGCAAACCTCGACGTTCCGCCGTCCGGCGTCACCTCGGTGCTCGGCCGCAACGGCGCGGGGAAGACCACGCTGCTGCGCGCCATCGCGGGATTCCCCCCGGGCACCGGTGGTCGGGTCACCGGCGGGGCGATCTGGATGCGATCGACACCGGACGCCCCGGCCAGGAACATCACCACGGTCAGCATCGGGCAACGGGTCAAGGACGGCGTGCGGTTGATTCCGGCCGAGGACAAGGTCTTTCCCGATCTGACGGTGCGCGAGCATTTGGCCGAGGCGATCGCCTCGTCCGGGCGACCGGACCGGCGCATCGAAGACGTCCTGGCTCTGTTCCCCCGCCTGAGGGAGCGGCTGGGCAGTCGGGGCGGCGTGCTCAGCGGTGGTGAACGCCAGCAACTCGCGCTTGCTTGCGGGCTGGCCGCGCACGCCCGATTGTTGCTGGTGGATGAGGCATCCCTGGGGTTGGCGCCGGTCGCGATCCGGGCATTGACCACCACCTTGGAGGAGGTCAAGGCCCGGGGCGAGCTATCGATCGTGCTGGTGGAGCAGAGCGCCAGCGTGGCGGGCGAGGTGGCGGACTCGGTCGTGTTCGTTCACGACGGTCGAACCGAGGGCAAGGAACCGACGCCCAGCACCGCCGAACTGGGTGACAGGCTGCTGTTCGCAGGGGCCCGCGGGTCGACCAAGGTCGCGGCCCAGCCAGACCCGGCGACGGAAATCGCGCCGGCGATGCTCACCGTGCAGGACGTCACGGTGCAGATCGCTGGACTGCGTGCTCTCGACGGGGTGAGCATGCACATCCCGCAGCACAGCGTCATCGGAGTGATCGGACCGAACGGTGCCGGCAAGACGAGCCTGCTCAACGCGATGTGCGGCTACTACCCGGTGGCTCGGGGCACCATCCGGTTCGACGGGCACGACATCGCCAACGCCGCCAGCGACGCGATTTCCCGGCTGGGCGTGCGCCGCAGCTTCCAACACGCCCCTGCGCTGGCCTCCCTCACCCTCGCCGAGTACGTGGCCCTCGGATACGAATCCAGCGGACCCACCACTGCCGCCCTCACCGTCCTGCCGATCCCGGCGGCTGCGCGGGCGAACTCAGCCGCGCTGACCCGAGCGCGCGCCAGTTTGCGACAGATCGAACTCGGTGAGTATGCAGACCGCCCGATGAATGGGTGCCCCTACGCGGTGCGCAAGCTCGCCGACGTCGCACGTGCGTTCCTGCAATCACCCCGCCTGGTGCTGCTCGACGAACCCACCTCCGGAGTGGCCGACGACCAGCGCGACCAGATCCGCGCAGTGATCACCGCACAGGTGGCGGCGACCGGCGCCTCGGTCCTGGTGGTCGACCATGACGTCGCGTTCGTCACAGACCTGTGCCAGGACGTGATCGCCATGGCCAGCGGCCGGGTCATCGACGCCGGGCCGAGCGCTCGTGTCCTGGCCAACCCGGCGGTCATCGAAGCCTTTCTGGGCACCGCCAGCACGACCCCACCGGAGCACCCGATCGAAGTGAGGAAGATATGAGCCACCGACGACCCACCCAGGCCGAGGCAATCGCCTTCCTGACCGAGGACACCAATTGGGGACGGTGGGGGGACCGGGAAGAACTCGGGGCCGCCAATCTGATCACCCGGGAGCGGGTGGCGGCGAGCGCGCGATGCGTCCGGCAGGGGCTGAGGGTCTCCCTGGCCCGACCGTTTCCGACCGTTCCGGCCCCGGACAACAAGGAACCCTCCCAACATTTCATGAAGCGGCACGACTGGCCACACCACACCGGCCCGGCCGGTGTCGCCGTGGATTACTACGGTTCGTCCTATCACGGGTTGTCCAGCACCCACCTGGACGCCCTTTGCCATACCTGGGCGTTCGGCAAGGTGTGGGGTGGGCGCGATCCCGACGAAGTGCTCTCGTTCGATGGATCCAGTTGGGCCGGCATCGACGTGTGGCGGGACGGGTTTGTCGTGCGCGGTGTGCTCTTCGACGTACCGGGCCATCGCGGGACCGACTACGTCGCCTACGAACAACCCATCCACGGCTGGGAACTCGCCGAGATCGCGGAAGCGCGGGGACTGAACGTCCAGCCGGGCGACGCACTTGTCGTCTATGGCGGCCGAGAGCGTTGGACCGCCGATCACGTCCCGTGGGGCACCGGGGATCACCGGCCCGGCCTGCACATGTCCACGCTGCCGTTCATACGCCGCAGCGACTGTTGTCTGCTCGTCTGGGACATGATGGAGGTACTCCCATGTGAGTACGACCTACCGGCATATCCCGTGCACAAGGTCATTTCTTCATACGGCATAGGACTGCTCGACAACGCCTATTTGGAGACGTTGGTCGCCGCATGCCGGGAAACCGACCAGTACGACTTTCAACTGGTCGTCGCGCCGCTTGTCGTTCCGGGCGGCACCGGATCGCCCGTCAATCCGATCGCCATCCTGTGATCCATATCGTGATGAGGAACTGAGCCATGGAAAACGCACCAACGGGCCAGGATTCGGCCCTGACCGACACGCTTGCCCTCACCATTCCGACCCGGTCCCGCAAACCACGCGAACGCGGTTTGACCATGGTGATGGACCAGGGTTCGCCAGTGGGTTTCGTTGCCGACGTGCTGGCGGATTTCGGGGACTACCTGGATATCGTCAAATTGTGGGATCCGTTGCTGCGAGCGCCGACCAGGCAGGTGGAAAAGCGCATCGCGGTCTACCGGGACAACGACGTCATCGTGCAGCCGGGTGGCATCTGGTTGGAGATCGCGGCCCGGCAGGGACCGGTCGATGATCTGCTGACCAAGCTCTGGGACCTGGGCTGCAACGCGATCGAGGTGTCCAACACGACGGCCACCCACGGCGCCCTCAGCGACGAGGCCGACCTGGTGAAGAAGGCCTACGACAGGGGCTTTCGGGTGCTCGGCGAGGTCGGCCAGAAGTTCGCCGACGGCGACCAGACGCGGATCACCGAGGACTACATCAACGTGGACCGCACCGTTGCCGAGTTCCAGTCTCTGCTGGAGGCCGGAGCGTGGAAGGTGTACTGGGAAGGTCACCTGCTGCGCATGGTGCTCGGCGACGATCCCGAGACCATCAAGGCCCGTGCCCACAGCGGCGTGCAGCAGATCCGCGAGGTCATCCAGCGGGTCGGCGCGGACAACATCCTGTTCGAGGTGTCCGGGCTGCGCCCACGGGCCAACCGGCAGTGGCTGCAGTTCTGGCTGGTGCGGCTGCTCGGCTCCGAGGCCAACATCGCCAACGCCCGCATCGAGGAGATGGGCAACCTGGAGGCGATCCGCATGGGCACACACCCGATCTTCGGACTCGGCTCGAGCGGCAACTACTCCATCATGCGGTGGGACCGTGGCAGCACCGGGGACGTCCCCGGCGTGCTCTTGTGACCGTTCCGCTGGCCCCGGGCACCGTGTCGCTCGGCCTGCACCCGGTCGCTCGGTCGGCGGCGGAGGCGGTCGACGACCTGCGACGCGACGCGGAGGCGGCACAGGCTGCCGGCTTCGACGGCGTGACCATCAGCGAGCACCATGCGGGGGCGCCGGGCTACTTCGCCAACCCTCTTCTGGTGTCGGCGACGCTGCTGGCCGCGCTGCGCACGATCTGGGTGGCGGCCTGCCCGGTCGTCCTTCCCCTGCGGCACATCTCGGGCGTGCTCGAGGACGTGGCGTTCCTGCGCGCCGCGTTCCCAGGTCGGTTCGCCGTCGGCGTGGCCCCGGGCTGGGCCGGCGACGACTTCGCCCTGTTCGACGTGCCCGAGCAGCATCGCCGCGCCGTGTTCGAAAAGCAGCTGGCGGTGCTCACGGCGGTGCGCGACGGGCAGCACTCCCCCGCAGCCTCCCGGCTGCTCAAAGATCCGCTGGTCGCTCTCCTGGCGAGCGACTTCCCGGTCGCGGTGTCGGCCGCGGGCAGCCTCACCGCGGTGCGGCGCGCCGCACGTGCCGGACTCGGCCTGTTGCTCAGCCAGTACATGGGTGTGGTCGAGCTACGCCGCATGGTCCAGGATTACCGAATCGCCGGCGGTACCGGCCCTATCGTCCTGATCCGGCGGTTCTGGATCGGCACCGACGTGCCGCAGGCGCTGGTCCGGATGATGAGCGAGCAGGGCGCCTGGGTCTCCCGAGACAGCTCGGTCCTGTTGCACGGCGACGGCTCGCTGGTGTCCGCACAGCTGCGGGACATGATGGATCGCACCGGAGTCGATGCGATCAACATGCGCGTGCAGTTCCCGGGGCTGACCAGGGCCCTGTACGAGGCGCAGGTGGCCCGGTTCGGGTCCGAGGTGCTGCCCGGTGTGCGCGGTGGCTGACCGGACCGACTGGGAAGTCGGTCACCCCGACGCCACCGACCGCTACGACGTGGTGGTCGTCGGTGGCGGCATGTCGGGCCTGAGCGCCGGCATCACAGCTGCGGAGGCCGGCGGGCGGGTCGCCGTGCTCGACGCCGCGCCGCATCCCGGCGGATCGATGGTGCTCAGCGGGGGCCTCGTCTGGACCGCCCGCGACCTGCCCACCATGCGTCGGGAAATCCCGCGGGGCGACCCGGCTCTGCAGGCACAGCTGGTACACCGGATCGACGAGGGCTGGCACTGGTTGGAAGGGCACGGCGTGCCCCTGGGTCCGGAACGTGCCTGCATGGTGGCCGATTTCGGTCGCGGCCGGATGCTGTTGCCGGGGTCTCCGGGGCGCCGTGGCCCGGTTGCCGCCACCTTGGTCGGGCGTCTCATCCTCGCCGGCGGGGCCCTGCAACCCGCCAGCCGGGCTGTGTCGGTCCGACGGCAGGCGGATGGGATTTTCGTGCGCGTCGCCGACCAGGGCATCGGCGGGTGGCGCGTACTTCGGTGCGCGGCAGTGGTCTTCGCCGGTGGCGGCTTCCAGAACGACACCGATCTGCTGCGCCGGTTCGTCACCCCCCACGCCGACCGGCTACTGGTCCGGTCCAACAGGTTCAGCGACGGGCTCGCGGTGCGCTCCGCGGCAGGCCTGGGAGCGGCACTGAGCGGCGGGATGTACAGCTTCTACGGGCATTCGATGCCGGTGACCGACCACCCGCTTGACCCCTCCGACTTCATTGCCGCCGCCCAGTTCTATTCGAACCATTGCGCCGTGGTGAACCTGCTCGGCCTGCGGTTCACCGACGAGACCGCCGGGCACATCGACGAATGCAACGCCCAGGCCGGGTCCCGACAGATCGGTGCCCGCTACTTCACCATCTTCGACGAGGGGATCAGGCGAGGTCATGTTTCCGTCGGCGAGGTCCTCCCCGGCATCGTGAACTCGCTGGTCGAGGACCGGCTGGCGATCGTGCGGGAGCGTGGCGGGCGGGTCTTCACCGCGGCATCGGCGGGCGCACTGGCGGCGCTGCTCGAGCGGGAACGCGGGGTGCCGGCCCGGAATCTGTTGGACACGATCGAGGCTTACAACGCGCAGCAGAGCGGCCCGTCCCATCCGGTCCGCGCGGGAGGCCGCGAACCCCTGGTCGAGCCGCCGTTCTACGCCGTCGAATGTGTGCCCGGCATCACTTACACCATGGGTGGTCTCGCGGTCGACGACGCGATGCGTGTGCTCGACGAGTCGGGCTCGCCGGTATCTGGAGTGTTCGCCGCCGGGGCGGACGCCGGGCACGTGTTCGAGGACGTTTACGGCGGCGGGCTGGCCTGGGCGCTGGTCTCCGGTCTTGTCGCCGGAACCACGGCGGCGGCCGCCGCGGGAGCGGCCTGCGCGGATGCGCGGCGGGCATGAGCAACGATCTCGGCCATCCGACCACCACGACGTGGGACGTCGTGGTGGTCGGCAGCGGCATATCCGGTTTGTCCACGGCCATCGCGGCCGCCGACGCCGGCGCGTCGGTGCTCGTGCTGGAAAAATGCGATGTGCTCGGCGGCAGCACCCGGCTGTCCGTTGGATCGTTCTCGGCTGCGGGCACCCGGATGCAAGCGCGCGCCCGCGTGTACGACAACCCGGGCGACTTCGACAGGGACCTGGCGGTGATCAACGGCGAACTCGACCGCCGGGACAACCCGGTGCTGCGCCGTCTCCTGGTGGAGAACTCGGCACCTGCGTTCGAATGGCTGTGCTCGTTCGGCCTGCAGTTCTTCGGGCCGACAGTGGAAGGATCGTTCAGCCACCCACGGATGCACAACGTGGTGCCGAACCCACGCAGCTACATCACCGTGCTGGCGCGCCAGGCCCGCCGCCGCGACGTGTGCATTCGGACCGGAGTCCGCGTGCGAGAGCTGACCACCGATGCGTGCGGCCGGGTGACCGGCGTGCGCGCCGATCGAGCTTATGAGGCACGCAACGCAGTGGTGCTGGCCACCGGCGACTACAGCGCAAGCAGCGAACTGAGAGCCAAGTACATCTCCTCCGATGCGGCCGACTTGCCCGCGATCAACCCCAACAACACCGGCGACGGCTTCAACATGGCCTTCGCGGTGGGCGCGACCTGCGCGAACATGGACCGGTCGCTGCAGGAACTTCGCTTTCCCGCATCCCGCGCCTCCCGGTTGATGAGCTCGCTGCCGTTCCTGCGTCCGGCGGCCTGGGCGATCCGCACCGCGCTCACCCGTCTGCCTCAGCCGGTCGTAGCCAGGGCGTTGCGCACCATGCTCACCGGCCGACTCTCCCCGTCAGCCCAGTTGTATGCCGAAGGGGCCATTCTCGTCGACTCGTCCGGCCAGCGATTCTGCGACGAGAACGACACCGCCGCCAGCGCGATCGCGCTCGTCCGCCGTCGTCCACCGGCCCACGCCTATGCCGTGTTCGACGCCTCGGTCGCCCGCCGATTCTCCGCCTGGCCCAACTTCCTCTCGACATTCCCCGGCATCGCCTATGCCTACCTCGATGACTACCGGCGGCTGCGGCCCGACCTGTCGCACGTGGCACGCACGGTCCCCGAACTCGCCGGCGCCATTGGCGTCCCGCCGAGACAGCTCGACAACTCCGTTCGCACGTGGAACACGGCCGTGGTTGAGCGAATCGACCCCGTCTTCGGCCGGCGGCCGCCGGCCGACGGGCTCACCCGGCCACCATTCATTGCTCTCGGACCGCTGCTGCCGGCCATCACGCTGACCGAGGGCGGCCTGGTGGTCGACACGCGCTGCCGGGTTCTCGACCAGTCCGGGACACCGATAGCGGGCCTATGGGCCGTCGGTGCGACCGGTCAGGGCGGCATGATTCTCAAGGGCCACGGTCTACACATCGCCTGGGGAGCGGTCTCCAGGCCGGATCGCGGGCTGGGCGGCGGCCGGCACCAACCCGAACCCGAGCCGGCCACCAGGGTCATGAGCGCGATCGACCAACTGTGGCAGGAGCACCTGGACACGCAGACGAACCAGCGCGCCCGCGGGATCGCGTATTGGTCCGACAGCGAGATACTGACCGAGATCTTGGAAGCGGCCGAACTCCGGCACGACCTCGCGCCCGCCATCCTCGCCGAGATCACCCACAACCCGGCGGCCGCTCGCGACGACCAGAAACAAGCCGTCGCCGACCGACTCCGACAGCTGGCCGTCGACGCACTTGATCGAGCGACCAGGGCGTGGTCGACGCCGCGACGACCGTGGTCGACGCGGGGCAGCACCCAATCCTGGAGGCGGCTGTTGCCGACGCCCGAGACGACATCGCCAGTTCATTGGCTTCGTCAGCGCTGAACCGCGGCACCTCCGGCGTCGACATCGACCCGGACCTGTCCCAGGACCCGGCTCCGCGCTCTGGAGCAGCTTCTTCCGGCCACGATCGCTGCCGACCGGGCAGCCGCTGCCGCCGCGCGGACGGCCGCCGTCGATGAGCGCGCCGCAGCTCAACGTCGTCACCCAAACATCGACGACGTGCTGCAGCAGGCGACCAGCAACGCAACCTGGAAACGCGTTCCGCACAGCTCAGTCGTTTGGAAGCTCCCTCATGTCCACGAAGCCGGTGGTGATCCTTGGTGACCGACCGTAGTCGAACCTGGGTCGTGAAACTTTCCCTACCCATTCAAGGTCCGCACGGATTCGTCAAAGCAAATCCGATCGCTTCGAGGCTGATTCGATCAGACCAGCGCGAAGGCCAGCGTCAACAGCGCTGGCGCGGGACGTCGTGCCGAGCTTGCGATAGATCGACTTGATGTGACTCCGGACGGTATTGACCGAGACGAAGAGTTCGGCAGCGATCTCGGATGCGCTCAGCGAGGTCGGCAGCAGGGCGAGGATTTCCAGCTCGCGGCGGCTCAACGCCTCACGGGCGGCCCCCTCGGTTTGGCCCAGTCCGGACCGCGAACGCATTGTTGCGATCCGAGCCGGCAGCGCGCCGGGATCGACCGCACCGATACACAATTCCTGCGCCTGGTTGAGAGCGACGGCGGCGTCTTCCCGCCCGCCTTGCGCAAGGCGGGCCCGGGCGACCTCGAGCAGCAGATGCGGCACAACGAGCACCGGGTCTCCAACACTGCGCACGCAATCTAGTGCGCTGAGGGCGGTGGCGAGGCCGCTCCCGGGGTCACCCGATTCGGTCTGCATCCGCGCGAGCGCCTGCTCGGCCGGGACGTACACCGGGTCCGGCCCTATCTGATACGCGATCCGCGCACGTGTGCACTGCTCGACCTGAATGCGGGCCGCCAGGAGGTCGCCGACTTCGAGAAGGCACATCGCGCGATACGCCGGCACAAACAGGCGCAGCGGGCGAGCCAGCGGGGCACCATGGTCAAGTTCTTCGAGCAGCCGCAACGCCCGCTCACATCGGCCTTCCAGATACAACATGGTTGCCAGACGCTGAGCGACGATCTGAGCGAGCGGGCCTTCGCTGCCGTACTCGGCGAGGAAACGCTCGCCTGCCCGCCGAGCACCGCCGACGTCGTCAAAACACGCCGACGCGTTGATGAAATCCTCGACTTCGTCCCAGCTGCGGAACCCGTCAATCGGGCGAGTGGTCACCGCGATCCGACCGCGGGCGAGCGCGCGGTCGATGCGGCTTCGGTCGCCCGTGGTGGTGCAGGCCCAGGCCTCCCAGAACGCCAGGCGCGGGTCGCGATCCAGCGCCCGGCTCGGGATTCGCATCAGCCAACTCAACCCGAGGTCCTGGCGCGGCACGACGAAGTTGCGCCGCACGTTCGACAGGATGTCGGCGATCGCCTCATAGTCCTCCGAGCCCAGCAGGTGGTGCATGGTTCCGGCCATGTCGCCATTCCGCTCGAACTCGATCGCGGCCCGCCTGTGCAGCTCGCGGCGCCGCCCGGGGTTAACGCGGTTGAGTTCGGCGTGCAGGCGTTCCCGCACCAAATGGTGCAGTTGCCAGCAGCGACCGTCGTCGTCGAGTGTGGAAATCAGGCCGGTTCGCTGGGCGACGTCCATCGCGACGGTCCAGGCCCGTTCACTGTCCACTACGGAGCACAGCAGGTCGGCGTCGAACCGCTCGAAGATCGACATCTGCCTCAGGAGGTCGAAGTCCTCAGATGTGCTTCCGGCCAGACCCTCCCGGACCAACGCGGACAGGCCCGCCCTCTCTGTCAACCTGGGGTGAGGCACCAGCTCCCTGAGAATCACTGACCC
>CAYZBB010000119.1:0-18898 GCA_964476495.1 uncultured Actinomycetes bacterium | reverse complement strand
CGATGAACTGGCCGACCGAGGTCAGGCCGGCGTCGAAGATCGGGTAGAAGTAGCTCAGCCCGAAGCCCAGGATGAGGCAGGCCACGGACACCACGATGGGCACGAACCGCCGGCCGCCGAAGAAGCCTAGATACGACGGCAACTGGATGGTGTGGTAGCGGTCGAACAACCACGCCGTGACCAGGCCGACCAGGATGCCGGCGAACACGCTGTAGTTGATCTGCGCCTGCTCACCGGCCTGGTCGAGGACACCTTCGAGGACGACCGGGGACATCGTCTTGAAGACCGCTTCGATCACCAGGTACCCGGCGGCGGCCGCAAGTGCGGTGGAGCCGTCGGCCTTCTTCGCGAACCCGATCGCCACACCGATCGCGAACAGCAGCGGCAGGTGGGCGAACACCGCTCCGCCTGCCGCGCTCATCGCCTCGAAGAACGGCCCGATCACCGGCGCCTTGATGCCGCCGAGCAGGTCGGGCTGACCCAGCCGGAGCAGGATGCCGGCCGCGGGCAGCAGGGCAATCGGCAGCATCAGGCTCTTGCCGAGCCGTTGCAGTTGGGCGAATCCGGGTATCCGCAACCCGGACTTCTTCGACGTGTCCGTCGCCTGGCTCGTCACCGATCGACCTCCGGTTCTAGATGGGAGCTGGGTGGATTGGTATAGACCAACTCGATGGCGTAAGATTGGCATAGACCAATCTGTTCGTCAAGGGCTTCGAGGAAAGTCGCGAAGATCCACCGTGAGTGCCCCGCCCGAGCCGACCGCCCGACACGCGACTGACCCGCCGGAGAGCCGCGGACCAAGGGCAGGAGGGGCCTCGGCAGGGCCGCTTCAATCCGGGGGCGCGCTGGCCCAATCCACCAACTCCAGCACGTGCTGGTACTGCTGGCCGGTCGCGCGGGTCATGCCCAGCTCGCAGGTGCGGTTACAGGATGCATAGGCGTCGAAGGTGCCCTTGCCGATCTCCAGCGCTTCCCCGTTGGTCGCCGACGCGGTCAGTTCGGGATGCAGCATGCCCCGGTCACCGGCGAAGGCGCAGCAGCCCCAGCCGTCCGGCACGGTGACCGAGTCGGCGACCGAAGCGGCGACGGACTTGAGGGTCTCGTTCAGCCCCATCTGGGTGGACGAGCAGGTCGGGTGCAACGCCATCGCCGACTTGCGGCGCCTGATGGTCAGTTTGGGCAGCACGTGCTCGGCGACGAACGCGGTCGCGTCGACGATCTTCAGTCCCTGGAAGTGGCCCTCGGCCAGCTCACTCTCCAGCATGTGCCGCAGGCCCTCGGTGCACGAGGACGCGTCACAGACGATCGGGAGCTCGCCCTGCCGGGACGCCGTCCACAGCCGCGGCAGCAGCCTGCGAACCATGGTTCGGTACCCGTCCTTGATCCCCTTGGACTTCCAAGGCGTGCCGCAGCACAGGTCGGGCAGGTCTCGGGGATAGGTCACCGAGACACCGACCCGCGCGCACAGCCGCTCGAACGACTCGCGGGCGCCCGGCCCCCCGTCGGCCGGCCCGAACATGGTGCCCACGCAGGCGCTGAAAAACACTATCTGACCGGTCCGGGGGGCACCGTTCGGCGGGTGGTTCGGACGCTGCGTCCCACCGCCAGGCAGGTCCGGCGAGTACAGCGGCAGGATGTCCGGGTCGATGACCCTGCGGCCCACCTCGTTCGGCCCGGTGATCAACGCTGGTGTCAACGCGTAGGACGTCTTCCCGGCGACCGACAACCCGGCGCCGGCGAGCCTGGTCGTGGCAGCCCAGTGCTTGGACGCGTAGGTCCAGCCCTTGGCGGTGGCTCGGCCGACCTGCTCGGCCCGCAGCCGGCGCACCAGGTCCCCGGTGTTGATCAGCACCGGGCAGGCGGTCGAGCACATCCCGTCGACCGCGCAGGTCTGCACTCCGTCGTACTCGTACTCGGTCTCCAGCTCGGCCAGCAACACGTGATCGCCGGCCTCCCGGGCGCGCTGCATCTCCCGGCGCAGCACGATCCGTTGTCGCGGAGTGGTGGTGAGGTCTCGGCTGGGACAGACCGGCTCGCAGTACCCGCATTCGACGCACCGGTCCACCTCCTGCTCCACGGTCGGGATGACCTTGAGGTCCTTCAGGTGTGCCCGGTCGTCGTCGGTGACGATCACGCCGGGGTTCAGCAGATTGGCCGGGTCGCACAGCCGCTTGATCTCCCGGGTCACGTCGTACAGCTCGTCTCCGTACTGACGCCTGACGAACGGCGCCATGATCCGTCCGGTGCCGTGCTCGGCCTTCAGGTTTCCGCCGTTGCCCAGCACCAGGTCGACCAGGTCCTCGGTGAACTCGGCGAACCGGTGCAGGTCGCCCCCGCTGCCGAGCCGCTCGGTGAGCATGAAGTGGATGTTGCCGTCCTTGGCATGCCCGAAGATCACGCTGTCGGTGTAGCCATGCTTGCCGAACAGGTCGATCAACCGCTCGCAGGTGTCCAACAAGGTCGGCACCGGGACGACGATGTCCTCCAGCAACGCCGTGGTACCGGACGGCCGGGCCTCGTTGACCGTGGTGTACAAGCCCTTGCGGGTGTGCCAAAGCCGTGCCCGGGCCAGTGGGTCGGCGGTCAGCTCGGCTGGTCCAGCGACCGGGATCGCCTCGATCACCGACGCGGCAGTGCCGGCGAGTTCAGTGACCGCATCCACCGAGTCAGCCTGATATTCGACCAGCAGCGCGGCGTGCCGATTCACCTCGATCCTGCGGATGATCTCGTCGCACGCCGGATCCCGCTGGGCCACCCGCAGCGACGTCGCGTCCAGCAGCTCGATGGTCGCCGGTCCGGTGTCGACCAGGGCGGGCAGCGACCCGGTCGCGCCGGACAGGTCCGCGAACACCAGCAGGCCGGTGATTGCGTGCCGCAGCAGCGGGACGGTCCGGAACACCGCGGACGCCACGAACGCCAGCGTGCCCTCGCTGCCGACCACCAGGTGGGTCAGGATGTCCACCGGCCGTGTGTGGTCAAGGAAGGAGTTCAGCCCGTAGCCCATGGTGTTCTTCATCGCGAAATGGGCCTGGACGATCCGCACCGATTCGGCGTTGCTCCGCACCCGGTCGCGCAGCCGGGCCAGCCCCTCGTACAGAATCGGTGCGGTTGCCCGCAGCTTGTCGTCGGCGTCGGCGGCCCCGGTGTCGATGACGAGGCCGGAGGGCAGCACCAGCACCAGCGACTCGAGCGTGCGGTAGGTGTTGGCGACCGTGCCGCAGGCCATGCCGCTGGAGTTGTTGTTGACGACACCACCCAGCGTGCAGGCGATCTCGCTAGCCGGATCTGGCCCGAGCTTGCGGCCGAGCCGGGCCAGCTGGGCGTTCACCTGTCGCACGGTGGCACCGGATCCCACCCTGACTCGGTCCCCGTCGTCGAGGATCTCGATCTGCCGGAAATGCTTGCGCGCGTCCACGAGGACGCCATCGGTGACCGCCTGACCGGACAGGCTGGTGCCGCCGGAGCGGAACGTCAGCGGCACCCCCTGGGCTGCCGACACCGCGAACAGCCGGCCGACATCCGCGGCGTCCCGCGCCGTGACGACCGCGGTGGGGGTCAGGAAGTAGTGCGACGCGTCGTGGCCGAGGGCGAGCCGGTCAACCGCTCGGGTGCGCAACTGGCCGGGCTCCGGCAACGCCCGCGCGAGCGCCTCCAGCAGATCGGGGTCGGCGGGCGGCAGCAGGATCGACGACGCGTCGCGACCGGCGCGCCGCGGTTGTTTCCTTGCGATCGACATGAGGCGGTTCGAGGTCTTCACCGCTGCCCGCTCAGCCGAGGGCGATGGCGACGCGCACATTGCCCTGGGCTGCTGCGAGGCGTTGGACGGCGGTGGCGTGGTCGCAGTCGGTGAGCAGCATCACCACCGCGGTCTTGGCGTGGCCGTCGGCAGCATCGATCGCGGCCGCGGCGGTGTTCGGGTCGGCGCCGGTGGCGGCGCTGACGATGCGGCGGGCGCGATCGACGAGCTTGGCGTTGGTGGGCCGTACATCGACCATCAGGTTGTGAAAGACCTTGCCGGTGCGGATCATGCTGGCGGTGGACAGCATGTTGCAGACCAGCTTCTGCGCGGTGCCGGCCTTGAGGCGGGTGGACCCGGTGAGGACCTCGGGTCCGGTGGCGATCTCGATGGCGACGTCGGCGTGCTCGCTGATCACCGCGTCGGGGTTGCATGCGACGGAGACGGTGGCCGCACCGACGCCTCGGGCGTGGTCCAGCCCGCCGATCACGTAGGGGGTTCGACCGCTGGCG
Source organism: uncultured Actinomycetes bacterium (assembly GCA_964476495.1). Classification (GTDB taxonomy): domain Bacteria; phylum Actinomycetota; class Actinomycetes; order Mycobacteriales; family Nakamurellaceae; genus Nakamurella. The sequence goes on along the minus strand of CAYZBB010000119.1, from coordinate 14,650 downwards.
GCCAATCCGACCACGACGTCGCGGCTGGTCAACGCGATCGATGTGAGGTCGGCGACCGCCAGGTCGGGGTCATCCTCCGCGCCCTCGACCGCCTTGAGGAAGGCACGCTCGCCGCCGGCGATCAGGCCGACAACTTCTTCCGGGTCGGTCCCGAAGGTCGGCGGGCACTCGACGGCATCCAGCACGCCGACCCGCCCGCTGGTCCCGGCGCCCAGATAGATCAGCCGGCCGCCCTGACGCCGTGCCGCGACGATGGCCTCGACCGCGCGCTCGATGGCCGGGAGCGCGGCGGCCACCGCGTTCGGCACCGATCTGTCCTCCTCGTTCATGACCGCCAACAGCTCGGACACCGACATCGTGTCCAAGTCAACGGTCCGCTTGTTGGCGGTCTCGGTGCCGAGTTCGGCCAGCGTCATCGGGGCTGTCCCTTTCGTAGTCGGACTGAATGGTCAAGGTGAACGAGCGGGCCGGCTGAGTCGAGCCGTCCGCGATCGGTCGCAGGCTTGGTTGCCGAGTGGGTGTCACTTGGGGCGTGGGGGGTCGCCGGTCACGGCGGCGTAGGTGCGGCGCAGGGCGCTCCGGGCTCCGGGCAGGGCTTGGGCGCAGCCGACGAACAGGGCGTCGACGACGAGGAGCTGGCCGGTTCGGCTGGCCATCGCGGCGGAGCGGAAGCCGAACTCGCGGCCGGCGGTCAACAGCACGTGGTCGGCGTGTCCGGCCAGCGTGGAACGTGGGGCGCCGGTGATGGCGGCGGTGTCCGCGCCGGTCGTGCGGGCGGTCCGTAGCGGGTCGATGGTGCCGCGGTTCTCCCCGGAATGGGAGATTCCGATTGCCAGGCCGGCCGGGCCGAGCAGACAGGCGCTGACCACCGCGGCGTCGTGTTCGGTGTGGTGGTGAACGTTGAGGCCGAGCCGGTTGAGTTTGGCGGCCAGGTCCATGGCAACGAGACCGGACGCGGCGATGCCGTAGACATCGATGCGGCGGGAGGTGGCGATCAGGCCGACGACCTGGCGCAGGGTCGCCGGGTTGATCAGTTCTGCGGTGGCCTCGAGCTGCTGGGCCTCGAACGCGGCGAGCTTGGCCAGCACCGTGGTGGTGTCGTCGTTGTCGGTGATGTCGGCGCCGAGCGGTTCGCTGGCGTCGGTGTGGTTCCCGCCGTGGGCGGCCAGGGCCAGGCGCAGCTGCGGGTAGCCGTCGAAGCCGAGTCTTTTCGCGGTCCGCACAACGGTCGCGGTGCTGGTGGATGCCCGGTCGGCAAGTTCGTTGACGGTCAGCGCGGCGGCCCCGGACGGATCCGACTGCAGGATCTGAGCGATCCGGGCTTCGGCGGCGGTCATCACGGGGACCATCGCCCGGATCCGGATCAGCACATCGCCCGGTGGTGGGGTCGCCGGTCCTGGGCGGACGAAACGTGCGTCATCGCTGGCAGCGCCGTTCGACGAGATGGTGGCCATGACGCTCATAGTGCCGCCTCGACCCGTAACCGGGAGGGTGCCTCGCCCCTGTCGTCGGGTCGTGGCAGGCCACGGACACCAGGGGTGAGCGAGCCGAGCACGCTCGCATGCCGGGCCCCGGTGCACGCCGGGATCGTCCCCGGCAGACCGTGCGCGGTCAGGAACCCGAGCACGGCGAAGGCGAGCGCTTCCTTGGCGGCCGACGGCACACCGAGTTCGTCCGACGTGGACACACCGATGCCGGGCAGCTCCGTGCGCAGCATCGACATCAGAGTCGGGTTGAGTGTGCCGCCACCCGAGGCGATGAGTTCGGTGGCTCCGACGTCGCGAACTGCATCGGCGACCGTCCGGGCGGTAAGCATGGTGACCGTCGCGATCAGGTCCTCGTCGCCGACGGGCGAGAAGTCCTGCAGCACCCGGGTCAGGTAGTCCAGGTGGAACAGTTCCTTGCCTGTCGATTTGGGCGCCGGACGCCGGTAGTAGGGCTCGTCGAGCAGCCGGTCCAGCAGATCCGTGTGCACGTGTCCGGCCGCTGCGAGTTCCCCGTCGCGGTCGAAGGTCATGCGGCCGCCGGACCGTCGGGTGACGACGGCGTCGATCAGGGCGTTGGCCGGGCCGGTGTCGAACGCGACAGGGTCGGGGCCAGCGACGGTGATGTTGGCGATGCCGCCGAGGTTGACTGCGACCGCGGTTCCGGGCCGGCCGCGCAGCCACATCACGTCGAAGATGCTGACCAGCGGGGCGCCCTGCCCGCCGGCGGCCACGTCCCGCGGCCGGAAATCGGCCACCACCGGACAGCCGGTCCTCTCGGCGATCCAGGCGGGCTGGCCGATCTGCAGGGTGCCCATGACTTGCGTGCCAGCGACCCAGTGGAAGACGGTCTGGCCATGGGACGCGATCAGGTCGGCCCGGCCGTCGCACAGGTCCGCGTTCGCCCGGTCGGCCAGCCCGGCGAAAGCCTGACCGATCCGGGTGTCGAGCCGGCACACCTGTTCCAGGGTGGTGGTGGCAGGCGGTAGCGCGGCGGCGATCGCCGCCTGCAGCTCAGGCGGGTACGGCTGGCTGACCATCTCGAGCGGGGTCAGCACCAGTGTGTCGCCCTCCAGCCGGATGTCGGCGGCGGCCGCGTCCACCGCATCGTAGGAGGTGCCGGACATCAGGCCGATAATCCGCATGATGCTGATCCTTTCGCTCGGGCTTGGTTGTGTTCGAGTCCAGTCGGGGTGGCTGGGTCGCCGCTCAGTCGCGCAGCTCCTTCTTGTGGTCGTTGCTGCGCAGGGTGGCCAGCGCCACCACGCTGATCGCGCAGGTGATCATTACGTAGTAGGCGGGGATGTCGAGATCGCCGGTGCTCTTGATCAGCGCGGTGATGATCAGGCCGGCCGAGCCGGAGAACACCGCGTTCGACAGCGAGTAGGCCAACCCGAGACCGGTGTAGCGGACGGTCGTCGGGAACATCTCGGAGAGCATCGCGGGGCCGGGACCGGCGATCAGACCGACCACCGCACCGGCGACGAACACGCCGACGCTCTTGACGGTCAGCGAGGCGCCCGGGTCCTGCAACAGGTTCAGCAGCGGCCAGGCCAGCAGCACGATCAGCCCGGTGCCGACCAGCATCACCGGCCGCCGGCCGATGTGGTCGGACAACATACCTGCGGGGATGATCGTGGCGGCGAACCCGAGGTTGGCCAGCACCGTCGCGACCAGAGCCTGCTGGAAGGTCGCGTTGAGAGAGGACTGCAGGTAGGAGGGGATGACGACCAGGAAGGTGTAACCAGCGGCGGACCAGCCCATCAGCCGGCCGATCCCGAGCAGGATCGCCTTGGTCACCTCCCACGCCGACGGCTTGGTCACCGCCATCGCGACGGCCTTCTGTCCGGCGTCGTGCTCGGCTTCCTCGACTCGCTGGAACGACGGTGTCTCCTCCAGCTTCAGCCGCAGCCACAGCGCGACCAGGCCCATCGGCAGCGCGATCAGGAACGGGATCCGCCACCCCCAACCGGAGAGCTGTTCGGGGGTCAGCGCGGTGGCCAGGATCGCCGAGATGCCGGCGCCGGCCAGCAGGCCCAGAGCGACGGTGAACGATTGCCAGGAGCCGAACAGGCCCCGCTTGCCCCGCGGCGCGAACTCGGTCATCACCGACACCGCACCACCGAACTCGCCACCGGCGGACAGGCCCTGCAGGATCCGGACCAGGGTGAGCAGAATCGGTGCGGCGATGCCGATGCTCGCGTAGGTGGGCAGCACCCCGATCAGCGTGGTCGCCCCGGACATCAGCAACAGCACCATGATCAGCGTCGGCCGCCGCCCGATCCGGTCCCCGATCCGCCCGAACAACGCCGCCCCCACCGGCCGGAAGAAGAACGCCAACGCGAACGACGCATAGGTCTTGATCAGCGCCTCGAGGTCGCTACCGCCGTCGGCGCTGAAGAAGTTCGCGGCAATGATCGTGGCCAGGAACCCATAGACGCCGAACTCGTACCACTCGATGAAGTTGCCGACCGACCCGGCGACCAACGCACGCCGGGACTGCGCCCGTGGGGGGTGCTCGCGATCTGCTTCGACCGTCATCTTTGTTACCTTTCGGAGCAGGAGCAAATGTAAGAAAAGTACAGCATCCCGATCTCGACGGTGTCAATAAGTTTCTTCACGGGATGGCCGCTGCCATCGGTCACGGCCGCCTGACCGGCCGGATGCACCCAACGACCCTTCGCCCACTTCGTGGTCTAGTCCAATTCCGCTAGAGTGGTGGCCGTCAGTGAGCCGATCCCGTTCGGAGGCCCCGCCTTGCTCAAGGTCCCGAAGTACTACCGCGTCAAGAACCAGATCCTGGAGATGATCGCGGGCCTGACCCCCGGTTCCCCGGTCCCGACCGAACGCGACCTCGCCGAGCGCCTCGGGACGTCCCGCACGACGGTCCGGCAGGCCATCGCCGAACTCGTGGTCGACGGCCGGCTGGAGCGTACGCAGGGGCGCGGCACATTCGTGGCCCAGCCCAAGCTGATGCAGGTGCGGCAGCTCACCTCCTTCTCGCAGGATCTGCAGGAGGAGGGTTGGCGACCGGGGAGCGTTGTCCTGAGCATCAGCGAGCGGCCGGCGGACGACAGTATCGCGCGGCATCTGGCCCTGACTCCGGGTGCTCCGATCCACCGGGTGGAGCGGCTGCGGACTGCGGACGAGGGCCCGATCGCCCACGAGATCGCGCATGTGCCCGGCCCGCTGCCCAACCTCGAGGGCCGGCTCGCGAACCTGGGATCGCTCTACCGAACCCTGCGCGAGGTGTTCGGGATCGAGATCGCCGCGGTCGAGGACGTGGTCGAGACCGCCCTGGCCGACCCGGTCGAGGCATCACTGCTCGGCGTGGACACCGGGTTACCCATGCTGCTGGTGCACCGGACGGGGTGGGACGCCGACGGCCGGGTCGTGGAATGGACCCGCTCGGTGTTCCGCGGGGACCGATTCAGGTTCGTCGCCCGGCACCGGCTGGACGACGAGGTCCCGATGCCCGCTGCCGCATCCGCCTGAGGCGCGCGTCAGTCTGGAGCCCGCATCCGCCGGAGGATTCGGACCTGAGAGCTCAGAAGGTGTCGGGTTCCGGGCCGAAGACGAAGCTGCGGCCGGTGACCCGCCGCGGCACGATCCGCACGAAGACCGGTTTGACCGTGGCCACCCACGGTCGCAGGCCGGACTTGGCGGCATCCTCGAAGTCGCTGCCCCACGTGGTGGTGTGGGCTTGACCCTTGACGACCACGCTCCAGCCGGACTGCTGGTCGAACCCGTCGACCTCCAGGGCCACGATGTCGTTGACGGTCAGCGCCGCGAGCTTGGTGCCCGGGGCCGTCCGGAAGACCAGGGTGCTGCCCTGCACCACGTAGTTGATCGGGAAGATCTCCGGCTCACCCCCCACGGTCAACGCAAGGCGGCCGAACTGATGTCGTCGCAGCAGATCCCAGCAGGCCTCGGGCGCCAGCTCGGTGACGGCGGAAAGGCTGTCGATCATCACTCGATGATGCCGGGGTCACCGGTGTTCGCCCAGTGACCTTGGTCCCGGGTGATGACGGCCACTCGACGCAGGCGCCGCCGCCAGAACACCTCCCGTGCGGGGTCGGCGGCGGCCCGGTCGATCAGATCCGGCTCGGGCGCCCGGAAGGAAACCTCCAGGTATCCGCCGGTCGGCCGTGGCGGGTCGGCGCACACGTCCGCGGCCAGCAACATGCCGGTACCCAGCCCGCAGGCATACGGCAGCTCCGGCAAGGCGGCCGCCAACGCGACCCCCGCGGCCAATCCGACCGCGCTGTCCACCGCCGACGACACCACCGCCGGCACACCCGCCGCCCGTGCGAGATGCAATGCCGCCCGCACCCCACCGAGCGGCGCGACCTTGACGATGGCGACGTCGGCAGCGTCGACGAGCCGGACGGCGGACGGGTCGGCGGCCCGGCGGATCGACTCGTCGGCGGCGATCCTCGGGCGGACCCGCGCACGCACCGCGGCGAGTTCGGCCAGGGTGCGGCAGGGCTGTTCCACGTACTGCAGGCCGCCCGCGGCGTCGTCCAGCCGGGCGATCGCGTCCACCGCCTCGTCCACGGTCCAGGCCCCGTTCGCGTCGACCCGGATGCTGCCGCCCGGGCCGAGGGCCCGGCGAACCGCGGCGACCCGGGCGAGGTCGGCCGCCGGGTCGGTACCCGGATCGGCCACCTTCACCTTGGCGGTGTGGGAGCCGGACGCGGCCACCAGGTCAGCCGCCCGCGCCGGATCGATGACCGGGACAATGACGTTGACCGGGACCCGGGTCCGGCAGGGTGCCGGCCACGAGGTGGTCGCAGATTCGACGGCGGCTCGCAGCCAGGGCACGCACTGCTCGTCGGAGTAGTCGCGGAACGGCGCAAACTCGCCCCAGCCGGCCGGTCCGCGCAGCAGCACCCCCTCGCGGACGGTGACGCCGCGGAATCGATGCACCATCGGCAGCGCGAACACCCGGGCGGTGGCGAGCAGCTCGTCCAGGGCAGGGTTCACCGGGTCATGGTGCCGGTCGGCAGCCGGATCGTCATGGCCACCCCACCCTCCGGCGCCGGCGACGCGGTGATCGTCCCGCCCAGCCGCTCCACCAGCCCCTTGGCCAGCGCCAGGCCGAGGCCGGCACCGGTGGGCCGGCGTCCCCGGTACCGGCGGTTGAGCTCGCCCGGCTCGAACGCCACCGGGTAATCCTCCGCCGCGAGCCCGGGCCCGCCGTCCCGGACGGCGAGCACTGGCCCCGCCGGCTCGACGGCCAGCGACAGCACCAGTGGCCGGCCCGCGGACAGCACCCGAAGCGCATTGTCGGCGAGCCCGTCCAGCACCTGCCGCAGGCGTCGCGGATCCGTCCGGACCGGCACCGCGCCCGGCGGAAATTCGAGCACCAGCGGCACTCCTGCCGCGTCGCAGCGGGGCTGCCAGACCTGCGCCATCTCTCGCGCCAACGCAGCCAGGTCGACCGGTTGCAGGTCGAGTGTGAAGGTGTCCGCGCCGAGCCGCGCCAGGTCGAGCAGGTCGGATACCAGCCGGTCCATCCGGGCCGCCTCGGTCCGGATCAGCCCGCCCACCTGCGCCTGCTCCGACGCAGGGACCAGGCCGTCCACCAATGCCTGCGCCTGTCCGCCGATCCCGGCCAGCGGCGTGCGCAGCTCGTGGGAGACCGAGGCCAGGAAATCACGCTGCCGGGACTCGCTGTGCTGCAACGCATCCGCCAGGCCATTGACGGCGATCGAGACGTCGGCGACCTCCCGCGGCCCGGTCACCGGGACCCGCACATCGCGCGCACCGCGGCCCATCTCCCGAGCCAGCTCCGCGGTCCGCCGTAGCGGCGCGGACACCAGCCTCGCGATCAGCAGCCCGATCAGCGCCGCGGCGACCAGCCCGGCCAGCACCGCCCAGATCAGCCGTCCCTCCACCGTGCGCCGGGTCTCTGCAGCCACGTCCGCGGGCGTGACCAGCGCAAACCCGCCGGATGCGGACGAGCGGGCCTCCACCAGCTGCAGTTCGCCGCCGGCCACCGCCCGCCCGGACACCGACCGCCCGCTGACCGCCTCGCCCACGCCCGCCTGCCTGGCGGCGCGAACGGAGTCCGAGCTACCCCCCGAAAGTGACCCGTCGGGACCGATGACGACCACCGAGGTCTCCTGGCCACTCAACGCGGTTGCCGTCGACGCGAGGATCTCCGCACGCGCCGACGGGTCCGCGACGAGCTGCGCCTGGACCAGGTCGGCCCGGTCGGCCAGCGACTCGACAGAGCTGTCGAGCAGGCTGCGCCGGACCAGCAGCACCCCGACCACGGCCGCCACCGCCGCCACCAGCACGGCGACAGCGACCACGAGCAGCGTGACCCGGACCGCGAGGGTGGTTCGCGGCCGGCGGGCCGGCAGGCCCGGGGGTGGCGGCCTGGTCGTCATCGCTCGTCGGCGGCGTAACCGACCCCGCGGACCGTTCGGATCGGGCTGGCTGCACCGAGTTTGGCGCGCAACGCGGCGACGTGCACGTCGACGGTGCGGGCTCCGGCCGCGGTCGCGTATCCCCAGACGGAGCTGAGCAGGCCGGCCCGTTCGAAGACCCTTCCGGGATGCCGGGCCAAGTACAGCAGCAGGTCGAACTCGGTCGCGGTCAGCTCCACCTCGCGTGGCTCGTCGTGCCCGGCGCCGGCATCCGGGTCGACCCAGACCCTGCGCCGACCCGGGTCGATCCGTACCTGTCCGACCCGCAGCACCGCACCGCCGGCGACGGCCCGGCCACCCGATCGGCGCAGCACCGCGCGCAGCCGAGCCACGAGCTCCCGCGGGTTGAACGGCTTGACCAGGTAGTCGTCACCGCCCAGTTCCAGCCCGAGGATCCGGTCCACGTCCTCGTCGCGAGCGGTGACGAACAGGACCGGCGTCCAGTCCCCGGCCTCACGCATCCGCCGGCACAGGTCCAGGCCGTCCATGTCCGGCAGGCCGATGTCCAGCACCACCGCCACCGGCCGGTCGGTCCGGACGGCGACCATCCCGTCCTGGCCGGTCCGGCAGATCCGAACACCGAACCCGGCCGTGGTCAGGTAGCGGCGGATCACGTCGGCGATCACCGACTCGTCCTCCACCACCACGACCAGTCCCCGGTCGCTCGGCGTGTTCTCGGATGTGGGCATGCATCAACTCTCGCCGGTCGGGGCCTTGGCGGCGAACGCACCCGCTGCTGTCAGCCGCACTGAGCCTGCTGCACCGCCTGCAGGTCCGCGATGATCGTGGCCGCCGACTCCGCCGCTTGCGAGCGCAGCGCGGCCACGTCGGCCAGCAGCTTGGACAGCTCGGGGTTGGTGGCGGCCAGCGCCTGCGACGTGGCCTGCAGCCAGGCGATGGACCCGCGGGTGTTCGCGTCGCCGTGCAACCGGGTCTGGAACTGCTGGCGCCGGGTCAACGCCCGGTCGATGCGCTCGCACAGCTCGGGCCCGTTGCCGGCGGCCAGGGCAACCGCCGTCGTCGCCACGTCCGCGGCCGGCATCGCCCGCCCGGCCACCGGCTCCGCCGCCGCCGGCACCGCCAGCGCCACCGTCGTCGCCAGCGCCACCGCGGCCACCGCGCCACCCGCCGCACTCCAGTACGCGCTCTTCGCCATCGGTCCTCCCTCGATCTGCCGGGCGGACGCCCGACAGGGACCAGCGTCGGGCGCGGATTTGCGGTGATGGTCCGGGGATTGTTCGGGTTCGGTGAAGCTCCCCGGGCCGTCCGTGGAGTCTGCGGCCGGGCTTGCCTTGACCCGCGCGTCAATGTCTACGGTCGTCGACATGAGGATCGGCGAGGCTGCGCGGCGGGCCGGGACCACCACCCGGGCGTTGCGCTTCTACGAGTCGCAGGGCCTGCTGCCTGCGGAGCGGTCGGCCAACGGCTATCGCAAGTACGACGAGCACGACGTGCAGGTGGTGGCCGAGATCCGAACGCTGCAGGCGGAAGGGCTGAGCCTGGAGGAAACCCGGCCGTTCGTCGAGTGCCTGCGCGCCGGGAACGACACATCGGATTCCTGCGCCGACTCGTACGAGATGTACGGCCGCAAGCTGGCCGAGGTCGACGCGCAGATCGGGCGGCTGCAGGCGATCCGGGCGGCCCTGCTGACCAGGCAGGCGGCCGCCGCCGCACGCACCGTCGTCGGCTGCCGCGCGGCGGCCACATCGGAGATCAACGGGACGCAGGGAGCATGAGCATGCAGGACACGCCGGTCCGGGCAGTGACGGACGAGACCTTCACCGACGACGTGCTGGCCCGGCCGGAGCCGGTGCTGGTCGATTTCTGGGCGCAGTGGTGCCCGCCGTGTCACATGATCGCGCCGGTGCTGGAGAAGATCGCGGCCGAGCGAGCCGGCAGCCTGACCGTCCGGTCGGTGGACTACGACGCCAACCCGGTCCTCGGCGCCCGGTATCGCGTCATGTCGCTGCCGACCCTGATCCTGTTCGTTGCCGGTGAACCGGTCGCGACGATCGTGGGCGCACAACCGAAGTCACGGCTGCTGGGACGCATCGACGACGCCCTGCGGCAGCACCCGGCTCGCGCCTGCTGACCGCCGCATGGCACCCGGCCCGATCCGTCCGGCGACCTGGCGGTTCGACGCCAGTTCGTGCCCGGCCTCGCACCGAAGCAGCAGCTGCACCCGCTCGCCGCACTCCCGGTGCGCGAACTCGATCGGCGGGCCGGCCGGGTCCGCCAGGTAGCGGTTGCCCCACTCCTGCAGCGCGATCAGCACCGGATATAGGTCGAGACCCTTGTCGGTGAGCCGGTATTCGTGCCGCTGCCGCTGGCCGGGCACCCGGTAGGGCGCACGACGCAGGATCCCGTCGTCCACCAGCCGCCGGAGCCGGGCGGTGAGCACCTGCCGCGGGATCGCCGTGCGCACGGTCATGTCGTCGAATCGGCGGATGCCCTGGAACACCTCACGGAGCACGATCAACGACCAGCGATCGCCCATGATGTCCAGGCTCCGCTGGATCGTGCAGTTGTCGACGGACCACTGCAACGCCTCCGGTGCGGTCATTGCGGCATCGTATCCAGCTGAGTTCACTTGTAAAACTCAGCTGGAGATGCGAGGCTGCGTTCATGCTGCAGACTCAGACGCCGGCCGTCGGCCGTGCCCGCGAGCACCGCTGGGACGATCCGGCGATCGCACTTGCGTCCCTGCCCACGCTCAGCGGCCTGGAGTTCCTGGAGGCGATGGTCCAGGGCCGGGTGCCGTCGCCGCCCATCTCCTCCACGCTGGACTTCGCCGACTTCACCGTCGAGCCCGGCCGGGTGACCGTGGAACTCGACCCGGCCGAGTTCCACATGAACCCGCTCGGCACCGTGCACGGCGGGGTAATCGCCGCACTGCTGGACACGGCCTGCGGCTGCGCGGTGCACACCACGCTGCCGGCCGGCACCGGCTACACCAGCCTGGACCTCAACACCAGGTTCCTCCGCCCGGTTCGCGCGGGTGGCGGTCGGATCCGTTGTGTCGGAACACTCCTCAGTGCAGGATCGCGCACCGCGGCCGCCGAGGCCCGGCTCCTCGACGGCCGCGACCGGCTGCTCGCCCACGCCACCTCGACCTGCCTGATCTTCCCGATCAGGCCAGAGCCGGCCTGATCCGCTGCCCGACCCGCAGGACGCCCGGACCCGGTCCCGGTCGAGCCTGCGGACAGCTCGGGGGACCGCGACGCGAACGGTCCGGCCGGCCTGGTAGGGCCGTCACCTGGAAGACTGCGGACCCGTGCTGCTCACCGTCACCACCACCCACCGGCCCGCGACCGACCTGGGCTTCCTGCTGCACAAGCACCCGGAGCGGGTGCAGTCGTTCCCGCAGTCGGCCGGCGTGGCGCACGTGTTCTACCCCGAGGCGACGGACGAGCGATGCACTGTGGCGCTAGTGCTGGAGGTGGACCCGATCCGGCTCGCGCGTCGCGGGAAGCGCGCGCAGGCAGACGGTTTCGCGCTGGCGTCGTACGTCGGCGACGGTCCGTACGCCGCCGGGAGCATGCTCGCGCTGGCACTCAAGGACGTATTCGGCACCGCGATCAACGGCCGGTGCCAGGCCCGACCGGAGTTGGTGGACACGCCGATCCCGCTGCAGATCCACGTCCCGTCGCTGCCCTGCCGCGGCGGTGCCGGACTGCTGCGACGTCTCGTCGAACCGCTGGGCTGGCTGGTGCGCGCGGCGGCGTCGCCGCTCGATCCGGGCTTTCCCGAGTGGGGCGACTCGCCGTACCTGGACGTGCACATGAGCGGTGAGCAACGGCTGTCCGACGCGTTGCGGCAGCTGTACGTACTGTTGCCGGTGCTCGACGACGCCAAGCACTACTGGGTTTCGGAGGACGAGGTTGACAAACTGGTCCGGGCCGGCAAGGGCTGGCTGGCCGAGCACCCCGATCGGGCCCTGATCACCCACCGCTACCTGGCACACCAACCCGCGCTGACCCGCAGCGCGCTGGCCCGGCTGGCCGAGGTCGACGACGCCTCGCCCGCGCAGTTCGACGAGCTCGACGAACCGCGGCCGCACCGGTCGGTGCCGCTGGCGGACCAGCGGCGCGGCGCGGTGCTCGCCGCGGTCCGGACCAGCGGCGCGACCAGCGTCGGCGACTTCGGCTGCGGCGAAGGCGCTCTCGTGCGGGACCTGCTGGCCGAGCGCGCGCTGCGCCGGATCGTCGCGGTCGACGTGTCGGCCCGGGCGCTGCAGATCGCCGCCCAGCGACTGCATCTGGACCGGATGGGGGAGCTGGAACGGGCCCGGTTGGAGATCTTCCAGTCGGCGCTGACCTACCGCGACGAGCGGCTGGCCGGGCTCGACGCCGCCGTGCTGATGGAGGTGATCGAGCACGTCGACCCGCCCCGGCTGGCGGCCCTGGAACGCTGCGTGTTCGGCTTCGCCGCGCCCGGGACGGTCGTCGTCACCACCCCGAACGCCGAGCACAACGTGCGGTACGAGTCGCTGGCCCACGGCACGATGCGGCACCGCGACCACCGATTCGAATGGACCCGGGCGCAGTTCCGCGCCTGGGCCGACCACGTCTGTGTCGAGTTCGCCTACACCGCAGAGTTTCTGCCGGTCGGCGAGGATGACCCCGAGGTCGGCCCGCCCACCCAGCTGGCCATCTTCACCAAGAGCACGTCGTGACCCGGGACCTGCCGATCCCCGAGCTGAGCCTGGTCGTGCTCGTCGGCGTCACCGGCTCCGGCAAGTCGACGTTCGGCCGCACGCACTTCCGGCCGACCGAGGTGATCTCCTCCGACTTCTGTCGCGGATTGGTAGCCGACGACGAGAACGACCAGAGCGCAACACCGCTCGCCTTCCAGCTGCTGGAGTACATCGTCGGCCTGCGGCTGGCCGCCGGGCGGCTCACCGTCGTCGACGCCACCAACGTGCAGCCCGAGGCGCGCCGCAAGCTGGTCGCGCTGGCCCGCGAGCACGACGTGCTGCCGGTCGCCGTCGTGCTGGACGTCCCGGAGCGGGTGTGCCTGGACCGCAACGCATCCCGACCGGACCGGGACTTCGGCCCGCAGGTGGTCCGGCGTCAGCGTGACCAGCTGCGGCGAGGGCTGCGCGGGCTGGCCCGCGAGGGCTTCCGCACCGTGCACACGCTGCGCGGCGTCGACGAGATCGCCGACGTGCGCTTCACTCGCACCAGGCTGTACGCCGACCGGCGGGACGAACACGGCCCGTTCGACGTCATCGGCGACATCCACGGCTGCCGGGCCGAGCTCGAAGCCCTGCTCGTCGAACTGGGTTACCGGATCGTGCGGGACGAGCACGGCCTGGCGGTGGACGCCCGGTGCGCGGACCGGCGGGCGGTGTTCCTGGGCGACCTGGTCGACCGCGGGCCGGACACCCCCGGAGTGCTCCGGCTGGTGATGGGCATGGTGGCGTCGGGCAACGCGCTGTGCGTGCCCGGCAATCACGAGCACAAGCTCGTCCGGGCTCTGGCCGGCCGCAACGTGCAGGTGACGCACGGGCTGGCCGAATCGCTGGCGCAACTCGCCGCCGAACCGGCCGAGTTCCGCGACGCCGCCCATGCCTTCCTGGATGGGCTGATCAGCCACTACGTGCTCGACGACGGGAAGCTGGTGGTCGCGCACGCCGGGCTGCTCGAGAAGTACCACGGCCGGGCGTCGGGCCGGGTCCGCACGTTCTGCCTGTACGGGCAGACCACCGGGGAGACCGACGAGTACGGGTTGCCGGTGCGGCACCCGTGGGCGCAGGAGTACCGCGGCCGCGCCATGGTGCTCTACGGCCACACCCCGGTCCCGGAGCCGGAATGGGTCAACAACACGCTGTGCCTGGACACCGGGTGCGTGTTCGGCGGCCGGCTGACCGCGCTGCGCTACCCGGAGCGGGAACTGGTGTCGGTGCCGGCCGGTGCCGTGTACTACGAGCCGGCTCGGCCGTTCCCGGCGAACCCCGACATCAGCCCGGACGCCGCCTCCGACCCCGCTCCGGGTGTCGCCGCGGTGCGGGACCCGCTGGTACTCGACATCACCGACGTCGCCGGGCGCCGCGTGGTGCAGACCGCTTATCTGCAGCGGATCTCGGTGCGCGAGGAGAACGCGGCGGCGGCCCTGGAGGTGATGAGCCGGTTCGCCGTCGACCCGCGCTGGCTGGTCTACCTGCCGCCGACGATGAGCCCGGTCGCGTCATCCGCCCGGCCCGGCCTGCTCGAACACCCGGATCAGGCGTTCGAGTACTACCGGGCCGAGGGTGTGGACCGGGTGCTGTGCCAGGAGAAGCACATGGGGTCCCGGGCGGTTGCCCTGATCTGCCGGTCGGCGGCGGTGGCCGCCGACCGGTTCGGCGGCGCCGGCGAGGTTGGCCAGGTGTGGACCCGCACCGGCCGTTCGTTCTTCCCGGCCGAGCTGACCGCGATCATGGTCGACCGGCTGCGCGCGGCCGCCGAGAATGCTGGACTGTTCGACGATCTCGCCGCCTCCTGGCTGCTGCTGGACGCCGAGCTGCTGCCTTGGAACGCCAAGGCGGACCAGCTGGTGAGGGATCGGTACGCCACCGTGGGCGCCGCCGCGCGGGCCGCGCTGCCGGCGGCCCTGCAGGTGTTGCAGGCCGCCGCCGACGCCGGGCGCGACGTGGTCGAGCTGCTGGACCGCACGCGACAACGGGCAGCCAACGCGCAGGCGTTCACCGATGCCTACCGGCGGTACTGCTGGCCGACCGACGGGCTG
>CAYZBB010000118.1:0-19022 GCA_964476495.1 uncultured Actinomycetes bacterium | reverse complement strand
ATCCGGCCGAATCCGTTCACACCGACGCGCACAGTCACGTCTGTCCGCCCTCCTCTATGGGGTTCCCTCAGCAGGGTCGCACTGACCCCGGCGGGATCGATCAAGAGACTTCGCCCACGTCCTTGGGAGCGTTGCCGGATTCACTGTATCGGGACGGCAACGGGGTGGCATGTCGGCTGGGGGGCGGGCCCCGGATTAGGGACGAACGGTCCGAACCGTTCGGGTCCGACGTCCTCCCGGGCGCCGGACCGACGACCCTGGCCACGGCCACCACCTGCGCCGATTCCGATCAGTGGAAGGCGGGAGCGGCCCCGGCGATTCACCGGAAGTTCATCTTCGCCCGACCCGGTCAGCCGTCCAACATCTCCGCCGTGACCGCCGATTCGGTATCCGGGATGCCGAGCTCGGCCGCACGTTTGTCGGCCATGGTCAGCAGCCGGCGGATCCGCCCGGCGACCGCGTCCTTGGTCATCGGCGGGTCGGCCAGCTGACCCAATTCCTCCAGCGACGCCTGGCCGTGGGCGATGCGCAGCCTGCCGGCCTGGCTCAGATGGTCGGGGGCACCCTCGCCGAGGATCGCCAGGGCGCGCTCGACCCTGGCCGCCGCGGCCACCGCCGCCCGGGCCGAGCGGCGCAGGTTGGCGTCGTCGAAGTTGGCCAGCCGGTTGGCGGTCGCCCGGACCTCCCGGCGCATCCGGCGTTCCTCCCAGGCGAGCATCGAGGTGTGCGCACCCAGCCGGGTGAGCAGCGCAGCGATGGCGTCGCCGTCCCGGACGAGCACCCGATCGGCCCCGCGGACCTCGCGGGCCTTCGCGCCGATTCCCATCCGCCGGGCGGCGCCGACCAGGGCCAGGGCCGCTTCCGGCCCGGGACAGGTGATCTCCAGCGACGCGCTGCGCCCGGGTTCGGTCAACGAGCCGTGCGCCAGGAACGCGCCGCGCCAGGCCGCCTCGGCGTCGCCGACCGAGCCGGCGACGATCTGCGGCGGCAGCCCTCGGACGGGGCGGCCGCGCTGGTCGATCAGCCCCGTCTGGCGGGCGAGCGAATCGCCGCCGCCGACGACCCGGACCACGTAGCGTGCGCTCTTGCGGATCCCTGACGCGGCCAGCACCTGGACCTCGGCGGCGTGCCCGTACAGGTCGGCGATCTCCTTGCGCAGCCTGCGGGCGACCGCCCCCGTGTCCAGTTCGGCCTCGACGATCACCCGGCCGGCCACGATGTGCAGTCCGCCGGCGAACCGGAGCATGGCCGACACCTCGGCCTTGCGGGCAGACACCTTGGACACCGCCACCCGGCTCAGCTCGTCCTTGACCGAGGACGTCATCGCCATACCGGCCGCTCCCTGCTGCTCACGTCGGCAAGCTCTCCCGCCCGCCCTGTGCTCACGTTCGTTCCCCCCGTTCGCCCGCGGTTGCCGTCCATCCCGGCACCGCCCGCTCCAGCACCGTCACCAGGGACGCGGACAGTCCGGCCGGGTCGTGCCGGGCCGTGCCGGGAATCGCGACATCGTGCAGATCCAGATGTGATCCCAGCCGGGCCGCGGCCGACGCGAGTCGCTGCGGCAGCGCCACGCAGGCGCGGTCCGCCAGCACCGAGTCGACCCGGAGCTCGGGAGCGTGCTCCGAGAGTACTTGCAGGTGTTGCTCGGGCGAGAATCCTTCGGTCTCCCCCATTTGTGCGGCCAGGTTGAGCACCACCAGCCGGTGTGCCCGGCTGTTGATGATCGCAGACGCCAGGTCGGGGAGCATGACGTGCGGCAGCACGCTGGTGAACCAGGAGCCCGGCCCGAGCGTGACCAGATCGGCGTCCGCGATCGCCTTGACGGCCTCGGGGCACGCCGCCGCATCCGGCGGGTCGAGGGCGACCGCGCGCACCTGACCCATTGTGCTGGCCACCGCGACCTGCCCCCGGATCCGGCGCACGGCCGTCGGGTCCTCGTCCAGCCCGGCGACGTCGGCGACGATGTCCAGCGGCTGGCATGCCATCGGCAGCACGCGGCCGCGTGCGCCCATGATCGCGCCGGCCGCATCGAGGGCGGCGACCGGATCGCCCAGTACCTTGCTCAGTCCCACCAGGACCAGGTTCCCCACCGGATGCCCGGCCAACGCTCCCTCACCGCGGAAGCGATGCTGGAACGTCGTGCTCCACAGAGTGCCCGTCTTGCTCGGCGCGGCCAGGGCCGTCAGCGCCATCCGCAGGTCGCCCGGCGGCACGATCCCGGGCACTTCCCGACGCAGCCGGCCGGAGGATCCGCCGTCGTCGGCCACGGTCACCACCGCGGTGATGTCCACCGGCAGCCGCACAAGAGCCGAGAGCATCACGTGCAGGCCGTGGCCGCCCCCGAGGGTGACCACCCTGGGCCGGCGCGCCCCGCCCACTACTCCCTGCCCAGGTCGCGGTGCACGACCTGGACGGCGAGCGTGTCCGCATCCAGGCGACGTCTGAGTTCCTCGGCCACCGCGACGCTGCGGTGCTTGCCTCCCGTGCAGCCGACGGCCAGGGTCAGGTACCGCTTGCCCTCCCGTCGGTAGCCGCCGCTGATCAGGTCGATCAGGTCGACGTACCGATCGAGGAACTCGGTGGCCCCCTCCTGCGAGAGCACGTAGTCGGAGACCTCCGCCTCGAGCCCGGTGTGGTCGCGCAGCTCCGGGATCCAGTGCGGGTTGGGCAGGAAGCGCATGTCGATGACCAGGTCGGCATCCAGCGGCAGCCCGTACTTGAAGCCGAACGAGACCACGGTCAAGGACGCCTTGCGTTCCGGTGAGGCGTGCCCGAACGCACGCTCCACCTCGGCCCGCAGTTGGTGCACGGACAGTTCGGAGGTGTCGATGACGACGTCCGCCTCCTGCCGGAGCGGTTCGAGCACGGTGCGTTCCGCGGCGACCCCGTCCGCCAGCCGCCCGGCGCCCTGCAGGGGGTGCTTGCGGCGGTTGGCCTCGTAGCGGCGGATCAGCGCGGCGTCGCTCGCCTCCAGGAACAGCACGCGTGGCCGGTAGCCGCGGGCGTCGAGATCCTTGATCACGGCGGCCAGGTCCTCGGTGAACGCCCGCGACCGGACGTCGAGCACGATGGCGATCCGGGTGACGTCGCCGCTGGTCCGCGAGCCAAGGTCGACCATGGTGCTGATCAGCTCGGGCGGCAGGTTGTCCACGACGAACCAGCCCATGTCCTCCAGGCACTTGGCGGCGGTCGAACGGCCGGCACCGGACAGCCCGGACACGATGGCCACCTGGATGACGGGCTGCGGATCCGCTGTTCCATCGACAGACAGTTCGGTCGAGCCCACGTCCGCGACCCCCTTCCGCTCGAGCGCTGCATCACGGACTGATAACGGTATCGTCCTTGCCGCCGGCGGAACCGGCCAGGGCGGCCACCACCGCCTCGGCGGTGCGTCGGCCGACACCGGGCACCGCGAGGATCTGCTCGACACCCGCCCGGCGCAGCGCGGCGACCGAACCGAAATGCCGGACGAGGGCCTTGCGGCGCACGTCGCCGAGACCGGGCACGTTGTCCAGCGCGGACACCGTCATCGACTTCGATCGTTTCGCCCGGTGGTAGGTGATGGCGAACCGGTGCGCCTCGTCCCGCAGGCGCTGCAGCAGGTAGAGGGCCTCGCTGGTGCGCGGGAAGATCACCGGCTCGTCCTGGAACGGCAGCCACACCTCCTCCAGCCGCTTCGCCAGACCGCACACCGTGACGTCGACGACGCCCAGTTCGGCGAGCACCGTGGCGGCGGCGTTCACCTGGGGCGCTCCCCCGTCGACGACGAGCAGCTGCGGCGGGTAGGCGAACCGTCGGACCCGGCCGGTGGCCGGGTCGATGCCGGCGGGCACCGGCGACTCGTCGGTCCCGGTGATCTGTCCGCCAGGGTCGGTGGGTTCACCGGCACCGTCCGCGGCGCGGGCCTGGTAGGTGAACCGGCGCCGGACCACCTCGGCGATCGAGGCGACGTCGTCGCCGGGCCGGTCACGGATGGCGAACCGCCGGTAGTCGCTGCGTTTGGGCAGCCCGTCCTCGAAGACGACCAGCGAGGCGACCACGTCGGTCCCCTGAACGTGCGAGACGTCGATGCACTCGATCCGCAGCGGCGCCACGTCCATGCCAAGGGTGCCGCCGAGTTCGGAAAGCGCCGCGGACCGCGCGGTCAGGTCGCCGGCGCGCTTGAGCCGGTGCTGGGTCAGCGCCTCCTTGGCGTTGCGGGCGACCGTCTCGGCCAGCGCCCGCTTGTCGCCGCGCTGGGCCACCCGCAGTGACACCCTGGACCCGCGAAGCGCGGACAGCCAGGACACGAGTTCGTCGTGGGTGCCGGCGTCCTGGCTGGGCAACACGGGAACGAGAATCTCCCGCGGCACCGCGGCCGAGCGGGCGCTGTGGCCCCCTTCGTTCGCCGCTTGGTCCCCGTAGAACTGCAGCAGAAAGTTCTCCACCAGTGACGGGAGCCCTGCGGCGCTATCGGCGTCAGTTGCCCCGTCGACATCCGCGTCCACGTCGACGATCCAGCCCCGCTGGCCACGTACCCGCCCGTCCCGGACGTGGAACATCTGC
The DNA here is from genome assembly GCA_964476495.1 of uncultured Actinomycetes bacterium. GTDB lineage: Bacteria > Actinomycetota > Actinomycetes > Mycobacteriales > Nakamurellaceae > Nakamurella. The sequence goes on along the minus strand of CAYZBB010000118.1, from coordinate 14,477 downwards.
ACGGAGGCGAGCAGTTCGTCCGCGGCGATGCCGACCACGTCGGCGTCGGTGCCGTCCCCGAACACCACCGCCTGCTTCTCCACCGCCCGCCGCACGGCGGCCAGGTCGTCCCGCAGCCGGGCCGCCCGCTCGAAGTCCAGGTCGGCCGCGGCCGCCGTCATCTGCTTCTCCAGCCGGCGGATCAGTGGATCGGCCTTGCCCGCCATGAAGTCGCAGAAGCCGTCCACGATCTCCCGATGCTCGTCGGCGGTCACCCGGCCAACGCACGGCGCCGAACACTTGCCGATGTACCCGAGCAGGCAGGGCCGGCCGATCTGCGCGGACCGGCGGAACACCCCGGCCGAGCAGGTACGGGCCGGGAACACTCGCAGCAGCAGGTCCAGGGTCTCCCGGATCGCCCAGGCGTGCGCATACGGGCCGAAGTAGCGCACACCCTTGCGATGGGCGCCGCGCATCACCTGCAATCGCGGGTACTCCTCCCCCACCGTCACCGCCAGGAACGGGTAGGACTTGTCGTCCCGGTAGCGGACGTTGAACCGCGGGTCGAACTCCTTGATCCAGTTGTATTCCAGCTGCAGCGCCTCGACCTCGGTGGACACCACGGTCCACTCCACGCTGCCGGCGCTGGTCACCATCTGCGCGGTCCGCGGGTGCAGCGCGGCGACGTCGGCGAAGTACGAGTTCAGCCGCTGCCGCAGGCTCTTGGCCTTGCCGACGTAGATGACCCGGCCCTTCGGGTCGCGGAACTTGTAGACGCCGGGCGAGTCCGGGACCGTGCCGGGGGCGGGGCGGTAGACGGCTGGATCCGGCACATCGGCGAGGGTAATCGAACGGGCCGACAGCGGGCCGCGGCTTCGTCGGCCGGCAGGTCCGCGCGCTGCCCCGCGGATAGGGTGATCGGGCAGGCGGCGCAGCGTGGGGTCGACCGGCCGGACGGTCGTCCGGCGGCGACGGATCACTGAGCACGACGGCAGGCAGGAGCATCGATGGAGATCTGGCCGGGTCGACCGTATCCGCTGGGTGCGACGTTCGACGGGACCGGGACCAACTTCGCGATCTTCAGCGAGGCGGCCACCGAGGTGGAGCTGTGCCTGATCGGACAGCGTGGCGGCGAGACCCGGATCCGGATGCCGGAGGTCGACGGCTACGTGTGGCACTGCTACCTGCCGACCGTGCAGCCCGGCCAGCGGTACGGCTACCGGGTGCACGGCCCGTACGAGCCGCGCCACGGCTCCCGGTGCAACCCGAACAAGCTGCTGCTCGACCCGTATGCCAAGGCGGTGGCCGGCGCGATCGACTGGGATCCGGCGCTGTTCGGCTACAACATGGGCGAGCCGGACAGCCGCAACGACGCCGACTCGGGGCCGCACATGATGTATGGCGTCGTGATCAACCCGTTCTTCGACTGGACCGGCGACCGGCAGCTGCGGATCCCCTACGCGGACAGCCTCATCTACGAGGCGCACGTCAAGGGACTGACCGAGTTGCATCCCGAGGTGCCGGCGAGCCAGCGCGGCACCTACGCCGGTGTGGCCCATCCGGCGATCGTCGACCACCTCACCCGACTCGGTGTCACCGCCATCGAGCTGATGCCGGTGCACCAGTTCGTGCAGGACGCCACCCTGCTCGACCAGGGCCTGTCGAACTACTGGGGTTACAACACCATCGGATTCTTCGCCCCGCACAACGCGTACAGCGCATTCGGCGACCGCGGACAGCAGGTGCAGGAGTTCAAGGCGATGGTCAAGTCGCTGCACACCGCGGGCATCGAGGTGATCCTGGACGTCGTCTACAACCACACCGCGGAGGGCAACCACCTGGGGCCCACGCTGTCGTTCAAAGGCATCGACAACGGCGCTTACTACCGACTGGTCGAGGACGACAAGCGTTACTACATGGACTACACCGGCACGGGTAACTCGTTGAACGTCCGGCACCCGCACTCGCTGCAGCTGATCATGGACTCGCTGCGCTACTGGGTGACCGAGATGCACGTCGACGGCTTCCGTTTCGACCTGGCCGCGACCCTGGCCCGGGAGTTCTACGACGTGGACCGGCTATCCACGTTCTTCGAGCTCGTGCAGCAGGACCCGGTGGTCTCCCAGGTCAAGCTGATCGCCGAGCCCTGGGACATCGGGCCCGGTGGCTACCAGGTCGGTAACTTTCCTCCGCAGTGGACGGAGTGGAACGGCAAGTACCGGGACACGGTTCGCGACTTCTGGCGCGGGGAACACGCCACCCTGGGTGAATTCGCCTCGCGGCTGACCGGATCGGCCGACCTGTACGAGTACTCGGGCCGTCGTCCCGTCGCGTCCATCAACTTCGTCGTCGCCCATGACGGCTTTACGCTGCGGGACCTGGTGTCCTACAACGAGAAGCACAATGAGGCGAACGGCGAGGGCAACCGGGACGGCGAGTCGCACAACCGGTCCTGGAACTGCGGTGTCGAGGGCCCCACCGACGACCCAGGTGTGCTGACCTTGCGCGCCCGGCAGCAGCGCAACTTCCTGGCGACCCTGCTGCTGTCCCAGGGTGTGCCGATGATCGCGCACGGCGACGAGTTGGGCCGTACCCAGCTGGGCAACAACAACTGCTATTGCCAGGACTCGGAGCTGACCTGGGTGCACTGGCTCGACGCCGACGACGCGCTGATCGAGTTCACCGCGTCGGTCACGCGGCTGCGCCGCCAGCACCCGACGTTCCGTCGCCGCCGGTTCTTCGACGGCCGGCCGGTCGGCCACGCCGCCGGTGAGCCGCTGCCGGACATCGTGTGGATGACGCCGGGGGGCGCGTTGATGAAACCCGAGGACTGGGGCGCCGGCTTCGGCCGGTCGGTCGGGATGTTCCTCAACGGCAACGGGATCCGCGGCACCGACACCCGGGGGCAGCGAGTGGTCGACGACTCGTTCCTGCTGCTGTTCAACGCGCACGACGAGGGCATGGACTGGGTGCTGCCACCGGAGGAGTTCGCCCCCGCCTGGCGGCTGGTGATCGACACCGGCGGGGTACCCGAAAGACTCGACTCGATCCCGGGCGGTGGGTCGGTGCCGGTGGTCAGCAAGGGGCTGGTCGTGCTGCAGGCGTTGGCCGCAGCCGAGGAACCCGCGGTCGCCGGTCCGGTCGCCGCGGCGGTGCCGACGGTGGCGCCGGTGCCGGTGCCGATGCGGCCGGAGTCGTCACCCGTTCCCGCCGCGTCCGTTCCGGAATCCCGTGCCACCACCCAGGTCCCGGATGAGGCGGACGTCGGGCCGGCGGCAGCACCGGCACCGGCCGACCGGCCGCGTCCGGAGAAGTCGTAGCCGGCGGGCACGATGACCGAGCCCGACCCGGCCGTCCCGGTCTCCACCTACCGGCTCCAGATCACCGCCGACTGGACCCTGGCCGACGCCGCGGACCTGGTGCCCTACCTGACCGCGCTGGGAGTCGACTGGGTCTACCTGTCTCCCATCCTGGCCGCGGAGGCCGGATCGGGCCACGGCTACGACGTGGTCGACCACGGCGAGGTGGACCCGGACCGGGGCGGCGACTCCGGACTCCGGCGGATCGCCGACGCTGCGCACGGCGCGGGACACGGGGTGCTGGTCGACATCGTGCCCAACCACGTCGGGGTGGCCACCCCCGAGGCGTCGGTGTGGTGGTGGGACGTGCTCACGCACGGCCAGGACTCGCCCTACGCCGGGTACTTCGACATCGAATGGGGGGTGTCGGGCGGGAAGGTGCGGCTGCCGATCCTCGGCGACGGCAGTGGCGATCGGGACGACGAACTCGATGCCCTGCGGGTGCAGGACGGTGCGCTGTGGTACCACGATCACCGGCTGCCCATCGCTCCCGGCACCGGCACCGGGACGCCGCGAGAGGTGCTGGCACGTCAGCACTACGAGCTGATGAACTATCGGCGGGCGGACGCCGAGCTGAACTACCGGCGGTTCTTCGTGGTGAACGACCTGGCCGCGATCCGGGTGGAGCTGCCCGAGGTGTTCGCCGCCTCGCACGCCGAGGTCAGGCGATGGATCGAGCGGGGCTGGGTCGACGGGCTACGCATCGACCATCCGGACGGGTTGGCTGATCCGGGCAGGTACCTGGACGACCTGGCTGCGCTGACCGACGGCCGGTACGTGCTGGTGGAGAAGATCCTGGAGGGTGACGAGACGCTGCCGGCGTCCTGGGTATGCGCGGGCACCACCGGGTACGACGCGCTCGCCGCGGTCGACCGGCTGTTCGTCGATCCCACCGGCGAACCCGCGCTCGACGTCCTGGACACCCAGCTGCGCGGCGGCCTGACCGTCGACTGGCAGGCGATGACCCGGTCCACCAAGCGGGCGGTCGCCGACGGGCCGCTGCGGTCGGAGGTGCTGCGGCTGGCCCGCCTGGTCCCCGAGATCCGGGACGCCGACGACGGGATCGCGGAGTTGCTCGGCTCGCTGTCGGTCTACCGCACCTACCTGCCGATCGGCGCCGATCAGCTGACCGAGGCCGTGCAACGGGCGACCACCGCGCGTCCGGAACTGGCCGACACCCTGGCCGAACTGGACCGGCGGCTTCGGGACCTCGGCACGGAGTTCTCCACCCGGTTCCAGCAGACGTCAGGCATGGTGATGGCCAAGGGCGTCGAGGACTGCGCGTTCTACCGGTGGAGCCGGCTGACCAGCCTGACCGAGGTGGGCGGCGAGCCAGGCGATTTCGCGCTCGCCCCGCAGGCGCTGCACGACGTGCACGCGCGGCGTCTTGCCCAGTCGCCGCACACCATGACCGCCCTGTCCACCCACGACACCAAGCGGGCCGAGGACGTCCGCGCCCGGATCTCGGTCATCTCCGAACGGCCCCGGCAGTGGGCGGCCACCGTCCGCCGGTGGAACCGGTTGGCGCCGTTGGGCGACGGCGCGCTGGCCAACCTGATCTGGCAGGCCGTCGTCGGGGCCTGGCCGATCGAACGGGATCGGCTGCACGCCTTCGCCGAGAAGGCGGCGCGGGAGGCCGGTGTTTCCACCGCCTGGATCGACCCGGACCCCGCGTTCGAGCAGCGGCTGCACGCCCTCGTCGACGCCGTGTTCGACGACGCGGACCTCCACCGGGACGTCACGGCCGTAGCCGCCGATCTCATCGGTCCCGGCCGTTCGAACTCCCTGTCCGCCAAGCTGGTCCAGCTGATCGCCCCTGGAGTGCCGGACGTCTACCAGGGCAGCGAGCTGTGGGACCTGTCGCTGGTGGATCCGGACAACCGCCGCCCGGTCGACTATCCGGCGCGGATTGACCTGCTGGCCCGGCTCGACGAGGGTTGGCGACCACCGGTGGACGCAACCGGGGCGGTCAAGCTGCTGGTCACCAGCCGGGCGCTGCGGCTGCGGCGCGACCGACCCGACCTGTTCACCGGATACGCCGCCGTCGCGTCCGACGGGCCGGCCACCGAGCACGTGTTCGCCTTCGACCGGGGTGGGGTGCTCGCGGTGGTGACCCGGCTGCCGGTCGGCCTGACCGCCGCGGGCGGCTGGCGGGACACCGTGCTGCACCTGCCACCCGGCGAATGGCGGGACGAGCTCACCGCGCGGCCGCAGGGTTCCGGGCACATCGCCGTCGCCGACCTGCTGGACGCCTACCCGGTCGCCCTGCTGGTCCGGGACTCCTGATCGCACCCGGCGTTCCACTCACGAGGAGGTGAGCGGGGAGGTGATGATGCCCCGCATGATGCGTGTCTGGGCGCCCCGCGTAGACCGGGTCAGCCTCGTGGCCGACGGCGCCGAGCACCCGATGGTCGCCGCGGAGAGTGGCTGGTGGACCGTGCCGGCACCGGAAGGCCTGAGCGATTACGGGTTCCGGCTCGGCGACGACGCCACCGTCCGCCCGGATCCCCGGTCCCGCTGGCAACCGGACGGCGTCGACGGACCCACCCGGATCTTCGACCCGACCGAGTACGAATGGAAAGACGCCGCCTGGACCGGCCGGCGACTGGCCGGCAGCATCGTCTACGAGTTGCACGTCGGCACCTTCACCCCGGAGGGCACGCTGGACGCCGCCATCGGCCGGCTCGACCATCTGCAGTCGGTCGGCGTCGACATGGTGGAACTGCTGCCGGTCAACGCGTTCGCCGGCACGCACAACTGGGGCTACGACGGCGTGCTGTGGTTCGCCGTGCAGGACGGCTATGGCGGACCACGCGCGTACCAGCGCTTCGTCGACGCGTGCCACCAGCGCGGCATCGGCGTCATCCAGGACGTCGTCTACAACCATCTGGGCGCCGGCGGTAATCACATCCCGCTGTTCGGGCCGTATCTCAATCCCGCCGCAGGCGGCAGTCCGTGGGGCGACAGCATCAACCTGGACGGTCCGGACTCCGGCGAGGTACGCCGGTACATCCTGGACAACGTCGTCATGTGGTTGCGGGACTACCACGTGGACGGGCTACGGCTGGATGCCGTGCACGCGCTCAATGACAGGGCGGCCACCCACCTGCTGGAGGAGATCGCCAAGCGGGTCGACGCGCTGGCTCCACACGTGCGGCGGCCGCTGTCGCTGATCGCCGAATCGGACCTGAACGATCCCAAGCTGATCACCCCGCGGGAGGCCGGCGGGTACGGGCTGACCGCCCAGTGGAACGACGACTTCCATCACGTGTTGCATGTCGCGCTGACCGGCGAGACCGACGGTTACTACGCCGACTTCGGCCGCATGTCGGACATCGCCAAGGTCATCGAGAGGGCGTTCTTCCACGACGGCACGTTCTCCAGCTTCCGCGGCCGAGACCACGGCCGGGCGGTTGACACATTGACCACCCCGGCCTGGCGATTCCTCGGCTACTCGCAGAACCACGACCAGATCGGCAACCGGGCCGCCGGCGACCGGCTCACCGCCCAGCTGTCCTGGGACGACCTTGCCGTTGCCGCGGTCTTGGTGCTGACCGCGCCGTTCACCCCGATGCTGTTCATGGGTGAGGAATGGGCGGCGTCCACGCCGTGGCAGTTCTTCACCGCGCACACCGACCCGTTCCTGGCCGACTCCACCCGGGACGGTCGATTCGAGGAGTTCGCCCGGATGGGCTGGGACCGTGACCTGGTCCCCGACCCGCAGGCCGAATCCACCTTCCGGGACTCCAAGCTGGACTGGGCCGAGCCGACCCGCGGCGACCACGCGCGGATGCTCGCCCTGTACCGCGAGCTGATCGCGCTGCGCCGGGCCCGCGCCGAGCTGACCGACCCATGGTTCGGCGGCGTGGACGTCACCTGCGACGACGACCGGCGATGGCTGCTCGTCGACCGGTCCGGGGTCCGGATCGCGGTCAACCTGGCCGACGAGGAGCGCACGGTGCCGCTGGGTGCCCCGGCGGGCGAGGTGCTGCTGGCCACCCGGGCGGGCGTCGTCGTGCGCGACGACGCCCTTCGCCTGCCCCCGCACGCCGCGGTCGTGCTGGCTCCGGCGGGCTGACGTGGTGGACCAGGGACCGCTCGACACGACGGCGGCGCACGAGGCGCTCCGAGACCACGACTGGGGTCGTGCGCGTGACCTGTTCCTGGCGGCCTCCGGTCATCCGATGACCGCAGACGACCGGTACGGCCTGGCGACGGCCGACTGGTGGCTGGGCCTGACACAGGACGCGCTGTCCGCGTACGAGGACGCCTACTTCGGCTACCTGGCGGAGCGGCGGCCGGACCGCGCGGCGAACGCCGCATTCGACATCGCCGGTTCCTGGTTCCTGCGCGGCGAGCATGTCCGGGGTTCGGGCTGGATGAGCCGGTTCAACCGGCTGCTGCACGACCTGCCGGACAGCGTCATGCACTGCTATGCCCGATGGATCGAACTCGATGCGAGATCCGCGGACATCGACCTCGAGGACGGCGTCGAGCTGGCGCGTCGGCTGCATGCGGACGGCGAACGGTTCGCGGATGCGGACCTGTGCACGCTCGCCCTGATGATCGAGGGACGCATCCTGGTCAGGCACGGCCGGATCGCCTCCGGCATGGCCGCGCTCGACGAGGCGATGCTGTCCGCCGGATCCGGCCGGATGGACCCGGCGTATGCCGGCAACGTGTACTGCAACCTCGTGGCAGCCTGCCACGAGGTGATGGACTACGGCCGGATGCGGGAATGGACCGATGTGCTCGCCCGCTGGTGCGAGTCGTTGCCACCCGCGGTGCTGTTCACCGGGATATGCCGGGTGCACCGCGCCCAGCTCGATCAGCTGGCCGGTGAGTGGGACCGCGCCGAGCGGGACGCCGATCGGGTGTGCGTGGACCTGCGGGACATCCAGGTCGACAGCGTCGCCGAGGCGCACTACACGATCGGCGAGATCCGGCTGCTGCGCGGCGACCTGCCGGCGGCGCAGGAGCACCTACGGCAGGCGGATCGGTTGGGGCGCGATCCGCAGCCGGCGTTGGCCCTGCTACGGCTGGCCCTGCGGGACGCCCCGGGCGCCGCGGCAATGCTCGACACCGCGCTGGCCGCGGTCGGCGAGCGACCGCTCGCCCGGGCTCGCCTGCTGCCGGCCCAGGTCGAGGTCGCGGTGACCACAGGCGATCTGGACCGGGCCGCGCAGGCGGCGGGCGAACTCGAGCAGATCGCCGCCCGCTATCCGACCGCCGGCCTTGCCGGGTTGGCCGCGCAGGCCCGAGGAACGATCCTGCTGGCCCGGGACCAACCGGCGCAGGCGTTGCCCATCCTGCATTCCGCGTGGCGGGCCTGGCGTGACCTGGACGCCCCTTACCCGGCGGCGCGAGTGCGGCTGCTCATCGCGCGATCACTGACCGCCCTGGGTGATGCGTCCGGCGCGGACAACGCGCTGCAGGCGGCGGCAGAGGTGTTCGCCCGGCTGGGCGCCACGCGGGATGCGCGACTGGCCGGGAGCCGGCGGTCGGGCCCGCTACCGGATGGCCTGACCGAGCGAGAGGCGCAGATCCTTGCGCTGGTCGCCGCCGGACGCACCAACCATCAGATCGGCGAGGCCCTCTTCATCAGCCACAAGACGGTGGCCAGGCACCTGTCGAACATCTTCACCAAATGCGGGTTGTCCACCCGCGCCGCGGCGGCGGCATACGCGGTCGGGCACGGCCTGACGGCGCCCGGCGTCGAGTAGTCGCATGGGTCGTCCGACCCACACGCGTCGTCGGGGTGGGGGCATTCGCCCGATGAGCGCGCAGCGGCCCGGCCTCTACCGTTCGGAACATGACGACAACCGAATCCGACATCGAGGTCGAGGAATTCGCGGGGCGGCTGATGGGCGTCTACACCGGCGCGCTGCTGAGCGCCATGATCGACGTCGGCCAGCGGACCGGGCTGTTCGAGGCGGCCGGGCAAGGTGAGGCGACCAGTTCCGGACTCGCCGAGCGGGCCGGGCTGCACGAGCGGTATGTCAGGGAGTGGCTCGGCGCGATGGTGACCGGCGGCTTCTTCGACTACGACCCGGCCGGACAGACCTACCGGTTGCCGGCGGCCGGTGCCGCCTGCCTGACCGGCCCGGGCGGGGGGAACCTCGCGCCGCTGAGCCGGCTCAACACCCACCTGACCGAACATGTGGCCGAGGTTGCCCGGGCCTTCCGAGCGGGCGGCGGGGTTCCCTACGCCGCCTATCAGCCCGACTTCACCGACGTCATGGACGCCGCCGGCCGCGGCGGCTACGACAGTGAGCTCGTCCACTCCTGGCTGCCTCTTGCGCCGGGCCTGAGCGATCGGCTCGGCGCCGGCGCCCGGGTCGCCGACGTTGCCTGTGGCACCGGCCATGCGCTTGCCGTACTGGGGCGTGCCTTTCCCTACTCCACCTTCGTCGGCTACGACCGCAGCGAACTCGCGATCGTCCGGGCCCGGGCCGAGGCCGCCGGTGACGGGCTGACCAACGTGAGCTTCGAGGTCACCGATGCCGCCCGGCTGCATCCCGACGGGTTGTTCGACGCGGTCTTCGTCTTCGACGCCATCCACGACCAGGCGGAGCCGCAGACCGTGCTGAACAACATCTTCCGCGCCCTGGTGCCGGGCGGTCGGTTCTTCATGAAGGAACCGCGGGTGTCCAGCAACCTGGCGGACAATGTCGGGAATCCGCTGGCACCGGTGGTCTACGCGGTCAGCACCCTGCACTGCCTGACGGTGTCCCTCGCCGAGGGCGGTGCCGGCCTGGGCACGGCCTGGGGGGAACAGAAGGCGCTGCAGATGCTCGCCGAGGCGGGCTTTTGCGACGTGACCGTGCACGACGTGCCCACCGACCCGATGGACGCGATCTTCGTCATCACCAGGCCGTAACCATCGTGCCGATGCCGACCGCCGGCCGCGATGCGGCGTGGGTCGATCGTGAGGCATCAGCGTTCGGGCACGGCTCGGACAGCTCGACGCTCAGGTGATCAGCTCGATCGACCGGTCCGCCGTCCGTTCCACCCGTAGTCCCGCCCGCCTGGCCACCCGGACGACGGCGGGCACGTCGCCGACCTCGGCCCGGGTGGCGACCAGCGCCCGGGCCAGTCGACCCTTGGCGGCCTTGGAGAAATGGCTGACGATGCTGCGGGTCGCCGGGTCGCCGGGCACCGCCTCCGAGAGCACCCGCACCGTCACCGCCCCCGGCGCGGGAGCGAATGCCGCGTAGGCGCCGGACCGCAGGTCGACGACCAGCCCGTCGATGCCGGCCAGCACCGGAGCCAGCACGGAACGCCAGCCGGCCGCGACCGTTCGATGACCGGCAAGCCGGGAGGCGGCCGAGAACCGGTAGGCCGGAACCGGATCGACGGCCCGAAGCAGCCCGAACAGGGCGGAGACGATGAGCAGTCGGTCGGCTGCCCGGGCGCGGGCGGCCGCTGACAATCCGGCCACATCGAGGTTGTCGTAGAGCACGCCGGTGTAGCGGCGCAGGGCGGGGCGGGTGGGCGAGGTTCGCAGCTCGGCGGTGGTGGCGATCTCGGCGTCCTTGCCGGCCGGCACCTTCAGCGCGGCTCGCGCCGCGACCGGGCTGGCGCACAGATCGGTGAGCCGGTCGATCAGCTCGGCCCGCCGCGGGTTCAACTCCGGGAAACCCAACGCATCCAGGTTCAGCGGGGGCCCGTCACCGCCGGGCGCCTTGGTCTCCGACGGCGGCAGCAGCACATACACGGTCAGGGACCCTACGTCCGCTGCGCGCCGCGCCGCACCCCAGGCTGCGCCGGATCAGTCGAAACCAGAGGTGACCCTTACGCCCGAAATGCACGTTTACGGGGGCAGTCATGGCAGGTGACATCCACGCCAACAGTCGAAGACGCCTGCTCACGTGGATCTCACCGTCACCGACGGTCCCGTACCGCGCAGCCAGGCGGGTCAGGGTCGGGGTTCGCCCCGGTGGAACGCGCCGTGGATGTGCCGAAGTTCGTCGACGGTTGCCTCCAGCAGCGAGGCGGCGAAGATCCGGCCCGGTCCGTCCGGCACCTCGACCTCGGACGGCACCACCAGCACCGGGATCCCCGCGGCCACAGCGGCGGCCGTGCCGGAGGGCGAATCCTCGACGGCCAAACAGTTCTCGACCGGGACGTGCAGCAGCCGCATCGCCGTCAGGTAGGGCGCCGGGTCGGGTTTGTGTACCGGTACCTCGTCCCCGCAGACCGCCAGGTCGAACCTATGCGCGCCGAGCCGCTGCATCGCGACGTCGACGACGACCCGTGGCGAGTTGGTGACCAGGGCGGTGGTCACCCCCTCGGCCCGCAACGCATCGACGAGCTCCTGGGCCCCCGGCTGCCACATCAGCTCGTCGGCGAAGATGTCCGCCGTCCTGGCCAGCAGCTGCTCGGTGGCCTGCCGGTGCGGCAGGTCCGAGCCCAGCTCGGCGAGCATCAGGTCCACCGACGCCGGCACGGACAGCCCGGTGGTCCTGGCCAGCGCCTCCTCGGTCATGGTGCCCCCAAGGTCGGCGGCGATGAGCTTCATCGCCCGCGCCCACAGCTGTTCGGAATCCACGACCGTGCCGTCCATGTCGAACAGCACGGCCTGTAGCGGCGGGTGGGCGGTCGTCATCTGGCCGCGAAGTACTTTGCTTCCGGATGGTGAGCCACCAGCGCCGACGTGGACTGCTCCGGGTGCAATTGGAACTCCTCGGACAGCTGCACCCCGATCCGCTCCGGTTCGAGCAGCTGCATCACCTTGGTCTGGTCGGACAGGTCCGGGCAGGCGGGGTAGCCGAACGAGTAGCGCGCCCCGCGGTACTCCAGGTCGAAGAACCTCTCGATCTCCGCCGAGTCGTCGGCGGCGGCATTGGACCCGTCGGGGAACACCAGCTCGGTGCGGATCCGCTGGTGCCAGAACTCCGCCAGCGCCTCGGTCAGCTGCACCGACAGGCCGTGCACCTCCAGGTAGTCGCGGTAGGCGTTGGCGGCGAACAGCTCGTTGGCGAACTCGGCGATCCGGCTGCCCATCGTCACCACCGTGAACGCAATGACATCGACCTGGCCGGACGCCTGCGCAGACTCCCGGGACCGGTAGAAGTCGGCCAGGCACAGGTGGCGGTCCCGGCGCTGCCGCGGGAAGGTGAACCGGCACACCTCCGCGGCCTCGACCCGCGGCTCGGCGAGGACGACGACGTCGTCGCCCTCGGACACGCACGGGAAGTACCCGTAGACGACGGCCGCCTCCAGCACCTTGTCGGTGTGCAGCCGATCCAGCCAGTACCGCAGCCGGGGCCGGCCCTCCTTCTCCACCAGCTCCTCGTAGGTCGGACCCTTGCCGCCGCGGGTACCGCGAAGCCCCCACTGCCCCAGGAACGTCGCCCGCTCGTCGAGCATCGTCGAGTAGTCGGCCAGGGCGATGCCCTTGACCACCCGGGAACCCCAGAACGGCGGAGTGGGTACGGGGTTGTCGGTGGCCACGTCGCTGCGCGCCGGCACCTGGAGCTCGGCCTCTTCCGCGGCCGCGGCGGCCCGGCGCCGTTCCGCGATCCGTTGGGAGCGTTCGTGTCTGGCCTTGCGTTCGGCCGTCTTGGCCGCTTCGGCGGTGGCCGCCTGCGGGTCAAGGCCCTTCTTGCGGGCCATCACCCCGTCCATCAGCCGCAGCCCCTCGAACGCGTCCCGCGCGTACCGGACGTCGCCGTTGAAGATGGTGGACAGGTCGTTCTCCACGTACGACCGGGTGAGCGCCGCGCCGCCGAGCAGCACCGGGTACCTGTCCGCGATGCCGCGGGCGTTCATCTCCTCCAGGTTCTCCTTCATGATCACCGTGGACTTGACCAGCAGCCCGGACATCCCGATGGCGTCCGCGCCGTTGTCCTGCGCCGCGCTCAGGATCGTCGAGATCGGTTGCTTGATACCGAGATTCACCACCGAGTAGCCGTTGTTGGACAGGATGATGTCGACCAGGTTCTTGCCGATGTCGTGCACGTCGCCCTTGACCGTGGCCAGCACGATCGTGCCCTTGCCGGCCGAATCATCCTTCTCCATGTGGGGTTCCAGGTAGGCGACCGCGGTCTTCATCACCTCGGCCGAGGTGAGCACGAACGGCAGCTGCATCGCGCCCGAGCCGAACAGCTCGCCGACCGTCTTCATGCCCTCCAGCAGCGTGTCGTTGATGATCTCGAGCGCGGAACGCTTCGACAGTGCCTCGTCCAGGTCGGCCTCCAGGCCGTTGCGCTCGCCGTCGACGATGCGCCGCTGCAGCCGCTCGTCCAGCGGCAGCGCGGCCAGCTCCGCGGCCCGGGTCGCCCGACCGGCCGCCGTGGTCGCGCCCTCGAACATCTCCAGGACCCGCTGCAGCGGGTCGTAGCCCTCCCGCCGCCGGTCCCACACCAGGTCCAGCGCGACGGTCCGCTGCTCCTCCGGGATCCGGGCCATCGGCAGGATCTTCGACGGGTGCACGATCGCCGAATCCAGGCCGGCCGCGGTGCATTCGGCCAGGAACACCGAGTTCAACACCTGCCGGGCCGCCGGATTGAGGCCGAACGAGACATTCGAGATGCCCAGCGTGAAGTGGATGTCCGGATGCCGGCGCTTGAGTTCCCTGATCGCCTCGATGGTTTCGATGCCGTCGCGGCGGGTCTCCTCCTGCCCGGTGGCGATCGGGAAGGTCAGGCAGTCGACCACGATGTCCCGCTCGGCCATCCCCCAGGTGCCGGTGAGGTCGGCGATCAGCCGCTCGGCGATCGCCACCTTGTGTTCCCGGGTGCGGGCCTGCCCCTGCTCGTCGATGGTCAGCGCGACCACCGCGGCGCCGTGCTCGGCGACCAGCCGCATGATCCGGGTGTACCGGGATTCCGGGCCGTCGCCGTCCTCGAAGTTCACCGAGTTGACGATCGACCGGCCACCCAGATGCTCCAGCCCGGCCTGGATCACGGGCGGCTCGGTGGAGTCGATCATGATCGGCAGGGTGGACGCGGTGGCCAATCTGGATGTCATGGCCTTCATATCGGCGGCGCCGTCCCGGCCGACGTAGTCCACGTTCAGGTCAAGCAGATGCGCACCGTCGCGGGTCTGCGCGCGCGCGATCTCGACGCATGCCTGCCAGTCCTGCGCCAGCATGGCCTCCCGGAACGCCTTGGAGCCGTTGGCGTTGGTCCGCTC
>CAYZBB010000117.1:0-19197 GCA_964476495.1 uncultured Actinomycetes bacterium | reverse complement strand
TCCAGGGGGCGTCGTAGCGCTTGGGCCCGATCAGCGAGAACACGTCGCCCTCCCGACCGTCCTCGCGGACCAGGGTGGCCGTCAGGCCGAGCCGGCGACGCGACTGCAGGTCTGCGGTCATCCGGAACACCGGCGCAGGCAGCAGGTGCACCTCGTCGTAGATGACCAGTCCCCAGTCGCGGGAGTCGAACAGGTCCAGGTGCTTGTACTGCCCGCCGGAGCGGCGGGTCATCACCTGGTAGGTGGCGATGGTGACCGGCCGGATCTCCTTGCGCTCCCCGGAATACTCGCCGATCTCCTCCTCCGTCAGCGACGTGCGGTGCAGCAGTTCACGTTTCCACTGCCGGCCGGCAACGGTGTTGGTCACCAGGATCAGCGTGGTGGCCTGCGCCCTGGCCATGGCCGCGGCCCCGACCAGGGTCTTGCCCGCGCCGCAGGGCAGCACGACGACGCCGGAACCGCCGTCCCAGAATCCCTCCACCGCTTCCTGCTGATAGGACCGCAGCTCCCAGTCGCTGGTGTCCAGACTGATCGGGTGGGCCTCGCCGTCGACGTAGCCGGCCTCGTCCTCGGCGGGCCAGCCGACCTTGAGCAGTTGCTGCTTGAGGTGACCGCGCTGCGACGGGTGGACGGCGACCGTGTCGGAGTCGATCCGGGCGCCCAGCATCGGTGAGATCTTCTTGTGCCGCATGATCTCTTCGAGCACCGCGCGGTCCCGGGAGACCAGGATCAGCCCGTGCGCGGGATGGGCCTGCAGCACCAGCCGGCCGTACCGGCTCATCGTGTCCACGACGTCGACCAGCAGCGCCTGCGGCACCGGGAAGCGGGACCAGCGGACGAGCGCGTCGACCACCTGTTCCGCGTCATGGCCCGCGGCCCGGGCGTTCCACAGGGCCAGCGGGGTGATCCGGTAGGTGTGCACGTGCTCGGGTGAGCGTTCGAGTTCGGCGAACGGCGCGATGTTGGCGCGCGCGGCCGGCGCGTCCGGGTGCGACACCTCCAGCAGCAGCGTCTTGTCGGACTGGACGATCAGCGGTCCGTCGGTCACGGGCGGGCTTCCTTCAACCTTCGTCGGCGGCGGCCCGGGCGAGCCGAGCACAACCCATCCAGTGTGCCCGACGCCCGGCCCGGCGCGGCCGGTGAGCGGCCCGCGCCGGTCGGGGCCTCGGTCGACTTGCCACGTTCGGCCCTGGTTTCGGCGTGATCGCGGCGGAATATGGCAAGCGGGCCGGCTCGGTCACCGTCAACCGATCAGGTCGAGCACACGCTTCGTCCTCGCGAGCCGGGCCAGCAGCCCGCCGGCAATGCTCGAGGCGCCGGCCCACCCGGTGACCCGCACCGGTGTTCGCGGGGTGTTCGCTGCCAGCGTGGACAGGCCCCATGACGTCGTCGCGGCGACCGCCGCGGCGCCCCGCCGGCTTGCCGCCACGACCCCGGTGACGCCGGCCGCGGCCCCGCCGACCAAGCCCAGCGAGATGATCTGCCCCCGTCGCGAATCGGGGGCGATGCCGAGCCGATGCAGCAGCACGTCGGTGGTGTTGATGGCGGCGGCCAGGCTCGTCCAGCCCAGCAGCATCCCGTTGCTGCCCGTCGCCAGCCTCGCGGCCGGTGTCGGCTCGACGCCTTGCAGGTGCGCATGTGCGGTCCCGGACGCGGCGACGACGGCCCACAGGATCGGCGGGGTTGCCCGGTACCGGCCGGACTGCGCGACGAACTCCCAGACCGCGTTGCCGGCCGCCGCCGCGGCCAGCCACCAGCCGCTGCCGCGGGCCGCCCGCGCCTGCTGCTGATCGGGCAGCGCCTGGACGACGGCGGTTCCCGCGGACGCCGCGAAGATCGGCCCCCAGACGCCGAACGCCCAGTCCGGTGGGGTGACGATGCTGGGCGTTTCCTTGGACACGTCACCGACCGGACGCTGACCCAACCACGGGCCGATGACGGGCACCAGCAGCTGAGCAGCGGTGGCCGCGAGCAGCGCACCGGTCCGCAGACGGTCGGTTGTCGAAGCGGCCGGGTACAGGACCACGCTCACCGGAGTCTCCTTCGCCAAGACGGGCCTTGAATCAGGTCGAAGGCGCACTGTCAGACGTCTGTGATTGGTTCCCCCTGACGAACGGGTAAACCGATGAGTTCTCGGCCGGGCTGACGTCAAACACGCACGGAGGCCGAGTCGAAGGGACGGACGATGAAGCAGACGGAGCGGGCGATGCCGGGCCGGCGGGCCACCACCGCGGACTGGGTGGGCCTGTCCGTGCTGGCGCTGGCCTGCCTGCTGTACGTGATGGACCTGACGGTGCTGCACCTGGCGTTGCCGCAGATCAGCGAGCAGTTGGCGCCTTCGAGCGCGCAGCTGCTGTGGATCATCGACGTCTACGGGTTCATGGTGGCCGGCGCGCTGGTCACGATGGGCACCCTCGGCGACCGGATCGGCCGGCGCAGGCTGCTGATGATCGGCGCGGCCGCGTTCGGTGTGACGTCGGTGCTGGCCGCATTCTCCACGACTCCGGAGATGCTGATCGTCTCTCGGACGTTGCTCGGGCTGGCCGGCGCGACGCTGGCGCCGTCGACACTGTCGCTGATCTTCCACATGTTCGCCGACCCGAGGCAGCGGTCCGTCGCGATCGGTATCTGGATCGGCGCGTTCTCCGCCGGCAGCGCGGTCGGCCCGGTGCTCGGCGGGCTGGTGCTCGAGCACTTCTGGTGGGGCGCAGTGTTCCTGCTGGCGCTGCCGGTGATGGCTGCGCTGCTCGTGCTTGGCCCGATCGTGCTGCCCGAATACAAGGACCCGGGCGCGGGCCGGCTCGACCTGATCTCCGTCGGCATGTCGATCGTGGCGGTGCTGGCGATGATCTTCGGTCTCAAGGAGATCGCTCAGGACGGCGTGTCCTGGCTGCCCGCCGCGCTGATCGTCGTCGGTCTGGCGGTCGGCTGGCGCTGGGTGCGGCGGCAGAAGCGGTTGGTCGACCCGATGATCGACGTCGGCCTGTTCCGCCTCGGCTCGTTCCGCACCGCGCTGGCCGTCAACTTTCTCGCCGTGTTCATCTCGGTGGGGTACTTCCTTTTCCTGGCCCAGTACCTGCAGTTGATCGTGGGCCTGTCTCCGCTGCAGTCCGGGTTGTGGTCGCTGCCGTCGGCGGCCGGTTTCATCGTCGGGTCGCAGTTCGGGCCGCGGATCGTGCGGCAAGTCCAGCCGGCGGCGGTGATCGCCGGCGGGCTGGCGCTGGCTTCGGCCGGGCTTGCCCTGCTCACCCAGGTCGGCGTGAGCGACGGGCTGTGGGTGATCGTGACGTCGTCGGTGATCATCTCGATCGGGCTCGGACCGGTGTTCGGGTTGACCACCGAGCTGATCGTGGGCACCGCGCCGCCGGAGAAGGCCGGTGCCGCCTCGGGGATCTCGGAGACCGCCGCCGAGTTGGGCGGCGCGCTCGGCATCGCGATCCTGGGCAGCATCGGGGTGGCCATCTACCGAGGGCAGCTGTCGGTGACCCTGCCCGCCGACCTGCCCGCCGGGGCGGCCGACGCGGCGAAGGACACGCTCGGCGGCGCGGTGACGACCGCGGCCACGTTGCCTCCGGCGCAGGGCACTGCGGTGTTCGACGCGGCGGCGGACGCCTTTGTCACCGGCCTACAGGTCACCAGCGCGGTGGCGACGATCATCGCGGTGATCATCGCGGTGGTGTCGTGGGTCGCATTGCGGGAATCGAACGGCAGCTCGAAGGACAGCTCGGATGCGGCCGACGGGCGTTGCCCCGACGGAGTGGACGCCGAGGGGGCTCGCCCCGACGGAACGGACGCCGTCGGCTGCCCGATCGACTGAATGCTCTGCGGTAGTTCGACATCCCCGACGCCGCAGAGCATTCAGTGGACATCGAACGAAGGTCACGGGACGGAGTCGAGCGGGAGGCGCAGGACGAGCATCCGCATGTCCCAGCCGATGTCGACGACCCGGCGCACCTCGAGCCCGCTCGCCCTTGCCAGCTCGACGATGTCGGCGATGGTGCGAAGGCCCACACCGAAGGCGCAGCGCAGCCTCAGGTCCAGCTCGGCGAGCTCGTCCGGTTCGCCCGCGTCCAGGACGGTCTCCACCACGACGAGGTCGGCATGCCGACCGGTCGCCAGCTGCCCCAGCACAAGTGCGGCATCCGGGTCGGGCAGCCATTCGAGCAGCCGCACCGCCAGGAGTGCATCGGCCGTCGTCATCGGCGGTGCAGGCGGAAGGTGCGGCTGCAGGTGCATCCGATCGGCGAAGGCGTCCTCGACCACGCGTTCGGCGATGTCCGGGAGCATCGACGGCAGATCGAGCACGGTCGCGGACAACATCGGGTTCTCCCGCAGGATCGCCGCCGCGGCGTGGGCGCCACCGGGGCCCATCGCGGTGATCGTGCGATACCCGGACCACTCGTGGTGGATCGCGATGGACGGGGCCGGCCAGCGGTGGTCGTCGTCCTGGTCGTGTCGTAGGCGCAGGGCCTGTGGCGAATCCAGGGTCAGGGCCTGCCGCAGCGGTGTCGGCGCGGCGAGCGGACCGGTGCGCAGCAGCCGCGGCAGCGACGCGACCGCCTCGTCCAGTGCGGCGGACAGTCCGTCCGGGTGGAGCTCGGCCAGGGTGTGCTCGTCCTCGGCGATGGCCACGCCGAGCGGGCCGAGTCCGACCCGCCCGGACTCGGCCCCACCCGAAGCGGCCCCACCGGAAGCGGCCCCACCCGACCCGGCCCCGCGGGAAGCGGACCCGAGATCGACGAGCACCTCCGCGGCGACCAGTACCCGCAGCAGCGCGCGCAGGGTCGGCAGGTGGGTGCCGGTGACCCGGGCGAGTTCGGCGGGGGCCATGGGAGCGGTGTCCAGCGCCTGGATCAGGCCACAGCCAACGGCGGCGCGCAGCGCGTGCGCCGTGGTCAGCTGCGCCATCTCGTCGATCCGGGCGTCCACGGCGTCGTCGGGATCCTCGTCGTCCGCGGGCTGAGCCGGCAGCCGATCGGCCGGTCGCTGGACCTGCGCACCGGTGGCCACGGCCGGCCGCCGCCAGTAGCCGGTGACCTCCAGGCAGTCCGCCGGCACCCGGCGCTCGTTCTTCAGGTACGACCGGATGGGCCGGATGGTCAGGGTCTCACCGGCGATCCACGCGTACACCGATCCGTCCCACCACCGGGTTGACGAGATGGCCCTGAACAGCACGTCGGAGCCGCCCGGCGGTGCCTCGTCCCGGTGCAACCAGGCGACCCGGACCCCTGGCCCGACCCGCAGCGGGACCTCGTGGTCCGGATCGGCCACCTCGATGAACACCTGCGCGCGCGCGTCATCGGGCAGCTCGTCCAGCAGCCGGGCGATCGCGGGCAGCGCTGTCTCGTCGCCGCCGACCAGCAGCCAGTCGACGTCACGGGGCAGCAGCGCCGAGCTCTTCGGTCCGGCGATCCACGCCGGCTGGCCGACCGTCGCTCGTTCGGCCCAGCCGGACGCCGCGCCGGCGCCGTGCCGTACGAACTCCAGATCCAGTTCGCCGGCCAGCGGATCGAACCGGCGGGGCGTGTAGTCCTTGGCGGTCGGTCGGCCGTCCGGCGGCGACCAGTCCAGATGCCCCTCCACCTGCCGTGGCGGAATCGGCCGGTGCTGACCCGGGCCGGGCACGATCAGCTTGACGTGGTCGTCGAACCCCTCATTGCGCAGGGCCGGCACGGCCACCCCGGTGTCCGACCGGAACGCGCCGAGCTGGTGTCCACCCAGCGTGATCCGGCGAAGCCCCGGACCGACGTCGACGATGCGCAGGACCTCCAGCTCGCGGATGCAGATCGGGAACGTCAACTGCTCGCGGCGGGTGCGGGGCATCGTGCTCCTGGGCTTGATGGACCGGTAAGGGTCGGTGGATCGAACAGGGCCGAACGGTAGTGAGGGTTGAACCCGCGCGGTCCAAGTGCGGCGGCAACCTGTCCAACCCAGCGCCGCCGGACCGGCGCGGGACCCATCCGCCGGCCCGACGAAGGCGCTGACTTGCACGGGACGGCCACAGGTTTGGACCCGATTGATCGTCGACTCCCTACCGTGCGGTCGTGTCCTCGTCCGCCCGTCCCACGAACACGCCGCCTTCCACGGGCGACGCGGTGCTGCGGTACTGCCTGCGGTCGGCCCGCGGACCGCTGGCGGCGGCCATGGCCTCTGCCCTGATCCGTCAGGTCGCCTTCCTGTCGATGCCCTACCTGCTCGGTCAGCTGGTGCAGCTGGGCATCGCCGAGCAGGATCCTGCGGCGGTGGCCACGTTCTGCGGGCTGCTGGCGGCGGCCGTCCTGGTCGAGTTCGCCGGCCTGTGCGGCTGGATCTGGTGGGCCAACCTAGGGGAGGCCCGGTTGGCCGCGACCGTGCGCGAGTGGCTGCTGGACACGGTGCTGACCGCCGGTGAGGAGGATCTCGACCAGGCGACCCGGGGCGGCGGTGACCTGGTGTCCCGCGCCGTCGACGACGTCGACGCGGTGCTCGTCTGGGTGCACGGGCTGGCCACCTGGGTGGTGATCGCCTGCACGGTCGTCGTGCTGGTGCCGGCCATCGGCTCGCTCGACCCGACCCTGCTCGTGGTGACCCTGGTCACCGCGCTCGGTGTGGCGGCGGTGAACATCGTCTTCCCGCGTCGGTACGGGTCGCGGGTGGGGCGGGCGGCGGCCGCCCAGGGCACCCGGGCGCAGGCAGTATCCGACCTGATGGCCGCCGGCCCGACGCTGCGTGGCGTCGGTGGGGAATACCGGTTGGTCGACCGGCACCACCGGGACAGCGCGGGGGTGAGCGACACGGTCCTGGCCGCGGCCAGGTTGCGCTCGTGGTGGTCGGCGAGCGGGGATGCGGTGCCGCAGGTGGGCATCGCGGTCGGGCTGATCACCGGGGGTCCGGCCGCTCTCGACGGTCGGCTCGACGTCGGCCAACTGATGACGTTCGCACTGTGGATGGGCACCGTCCAACTGGCCGCCGGGGCGATCGTCGCCCGGCTCGGCGAGCGGGGAGCTGCCCTCGCCGCGGCCGGGCGCATCGCGCAGGTGCTCGCCGCGCACCGCGCCGGTGCCGACCAGGCCAGCGACCACCGCGGTGCCGCCGGGCTGGTCTGCCGATCCATCGCCGTCAATCGCGGCGACCGTCACTTCGGTCCGATCGACGTCACCGCCACACCGGGCCGATGGGTGCTGCTGACCGGCCGGACCGGCGCCGGAAAGTCCACCCTGCTGCGCGCCATCGCCGGGGTAGTCCCCCACGCCGGCACCGTCACGTTCGGTGGTGAGCTCGTGATCGGACCCCGGCCCGACCTGCTGACGCTGGTGCCACAGAATCCGCTGCTGTTGCACGGCACAGTCCGCGAGAACCTGTTGCTGGGCGTCGACCCGGGCCAGGGCATCGACGACGACGACCTGCTGGCCGCCTGCCGGAACGCCGCCGTCGACGGTGTCGTCCGCAGCCTGCCGAACGGACTGGACACCACGGTCGGCGAGCGCGGAGCGGGCCTGTCCGGGGGCGAACGACAGCGGCTGGCCCTGGCCCGCGCACTGCTGAGAGGCACTCCCGTGCTGCTGCTCGACGACGTCACCTCCGCCCTGGACGGCGCCACCGAGGCGACGTTGATCGAACGGCTGCGGGCCGCGACCGCCGACCGCGTGGTGATCTGGGCCGGCCACCGGGCCGCCGTCGCCCACGCGGCCGACCAGGTGCTGACGCTGGACCGGGCCGGTGTCTGAGGTCCGCCGGTTGTCCGCCACCCCCGACGAGCATCGGGTGCTGCGCAGGGCCGCGCCCTGGCTGCGCGGGCACCGGGCGTTGCTCGGACTCGGCACCGTGGTCAACCTGCTCGCCGCGATCGGCCAGGTCGCCGCGTTCGTGCTGCTCGGCGTGGTCACCGACGCCGTCTTGGCCGGCGATCGGACCCGGGTGATGGTCGGGGCGTTCGGCTTTCTGGTGTTGGTGCTCGCGCGGTTCGGGTTGGACCGCGCCGCTCAGCTGCTGGTCGTCCGGGTCGGTGAGCGGGTGGTCCGGGACCTGCGGGACCGGGCGGTGGAGCAGGTCGCGGCGGCGCCGGCCCGGTTCCTCGAGGTGCACCGCAGCGGTGACCTGCTGCGCCGGCTCACCGGCGAGATCGCCGATCTGTCGGCGTTCGTCGGTGGGACTTTGCCGGGCCTGGTCAACGGCGCCCTGCTGCTGGTGGTCACCCTGGTCACCCTGTGCGGGTACTCCGCTGTGTTGACCGGTGGCCTGGTCCTGCTCGGCCTGCTCGCCGCGCTGGTGCTGGGCCGGGCCTACACCCGGCGTGCCGCAACCGCTTACGCGGTGCTCGCCGAGGCCGAGGCGGTGGTTGCGGCGAGCTTTGCCGAGTCGGTGACCGCCCGTGAGCAGCTGATGCTGCTGGGCGCGCGGCGGCGCCGGCTGGCCGCGTTCGCCGAGGACAACGACGCCCTGCTGCGGTCCCGGATCGGCGAGCTGCGCGCCGAACGCTGGCTGATCGGGATCGGCCCGGCGGGGGGTCTGTCGGTCGTGCTGCTCGCCGGGTTGGCGGGAGTGGCCACCGCCGCGGGCTGGATCAGCGTCGGCGGCGCCGTCGTCTTCCTGGTCGCCGCCCGCTCGGCCTTCGGCGACATCGAGGACCTGATCGGAGGTCTCGGCGAGCTGCGGGCCGCACGCACCCACCTGGCCAGAGTGCTCGACCTGGTGGACGCGACCGCCCCGATGCCGGTGTTCAACAACAGCCGTACGGTGCCCGACCGCGGGGAACTGCTCGCCGACGGCGTGGGGTACCGGTACGACGACGGGGCCCCGGCCCTCGTCGGCGTGCACCTGCGGGCCCGGCCGGGGGAGCGGATCGCCCTGGTCGGGCCGACCGGGTCGGGCAAGACAACCCTGGGCAAGCTGCTGGCCGGCCTCTACCGGCCGCACCACGGGGCGGTCACGTTCGCCGGTGTCCCCCTGCAGGAGATCCCGGCTCCGTTGTTGCGCCGACGGATCGTTGCGGTGCCGCAGGAGGTCGTCCTGGTGGACGGGTCCATCGCCGACAACGTGCTCGCGGTTCCCGACGCCCCTGCTGCCGGGCGTGACGCGGTGCTTCGAGTGGCCGGCGAGCTGGGCCTGGGCGAATGGCTGGCGACGCTGCCCGAGGGTGTGGACACCCGGGTCGGCGAGCACGGGCGGCGCCTGTCGGCCGGTGAACGCCAACTGGTCGCCCTGCTGCGGGTGGGCCTGGTGAACGCGGCGGTGCTGATCCTGGACGAAGCGACCGCGGACGTCGACCCGGTCACCGCGGCCCGGGTGGAGAATGCGGTCGCCCGGGTCGCCACCGACCGGGTGGTGATCGTCATCGCCCACCGGGCCGACACCGTCGCCCGGGCCGACCGGGTGATCGAACTGGCGGCCGGCCGGGTGCGTCATTGCATCGCGGACCGGCCGCCGGAATGAGTCAGGCAGGGATGATCAGGACGTGCCGGCCGCGGCCTTCGCCAGGATCGGCGTGATCTGCTCCACCACCCACGGGTAGCTCAGCGCGCTGGGGTATGCGATGTCGGAGGCAAGGCCGCTCTCCGCGTCCACCACCGCCCAGCGACCCTGCTGCACCGCGGGGATCGACTGCCACAGCGGGTTGGACTCCAGACTGTCCCTGCTGATCACTCCCTCGTCGCCGAACGGAAAGGCCACGAGCAGGATGTCGGCGTCGAACTCCAGCACGTTCTCCAGGCTGACGCCGTTCACCTCCGCGGTGTACTTGTCCGCGTTGGGCGCCTTGACCAGTCCGAGGTCTTCGAGGACCCCCGGATCCTGGTCGGCGTACGAGGCGTAGGTCAGCTGACTGGGGTGCACGACCACATAGGTGTACGTCTTGCCGGCGAATTCCGGGTGCGCAACGGCTGCGTCGGCGGCCGCCCCCTTGTTCGCTGCGACGACCTGCTCGGCCTTCTCCGACAGGCCAAGGGCCTCGGCGGCCCGCAGGAACCGCTCCGCCCAGGTCGCGTCGGCGACGTCGTTCGCGTCGGCGAACGTGATCACCGGCGCGATCTTGGCCAGTTGTTCGTAGTCGTCGTCCATCACGTAGCTGTTCATGCCGAGGATGACGTCGGGATTCGTCGCGGCGATCGCCTCGAAGTCGGTGCTGTCGGTGTCGTCCCAGGTGACCGGGTCGGTGATGCCCAACCGCTGCTCGGCCTCCGGCACGTACGGCGAGACGAACGAACCGGGGTACACCGGACTGATCACCGGGACGATGCCAAGCGCGTAGGCGATGTCCCTGTCGCCACCGGACGCGACCGCGATGCGCTCGGGCCTGCTCTCGATGATCGTGGTGCCCCAGGCGTTCTGCTGGGTGAACGGGAATTGTGCCGCCTCTGCGGCGCCGTTCGGGGATGCGCTGCTCGAGTTGTCCGACGCCGACGACGAGCCGCAGGCGGCCAGCGTCGAGGCCAGTGCGGCCGCCGCCAGGGCGGCGGTCATCCTTCGGGTGGTGCCTTTCACCGGGTTCCTTTCTCCAGGGTGAGGTCGTGCCGGCCGAGCGGATACACGTGGGGGTGGCCGGTCACGGGGTGCGGGCGCACGTCGGCCACCAGGCCGAACGCGCGCTCGATGAGGGCGGGGGTCAGCACGTCGACGGGTCGGCCGTGACCGAGGATCTCGCCGTCCCGCATGGCCACCACCGTGTGCGCGTATCGCGCCGCCTGGTTCAGGTCGTGCGAGACGAGCACGATGGTGGTCCCGCGGTCGGTGTTCAGGTCGACGAGCAGGTCCATCACCTCGATCTGGTGGGCGATGTCCAGGAAGGTCGTCGGCTCGTCCAGCAGCAGGAACGGGGTCTGCTGCGCCAGCGCCATGGAGATCCACACGCGCTGGCGTTGACCGCCGGACAGCGAGTCGACCCGGCGGTCGACCAGGTCGGCCGTCCGGGTCGCCAGCAGGGCGTCGATCACTGCCTCCTCGTCGGCGGGGCTGCGCCGCTGGCCGAATCGTTGGTGCGGGTGCCGACCCCGCCAGACCAGGTCGCCGACGGTGATGCTCTCCGGCGCGATCGGCGACTGCGGCAGGATGCCCAGGCGGCGGGCCACCTGTCTGGTGGGTAGTGCGTGCACGTCGCGGCCGTCCAGCAACACGCTCCCGCCGCGGGGGTCGAGCAGCCTCGCCAGGGTCCGCAGCAGTGTCGACTTCCCGCAGGCGTTCGGCCCGACCAGCGCGGTGATCTCGCCGGCAGCGATGTCCACCGAAAGGCCGGACAGCACCAGCCGCTCCCCGTAGCCGACGTCGATCCGGTCGGCACGCAACTCCCCGGTCATCGGACGGTCCCGGCGCGCGAACGCACCAGCAGCCAGACGAAGATCGGTGCGCCGACGATCGCCGTGAGCACGCCGGTGGGCACCGGCGAGATCAGCGGGGCGTTCTGGGCGAGTCCATCGGCGGTCAGCACCAGCACCGCGCCGGTCAGCGGGGCCAGGGCAAGGACCGGGCCCCGCGGGGCGAGCCGGGTCGCGATCGGCCCGGACACCAGGGCGACGAAGCCGATCGGACCGACGATGCTCGCGGTGATCGCCGCCGCGATCGCGCCCGCCACCAGCACCCAAACGCGCACCCGGCCAACCCGCACGCCCAGGGCGGCGGCCACGTCGTCGCCCATCGCCAGGCCGCGTATGCCTCGATCGGCGGCCACCGCGGCCGCCCCGGTGAACAACGCGACCGTGGCCAGCACCAGGACGTCCCGCCAGGTCAGGCCGCTCAGGCTACCGATCATCCAGCGGGTCGAGGCGATGGTGGCGGCCAGGTCGGCCAGGGTCAGCAGGTAGGTGGTGACGGCGCCGGCAACCGCGCTCATGCCGATGCCGACCAGGATCAGTCGGTAGGTGTCCAGGCCGCCCCGCCAGCTGAACCAGCAGACCAGCGCGATCAGCACCAGTGCCCCGAGCAGCGCGGACAGCTGCACCCCGAGGCCGGCGCCCGGTGCGAGCACATACGCGGCGACGGCGCCCGCGCTGGCTCCGGCGGTGATGCCGATGATGTCCGGTGTGGCGAGCGGGTTGCGGATGACGCCCTGGTAGAGCGCCCCGGACAGGCCCAGCAGGCCACCTGCCAGCAGGCCACCAAGTGCCCGCGGCTCCCTGGTCTGAAATATCGCGAAGTCGGCCAGACCCTGTCCGCGGCCGATCAATGCCGGCAGGGCGTCGGTCAGCGGGATCCGGGCGGAACCGCCGACCAACAGCGCGACCGCCAACCCCACCAGCGCGGCCGCCGACAGACCGAGGGTCACCAGCACGGTGCGCCGGCGCTCCGTGCGGGCGGATCCGCGCATCCGCTCCTTGAGGGCGACCCGTTCGGCAACTGCCGTCACAGCGTCACCAGATGCGGTCGGCGGGCCAGCCAGACGAAGAACGGGGTGCCGATGACGGCAGTCATTATGCCCACTTCCAGCTCTCCGGGCCCTGGCATCAGCCGGCCGGCGACGTCGGCGAGCAGCAGCAGCGCCGCGCCGAGCAGCATCGACAGCGGTAGCGACCAGCGATGATCGGCACCGACGAGCATCCGTGCGATGTGGCCGACAACCAGGCCGACGAAGGCGATCGGGCCGCAGGCGGCGGTGGCGGCCGCGCACAGCAACACCGCGACCGCGGCGGCGACCAGCTGCGCCCGGCCGACCCGGACGCCGAGGCCGGCCGCGGTGTCCTCACCCAGCGCCAGGATGTTCAGGACCCGGCCGAACGGGAGCGCGAGCACCAGCCCGACCAGCAGGAAAGGCACCGCGTCGGCCAGCACTTCGGCCCGTCCGGTGAGTTGCCCCACCGACCACGCCCGCAGATTGGCCGCCGCCACCGCTGACCGCACGACGAGCAGGCTGATCAGGGACGCCATCAGGGCGGCGACGGCGGCGCCGCCGAGCACCAGTCCGACGGCCGAGCCACCGACCGCTGTGCGGGTGCCGATCAGGTAGACCGCGGTCGCGGTGATCGCCGCGCCCAGCAGGGCGAGCCAGAAATAGCCGGTCAACCCGGAGATCCCGGCCAGCGTGATGCCCAGCACCACCATGAAGGAGGCGCCGACTTCGATGCCGAGCACCCCCGGATCGGCCAACGGGTTGAGCGTCAGGGCCTGCATGATCAGCCCGGATACGCCGAGCGCAGCGCCGACGAGCAGACCCAGGATCGTCCGGGGGATGCGTTCGGTCCACAACACGTGGGTCTCGTAGGTCCGCGCGTCCGGATGCAGCAGGATGTCCAGCACGTCGGCCGGGTCGATGTCGCGGGCGCCCAGCCCGATGCTCAGCAGCGTCGTCGCAACGACAAGCACCGCGGCCGCCAGCAGCATGGCGGCGCCGCGCCCTGCCGAGGCCCTCGGCAGCAGGGCGGTGGACGGGCTCGAGGCGTGCCGCGCACGTCGAACGGGCGTGGTCATCTGGCTGACTGTCTCCGGCGGGGGCGGGTTGGATCGGCCGGTGGACGCCGGGATCATCGATGAGGTTAGGCTGGCCTGTGTCACTGAATCCCACTGATCTGCCAGCCCATCCAATCCAGCGGGCACCTTCGCCGCTGACCCTCGTCCCCGAGCCCGCGTTCGGCGCTTGGGGGCACGACGAGCATGTCCACGACTTCCATCAGTTCGTGTACACGCCCATCGGTCACGCGGTGGTCTGGGCGCACCAGCGGACCTTCCACTTGTGTGGCAGCGTCGCCTTGTGGACGCCGGCCGGAGTTGCACACGCCGCGCAGTTCGACGAGGACTGCCTGGTGCACTCGATCGCGTTCGACCCGGACGCGGTGGATCTGCCGTTCACCGCCTGCACGGAGGTTCCGGTGCCGACCCGTCGTCGGCGGGCGATCCTGGCCTACCTGCGGGCGGACGAGGACCCGGACGCGGCGCTGTTCGCCGAGCTGACCGGATCGGTGGACCTGGTGCCGCTGCCGGAGCCGCGCAGCGCCGCCCCCCTCGCGGTGGCGGCCGGCCTGCGGGCCGCGCCGAACGATCAGCGGACTGCGGCCCAGTGGGCGGCCTCGATGTTCACCAGCCCGACGACCCTTCGCCGGGCCTTCGTCACCGAGACCGGCCTGACGTTCTCCGAGTGGCGTACCCGGCTGCGGCTGAACGTCTCGATCGATCTGCTCGCCGACGGTCTGATGGTTTCCACGGTCGCCCAGCGGGTCGGGTTCACCAGCACGAACGGGTTCATCATGGCGTTCCGCCGGCACCTGGATCAGACGCCCAAGGCCTACATGACCGCCCGGCTCATCGCCTGAGCCGAGGCCGCCGGCGGCCCTCGACCCGTGATCGACTCCGGGTGAGAGGGTCGGAACGGCCGGCGCGACGCGTGACAAGCTGGGACGCATGACCCTCGCCGACCTGATCCCCGTGCGCGACGGCGAGGCCGGTCGGGACACCACGTCGGGTCCTCGTTCGACCGCCACGGTGCCGGCCAACGGGCCCGATCCGGACGAGCTGTTCGACATCTTCGCCACCTGGGCGGCCGACCGCGGGCTTCCGTTGTACCCGCACCAGGAGGAGTCGCTGCTGGAGATCGTCGCCGACAGCAACGTCATCCTGGGTACGCCGACCGGTTCCGGCAAGAGCCTGGTGGCCACGGCTGCGCTGTTCACCGGGCTGGCCACAGGGCGTCGTTCTTACTACACGGCGCCGATCAAGGCGCTGGTGTCGGAGAAGTTCTTCGACCTTGTCGACATCTTCGGGCCCTCCGCCGTCGGCATGATCACCGGCGACTCAGCCGTCAACGCCGCCGCCCCGATCATCTGCTGCACCGCGGAGATCCTTGCCTCGGTGGCGCTGCGAGGCGGTGCCGACGCCGACGCCGGCGTGGTGGTGATGGACGAGTTCCACTACTACGGCGACCCGCAACGCGGCTGGGCCTGGCAGGTTCCCCTGCTCGAGTTGTGTGATGCCCAGTTCGTTCTGATGTCCGCGACCCTGGGTGACGTCCGTTTCTTCGCCGACGACCTGACCAGGCGCACCGGCCGGCACACCGCGGTCATCACCGACGTCCCGCGTCCGGTCCCGCTGCACTACTCGTACACACTGGTGCCGCTCACCGAGACCCTGCAGGACCTGCTGGAGACCAGGCGGGCACCGGTCTACATCGTGCACTTCACCCAGGCCGCCGCCCTCGAACGGGCCCAGGCGCTGTCCAGCCTGGCCGTCGCATCCAGGCAAGAGCGGGACGAGATCGCCGACGTCATCGGCCAATTCCGGTTCTCGGCCGGATTCGGCCGGGCCCTGTCCCGGCTGGTCAGGCACGGCATCGGGGTGCACCACGCCGGAATGCTGCCCAAGTACCGGCGGCTGGTGGAAAAGCTCGCCCAGTCCGGGCTGCTCAAGGTCATCTGCGGCACCGACACGCTCGGCGTCGGGATCAACGTGCCGATCCGCACCGTGCTCCTCACCTCCCTGAGCAAGTACGACGGCCGCCGGACGAGACTGTTGTCCGCCCGCGAGTTCCACCAGATCGCCGGCCGTGCGGGCCGGGCCGGGTTCGACGTCGCCGGCGACGTGGTCGTGCTGGCCCCGGAGCACGTCATCGAGAACGAACGGGCGCTGGCCAAGGCCGGCGACGACCCGGCCAAGAAGCGGAAGGTGGTGCGCCGCAAGCCTCCCGAAGGGTTCGTCAACTGGTCGGAGACCACCTTCGACAAGCTGGTCGCCGCCCAGCCGGAGCCGCTCACCTCCCATTTCCGGGTGTCGCACGCGATGGTGCTCGGCGTGGTGTCCCGGCCCGGCAGCGCGTTCGAGCACATGCGGGCGCTGATCGAAGGCAGCCACGAGCCGCGGCCCCGCCAACTGCGACATGCGTTGCGGTCCATCGCCATCGTCAAGGCGCTGATCGCCGCCGGCATCGTCGAACGGTTGGACGAGCCGGATGGGACCGGTCGCCGGTACCGGCTCACCACCGACCTGCAACTGGATTTCGCGCTGGACCAGCCCCTCTCGCCGCTGGCGCTGGCCGCGTTGGACATCCTGGACATGGAGTCGGACACGTACGCCCTCGACGCGGTGTCGCTGATCGAAGCCACGCTGGATGGCCCGTTCCCGGTGCTGTCGGCCCAGCGGTTCAAGGCCCGTGGTGAGGCAGTGGCCGCGATGAAGGCCGAGGGCATCGAGTACGAGGAACGGATGGAGCTGCTGGAGGACATCGACCATCCCAAGCCGCTCGCCGACCTGATCGAGGTGGCCTACGACACCTACCGCAAGGGTCACCCATGGATCGCCGAGTACCAACCGGAACCCAAGTCGGTGGTGCGCGACATGTACGAGCGGGCGATGACGTTCTCCGAGTACGTCGCGTTCTACGGTCTGGCCCGCTCGGAGGGGGTGGTGCTGAGGTACTTCGCCGACGCCTACCGGGCGTTGCGCCGCACCGTTCCGACCACCGCCCGGACCGACGAGCTCATCGACATCACCTCGTGGCTGGGTGAACTCGTGCGTGGAGTGGACTCCAGCCTGCTCGACGAATGGGAGGCCCTCGCGCACCCGGATGCGGACGAACTGATCCTGCCCGGTGGTTCCGGCGATATCCGTCCGCCGCTGGGCGCCCGCGGGATCACCGCCAACGAACGGGGTTTCGGCGTGATGGTGCGCAATGCGCTGTTCCGCCGGGTCGAGCTGCTGGCCCGCGAGGACTACGCCGCGCTCGGCGAGCTGCACGCGGCCCAGGGGTGGCGGGCCGACTCCTGGGACTCGGCGATGCGCGGCTACTGGGACGAATACGACTCGCTCGGCATCGGCGCCGATGCCCGGTCCGCGGCCCTCGTGCTCATCGACCGGCTGCCCGAGAGGTGGCATGTGCGACAGGTCTTCGATGATCCGGCGGCCGACCACGACTGGGGGCTGTCCGTCGAGGTCGATCTGGCCGCATCGGACGAGGCGGGCGAACCG
This sequence comes from uncultured Actinomycetes bacterium, assembly GCA_964476495.1. GTDB lineage: Bacteria > Actinomycetota > Actinomycetes > Mycobacteriales > Nakamurellaceae > Nakamurella. The sequence goes on along the minus strand of CAYZBB010000117.1, from coordinate 2,343 downwards.
GTGCTGACGGTCCTGGACCTGGGTCCCGCCACCGGCTGAGCCCCGCAGTCCGGTCGGGTTCTTCGGATCGGTCGGCGTTCGTGGTGTCGGTCGGCGTTCTTCGGATCGGTCGGCGTTCGTGGGGTCGGTCGGCGTTCGTGGGGTCGGTCGGGTCGCGCGGACTCTCGTCGATTTGCCACATCCGGCCCGGGATCGGCCCATCGGGGGGCGGAATGTGGCAAATCGGTCCACCCGGGAAGGGTGTCCCGGCGGGAAGGGTGCCCCGCCCGGGGGCTACGTGGGGCTCAGGCCGGGAAGATCGTGTCGATCTCGTCAAGGTCGGCGACAGTGGGCCTCCAGGCCGTGCCCGCCTCGGCATTGGCCCGGATCTGCTCCGGCGTCGTCGCACCGGCGATCACCGCGGTCACCGGCTCCTGTGCCAGCAGCCAGCCGAACGCGACCTGCAGCATGGTGACCCCGCGCTCGTCCGCGAACGCCTGCAGCCGCTCCAACCGATCCCAGGGTGCCGTCCGCAGGAGTTGGGGCTTGATCGCCTGCAGCCGGCTGCCCCTCGGCGCGTCGGTCCGGGTGTACTTGCCCGACAGCAGACCGTTGGCCAGGGGGAAGAACGGCAGCACGCCCAACCCGAACTCCCGCGCCGCGGGCAGCAACTCGGCCTCGATGCCACGGTTGAGCAGCGAGTACTCGTTCTGCGCGGAGATGAACGGCGTGCCGTGCTCCACCCGCGCCTGCCAGGCGGCGTCGGCCAGCTGCCAGCCGGCGAAATTGGAGTGCCCGACGTAGCGCACCTTTCCCTCGGCGACCAGATCGGTCAACGCCGCGATCGTTTCCTCGATCGGCGTGAGCGGGTCGGGCTGGTGTAGCTGGTACAGGTCGATCCAGTCGGTCTGCAGCCGGCGCAGCGAGTTCTCCACGGCGCGACGTACGTACCAGCGCGAGCCGCGTGCACCGAAATCGGGGCCGTCAACGCCCCGCATGTCCATGCCGAACTTGGTCGCCACCACCACATCCGCACGTCGCTTGCCAAGCGCGGCACCGAGCAGCTCCTCGCTGCGGCCGTGTGGTGTGCCGTAGATGTCGGCGACATCGAACAGGGTGACCCCGGCGTCGATGGCCGCGTCGATCAGCGCCTGGGTGCCTTCCAGGGTCTGGGTGACGGTGTTCGGCCGGCCGAGGTTGTTGCAGCCCAGGCCGGTCGCGGATACGGCGAGGCCGGAGCGACCCAGCCGGCGCAATGCAGGTTCTCCCATGTTCGTCAGGCTAAATCACACCCGAGCCGAGGTCGCCGGGCAGGCCGCACGGCGGGTGCTCCGAACCGCCGGTCGTGGGACCCTGGGCTCGTGCACGGGCAGCCGGGTGAACCGGGGCGGGGCTGGAGCGCGTTGCGTGTCGGCCCGGGTGGGATACCGCCCGAGCAGGTGTTGCCGGTAGGCCCCGGCGAGGAGCGGGGACCGCGTCCCCGAGCCGCACAGCAGCCGGCTCCCACGGGTCGGTCGTCGGACCGACCGTCAGCGGACACGGCGCCGCTGGCCGTTCTGGGGTCGTTCGACGAGAAGCCGCGCCGCCGGGCGATCATTGCGGTGACCGCCCTCGCCGTCGTGGCGGCGGTCGTGGTCGCCGCCGCGTTGTGGTCGTCGGGGACGCCCGGCACCTCCTCGGCGGTCGCGCTCCGCGAGGGTGATTGTCTGGCGTCCTCCGGCGGGACCTCGGTGGTCGGGCTCGGCTGCGAGGCGGCCGAGGCGGAGTTCGTCATCGCCGCCCGGTTCGACGGCACCACCGACGGCACGCGGTGCACGCGAGTGGGTTCCGATGTCGTCCTGGTCGCCCGCGGTGACGTGGTGCTCTGCCTCAATTACCTTGCCCGCGTGGGCGATTGCCTTTACGCCGGCAGCACCGACGCGGTCGGCAAGGCGCCGTGCCGGACGTCGGGCTCGGGATCCACCCCGTACGGGTTGTTCCGGGTGATCGCCGTTCTCGGCGACACCGTCAGCGCGCGGGACTGCCCGCCGGGGACCCTGGAGACGCTGGTGCACAGGGACAGCCGCGAGGTCATCTGCCTGGGCATGCCCTGATGCGGCTACGGCCGGGGTGCGCTGACCCAAGACCCACTGAACCGGACAGAACGACGCCGAAACGGTTCGTGGAACGGCGGACCGAGCCCGCGGGGGCCGTCCCCTCAGGGTGAAACCGCCGGGGTTGCGGCCGGGTGGTCGTCGCCGGCGAGATCCACGTGGCCGGTCTTCTTCGGCTGGTGACGTGGACGCGGGCGGGCGGGCACGGAGTTGGCTGGGTCGAGATCCACGTGGCCGGTCTTCTTCAGGCGGCAGTGCGGATCTCGACCGA
>CAYZBB010000116.1:0-19228 GCA_964476495.1 uncultured Actinomycetes bacterium | reverse complement strand
CCGATGCACCGACCGACCCGAGAAGCACAACCACATCGTGAACAGGTAGCACTTCGTCCGACCGGCGGGCAGATCCACCCACAGGTCGGCGAAGTCGACCTCACCCTCGGCGGCCGGCTGATGCGTCTGCGGGACGAACACCTCCGCCAACGGCCGGCCCGCCTCAGCCCAGATCTCCCGCCGCCGCTGGGCGACATAGGCCCGCAGCGTCGAATACGACAACCCGGTCGCCTGATGCTCCTCGACCAACCGGTCCAGGATCCGCACCGTGGTGTGTCGCTGCTTGCGCGGGGCCGTCAGATCCGACCGCAACATTGCGTCGATCGCGGTCACGAACGGGTCGATCTTGCGGGACTGCCACCTGCGCCGGGCCGGCTCCGGCGGCGCCGCCGACGCCAACGCTTGCCGCACCGTTCGACGGTGCACATGGTGGCGCTTGGCCAACGCCCGCACCGACAAGCCCTCCACCCGGGAATCCCGCCGGATCTGTTCGAACAGCATGACCTTGGACCTCACGTCTCCTCCTGACGTCGTCGCCTCCGACGACGATCAGGTGGGGCCACCCAAACCTGACAGAACCTGCCCGGAGAGTCGCAGGTGGGGCCACTCAAACCTGCGATTCCCTGCTCCGGCGGGGCCACTCAAACCTGACACAACCGGCTCTTCACAATCGACGGTGTAGGTGGGGGCTGGGACCCGCCAAACTCGATCGGGAAATGATGTATTGCCGACCGTTGAGATCGATCGACTCGTGAAGAGGCTGTGATCGTGGCTGTGACGTCGTCGGGGACAATGCCAGACGCTGTGGGGCACAGACTTCAGGCGCTCGCCTCGTGGTCGAAGTGACGCGGACTCAGTCGCCTGCCGCAAGCAGCTGTTCAGTCATCGTCTGTGCGAGCCAGCCTTCGAAGGTTTCCGGTGACCAGCCGCATTGGCGGACCAGTTTGTCGTACAGCGTGGGGTCGGTGAAGATCCAGAGCAGGTCGGCCGCTCTAGCGAGGGTCGTGCCGTCGCGAAGCGCCGCGCCGGCGAGGTTGCCCGCGGCCGCCATCTCCGCCCCGCGCCGACGCTGGGCGAGCAGTCGCTCGTAAATATCCTTGGCCGCTTGGTCGGACTGGGCCGCGCCCTCCAACGCTCGCCAGACGCCACTGATGCGGCGATTGATCTGCGTGACGAGCCGCGCGTAACCGATGAGCCGCTGCTGCGGATCGGGAGTTGCTGCCAGAGCGGCGATCTCGGGTCGATCGGCGAGCGGAACGGGTTCGGCGTCGCCGGTGATGGCGAAATCGTAGGCCAGCTTGATCAGTTGCGGCTTGCCGCCGACAGAATCGAAGACCGTCTTGCGGCTGACACCTGCACGTTCGGCAATGGCATCGATCGTCGTCGCACCGTAGCCACGCTCGGTGAACAACTCGGCCGCCGCGTCGACCACCGACCGCCGGGTCTGGGTCGCCTGTTGGGCGCGGAGCGCCGACGAGTAGGTACGCGTGCGCCGTTCGGAGAGAGCCACGAAACTCCTATTGACTACATTACCAGTGTGGTGATTATATCAGTGGTGTACCGAGGAGCTGGGAGGCTGTGATGGGAACCCGCGAAGTGGACGTGCTCGTTGTCGGCGCCGGACCAGCGGGCGTCACGGCGTTGTTGCTGTTGGCCGATCAGGGGCTCGATGTCCTCTGCATCGACAAGCACGAGTCGGTTTCGCCGTTGCCCCGCGCTCGCGGCGTCCACGCTCGGGCGGTTGAGATCCTCCGCGTGCTCGGCATCGAGAAGGACATGCGCCGCCACGAATTGCCCATTCGGCCGCGCATGGAGGTGCGCCGGTCACTGGCCGAACCGCCGATGCACGTTCAGGTCACGGGTGGCGAGGAACTGACCGTGGTGAGCCCGTGCGAAGGGATTGCGATCGCCCAGGACGTCTTCGAGGCCGTGCTCCGCACCCACCTTGCAGCGCGGCCGAACGCGCTGCTCCGGGTGTCGACTGAGTTGACCGGTTTTAGTCAAGATGACAACGGCGTCAGCGCAGCACTTTTGGACCGATCAACTGGAGCGGCCGAATCCGTCCGAGCCAGGTATCTCGTCGCGGCGGACGGCTGGCGAAGCCGAGTTCGTGGGCTGCTCGAGATCGACTTCAATGGGCCCGTCGATCCCCGCGCCATGCGTGCGCTGAGTTTCCGGGCAGATCTCGGGCCCTGGACCGGCAGTCCGGCGCCGGCCCTCATCATGCTCACCGACGTCGATGGTGTCGTCCTTGCGAGCCATCCTGATCAGAGGTGGATGTCGTCCGCGCCCGTATCGCCAACCGATGCAGCGGATCCGGTCGAGTTGATCCGGACGCGGCTCGGGCTACCCGACCTGCAGGTTGAGATCCTTCTCGACGGACGCTGGACGGCCGCCGCCCAGACCGCCGGCCGATTCAGCGACGGTCGCGTCTTCCTCGTCGGCGACGCCGCGCATCGCGTACCGCCGGCGGGAGCCACCGGCATCAGCGCAGCGATGGCCGACGGGCACAACTTGGCGTGGAAGCTCGCTGCAGTCGAACACGGGTGGGCACGCCCAGAACTTCTCCAGACCTATGACACCGAGCGCCGGGCAACGGCACTCGATCGGGCGGATGTGCTCTGGTCGCTGTGGGAAGCCCAAACGCAGCACAAGACGGCACCGCCGCTGGACCTACGACTGCTCGACATGGGCTACCGGTACACCTCGGCCGCCACGGTGCCGGACAGAACCGACCCACCGGCTGGTGCGCAGTACCAGCCCTCAGCGCGTTCCGGAGCACGAGCTCCACACGTGCCCCTCCCGACGAAGGGCGCCCATTGCTCCACGCTCGATCTGTTCGGCGAGGGCTTTGCGCTGCTGCTGCCGGACAGTGGCACGGCGTGGCAGACGGCTGCGGAGAACGTGCGGAAGTCGACCGGAGTTCCGGTGAAAGCCACGGTCATCGAGGAACCTACATTCGCCGAAACCTACGAATTGGAAACACATGCCGCCCTGCTCGTCCGTCCGGACGGACATGTCGCCTGGCGTGGCCCATCGACCGTCGACTTCGAAACCGCCACCAGAGAATTGACGGCAGCGCTGACCGCCATCGGATGTGTGAGCGCAGCGAAGATGTCGATAGCCGTTGCCTGACCGACGGCCGACGGAAGGTCGTGGTCCTGTTATCCAGTGTGTCGACGATATGCGACATCAACCGCATCGACGGATCGTCAGCCCAGTGCGCGTCGTCGACCATGACCAACAGTGGCGCCTGGTCGCACAAGTTCGAGCAGACCCAGTAGAAGCCGTACGCCGCAGCCCCCACAGCCGGGCCATCCCCGGCACGCTCGACCGACGCGTCGAGCACCTGCCGGACCAGTCCCGCCGTTCCGGCGAACACAGCATCGTCACCCGCGCGGAACCGACGCGCAACCGGCTCAAGCAACTGCCGCACAACGCCGTACGGCAGCACCTGCTCCAACTCCCCACCAGACGCGAAAAGCACCTGGAAGTCCGCATCGAGCGCCCGCCCCCGGACCGCGTCCAACAACGCCGTCTTCCCCACCCCAGCCGAACCCTCGACCTGCAGCACTCCCCCAGCACCGGCCGCGGCACGGGCCAACGCGCCGCGGGCAACGCGAAGTTCACCACGACGCTCCGCAAGTCTGACCACGACCATGCCCTCACCTCGGCGCAGGCGACGAATCTTCTCGGTGGCCACCACGATGCGCGCACTTCTCCGGCACGTCACGCTGATTCTCGACACACGCGTTCGCCTGGGCCATCGACCTCGCCTCTGGAATGCAGTCCGACACCATCGGTCGATTCCGTCCCGCCGCTTGACCCCATGACTCGATGCCGACATCCCAGTACCGTTGTCACAGCACGCCGATCCGCTCGATGCCGCCCGGACTGCCAGATCGGTACTGGGAGTTGAGCTATACCAGCCCCGGCAGCCCCGCGCCGACGATGGCACACGTACTGCGATGCAGATCCTGGTCGCCGCACGGGAACAGAGGACAACCGAGCGGACCCGGCTGAATCAACACGCTGATGGGTCTGCTCCTCAGGCTCGCTCACGCATCGACGCGCGGCGAGCCGCGGTCCCGTGCGGCGAACATCAACGCGGCGTTCAACGATCCAACCGTCGACGGCACCCTGCCGGTCGCCAGCGGAGCAAGAGACCTCCCGGCTCCATCAAACCGGCTCTTCATAAACGAGGGTGAAGTCGCGGCCGGAATCCGCCGGACTCGAGTAGGCAGCGGGCGATGTAGTGGGTGAGGTTGCGGAACCCGAGCGCTGAGCCGCGGAGATGTTCGAGCCGGCCGTTGATGGCTTCGGTCGGGCCGTTGCTGGTGCCCGGCCGGTCGAAGTAGGCCAGGATGTCGGCGGCGCGCTTCTTCAGCGTGCGGCCGAGGGTGATGACCTCCCGGAGCGCGCCGGGTACGCCGGCGCTGACAGTGTCGATCAGCGCCTTCAGCGCGTCCCGGCCGCGGCGACGGTCGCCGTCGCGGTAGCAGGCGACCATGCGCTGGTAGACCGACCAGGTCGCCTCTACCTCGGCGTGCTGGTCGTCGGCGAACAACGCCGTGATGCGCTGCTTCTGCTTGTCGGTGAGCAGGTCGGCGCCGGTGTGCAGGGTGCGGCGGGCCCGGTATAGCGGGTCGTCGGTGCGGCCGCGGTGACCGTGGAGCGCCTGCTGGACTCGGCGCCGGCAGCGGTCCATGGCGTCTGCGGCGAGGCGGACCACATGAAAGGGGTCCATCACCGCGGTGGCGTCGGGGAGTTCGGCGGTGGCGGCGGTCTTGAACCCGGTGAACCCGTCCATCGCGACGACTTCCACGGCGGCCCGCCAAGTCTCGGGTCGCTCTTGCAGCCAGCTCTGGAACGCCTTCGTGGAGCGGCCTTCCACCATGTCGAGTAGGCGGGCCGGGCCGGTGCCAGAGTGCGGGCCGGTCAGGTCGATGATCACCGTGACGTACTTGTCGCCGCGGCGGGTGTGCCGCCACACGTGTTCGTCGACGCCGACGACTTTCACGCCGTCGAAACGGGTTTCGTCGTCGATGAGGACGCGTTGTCCTTCGGCGAGGACCGCGGTGTTGGCGGTGTTCCAGGACACCGCCAGGGCTTCGGCGATCCGGGCGACGGTGAGGTGTTGCACGACCAGGCCTTCTAGCGCCCACCGCAACGCACGCCGGGACAGCTTCGACCTAGGTTCGGCGGCCCGGCTGGTGTCCTGCCGCCACACATGCCCGCACCCGGCGCAGCGGTACCGACGCACGGTGACCAGCAGCACCGTCGGCCGCCAGCCGAGCGGCTCGTGCGCCAGCCGGCGTACCAACGTGTCCCGCGCCGCGCCGTTACCGCCGCAGCGCCGGCAACGATCGTCAGGGTCGACGACCCGGCAAGCGAGCACGGCACGGTCGGGTTCGATGCGTTGCCCGACGACCTGCAGGCCGAGCTCGTCGAGGCGGACGAAGGTGTTCAGGTCAGCGTCGGCGAAGGGAGCGTCAGGCACGTCGAGGTCTTCCCAGTGGACGGCGTAGGAACCTCCATCCTCGGAAGACCTCGACGCCTACACGGTCACCGACGCGCCGTCAGCTCTCACGCCCGGACTACACCGTCGATTGCGATGAGCCCGTTAATGTGGTGTGCAAGTTCGAGCATCTCCGCCGAACGTAAATCGGAGACCGCGCGAACTGCTGCTTGCTCCCAGCTTTCGTAAGCAAGTCTTAAGTAGTCCGCGCGGCGAGAGGCATAGCTCTCATGCTCTTCTCTTACATTGATTTGTGATCTGCTCTTGAAATCCAACAGCATCAGCACTGGATCTTGCAGCGGTACCGCCTGTAGCGCCGCTGCGAACCTGGCCGCCTGGTCGTCTCCGCTTAGTGCACGGGCGGCCAAGGAATGGATATCGCGCCTCCTAAGAAGAATCGTATTAACGGTTGACCGCGACTCTTCGTCCATCAAGTCTTCCAAGAATGAAATCGTCAGCGTGTCTAGCCACCGCATAGATGCTTCAGCGGCCACCAGTCGGCTGGTAGATCGATCGCGATAGTCGCGCAATCCGATCCAAGTGTGCGCGGGTACCAGTCGATCCATCAAATCTGGCTCCGCCCATATCTGGAGTGGATCGGTCGGTGTGTAGGCATACGGTCGACCGGCTTTGGGTCCGGGGTGTGGTTGTAGGGGTTGGTGGCCGCGGTAGGGGTGGGTAGCGTAGTTGATGGCTTTGGTAAACCATTGCTTGGGCGCTGCTGCCATTTGGTGGGGGGTGAGGTATCCGGGTGCGGCGTGTTGTAGGAGTTTGCGGGGTATGGGGGTGTGGTGGCCGAGGCGGTGAGCGTCGACGGCGGCGGCGAGGACGCCATAGCCGTAGGCGGCCGCACTGGTGTTGGTGGGGTCGTTGTGGGCAATAAGGGCTTGAGTCCAGCGCTCGCGGACGTATTGGTGACCGGCGAGGTCTTGGGTCGGAGTAATAGGGCCGTTGCGGGCTTCTTGAAGGACGGTGTATATGCGCAGATCCGTTAGTCCGGCCTCCATCACAGTTTGGCTCTCGATTCCGCTAAATTCGGCCGTCATGTCAATGGGTTGACCGGCGAGGTGGAGCAGCGCTCGGGTGTGATGATTGGGGTCGGGTTGACCGCCGGATGGTGGGGGAGCGGTGAAACGGGTGTAATTTTCCGGCCAGATGCTGCCGATGATCAAAATGCGATGCCGGGATCCTAGGAGGCGGGTGATGTCGTCGTAGATCTGTGCGGGGTCGGTGTAATCGAGGAGCGGTGCGAGTTCGTCGACCCAGACGACCGTGTGGGGGACGGGGTGTTGGGCGAGGTTGTGGATGTCGCGGGCACCCGTGGGGTTGAGTAGCCACCAGTCGCCGAGGGTGCTGTCTTTGTCACCCAGCAGGCTTCGGATGGCGTGGAGGGCGGCGTGGCTTTTGCCGGCGCCGGAGGGGCCGCGGAGGACGATGAATCCGCCAGTGTGGGCCGCGGTATTGATGCGGTGGGTGAGTTCGGGGTCTTGGTCGCGGGTGATGTGTGTGGGAAGGGTGTCCGGGTCGACGCCGGGTAGTTCGATGGGGTGGGCGACGCCGAGTCGGGTGAGGGCGTCGTGGTCGGTGATGGTGGAGACGCGGCGGGTGTCTCCGGGTGGGCCGGTGGTCTGGCCTTGACCGTGTCGGCGACGACCTCAACCCGATCCTCGCCCAGCTGGACGCCTCCGCGGCCATCTGGGCGAGAACCCAGGAACCTGAGTCGGAACCGGGCTTCCTGAGCCAGGCGATACGGTCGTGGGCATGACCCGCCCCCCGGAGATGTGGCGACCGCGCTCGGAGGCCGAGCTGCAGGCGGCCGTTGATGGATCCCGCGGATGAGGCTCGGGTGACCGCCGGCCTGCTCGCGTGCCATCCGTTGAGACGAGAGGCTTGCCCCGGCCGGCTTTCGCCTGTAGGCCGGGCAAGCCCTATTGGGGGTCGCGATGGCCCTACTCGTACGCGGCGACTGGGTTCAACTGCGAGCCGGTATCGCGATGATGACGGGTCCGTCCCCGGCGGTCTGCCGGGAAACGCGGATGGACCTGTGGCCATCGGACAAGTTGGCGGTCGGCTGCCCGTGAGCCACCACTTCGGCCGCCGCCAGGTCGAACCCGTCGTCGTGAACGACGATGTCGGTCTGTCCCGGATGGTCGACGAGCGCAACCAGATGGTTGGGGGTGCGGAGCCAGCGGATCCAGGGCTCGTTGGACGCCTCGGCGATTGCTTGGCTCACCGGCTGGGCGTCGACCAGGTACGGCTTGGCCAGCCGCATCCATCGGCCAAGTCCGCGGAGCGCGGATGCCTGGATGTCGGGGATGCGGCCGTCGGCGGTGGGTCCGACGTTGAGCAGTAGACGTCCGCCGCGGGAGACGATGTCACCGAGCAGCCGGGCGAGGCCGGGGCCGTCCAGGTATTGGTCGCTGCCCTCGACCTGGTTGTAGCCGAACGACAGGCCGATGCCGCGGCACTGCTCCCAGTTGGTGCCCACCTCGATGTCCCGGGCCTGCTCGTACTCGCTGGTGTGGTAGTCCCAGGTGGTGTCTCCCCAGCGGTCGTTGATCACGCCGTCCGGATTTTGCTGGTACCACTCGGTGAGGAATTCATGCAGCGATCCGGGACCGTCGTGCTTGCCGGCGTCGGGCCATTCGATGTCGTTCCACAGCACGTCCGGTTGGAACCGGCGCACCAGGTCGCGCAGATGGGCGAGCGCGTACATGTTGTAGGCGTTGTCGTTCGGCCGCATCGCGTGGACACCGTCGTGGGAGGTGTGCGGGGGGAACGCGGTGACGCTCCAGTCCAGGCCACCGGAGTAGTACACGCCGAACCGCAGGCCGTGGCTGCGGGCCGCCTTGGCCAGGTCGGCGATCAGGTCGCGGCGTGGCCCCCGGTGGACGGTGTTGCGGGTCCCGGTTCCCGGGGCGTCCCAGAGGGTGACCCCGTCATGGTGCTTGGTTGTCGGGATGACTATGTCGGCGCCGGTTTCGACGAAAAGTTCCATCCAGGATTCCGGGTCGAAGTTCTCGATTTTCCACTGGTCGAGGAACGCGTCGTAGGGGGCGTCCCCGTACAGTTCGGCATGCCGTTGAGCGGTGGGGCTTTCGGCGATGCGCATGGTGTTGCCGTACCACTCCGCGTAGGCATTGTGTGCAAACCATTCGTCTTCGGGTACGGCGCCGAGGGCGCCGCTGGGCTCGGCCCAGGCCGGCACGGAATACGGACCCCAGTGGATGAAGATGCCCAGCTTGGCGCGGGGGTGCCAGGCGGGGGTGGGACGTTTCCGCAGCTCCTGCCAGATCTCGGTGGGGGCCGGGGTGATGGTGGCGAAGGGCTTGGCGGCCGGGTCGTACATGTGTGAAATCTCCTGGATATCAGAGTTGTGTGGCGGGGTTTCGCGGAACTAGCTGCCACCCATGCCGGACATCGCGATGCCCTTGACGAGGTGCTTCTGCAGAAACAGCACGAGCAGGGCGGTGGGCAGCATGGAGATGGCTGACGCCGCCATCAGCAGGTGCCACTGGTTGCCCTGCTGGCCCAGGAAGGCGTTGAGACCCACGGGGACGGTACTCATGTCGAGTGTGTTGGTCACGATCAGCGGCCACAGGAAGCTGTTCCAGTAGCCGATGAAGGTGAACACCGCGAGCACGGCCACTGCGGGCCGGGCGATGGGCAGGATGATGGTGAACAGGACTCGCATCCGGCTGGCGCCGTCGACCTTGGCTGCCTCTTCCAGCTCGAGCGGTATGGATCGCATGAACTGGCGGAGCAGGAAGACCCCGAACGCGGTGAACGCCCACGGAAGGATCAGCGCCTGGTAGCTGTTGATCCACCCGAGTTGCTGCATGAAGATGAACATCGGGACGATGAGAACCTCTTGCGGCACCATCAGGGTGATCAGGTAGACCGCGAAGATCGGTTCCCGGCCGCGGAACCGCATGCGGGACAGCGCATATGCCGCGAGCAGTGAGGTCAGGCAGACCAGCGCGGTGCCCAGCACGGAGACCACGAGACCGTTGAACATGAACCGGCCGAACGGCACGTAGGTCCACGCGTCCACGTAGTTCTGCAGGCGCAGGCTGGACCCGATCAGGGATGGCGGTCGGGAGAAGACCTCGCCGCCGGGCTTGAGCGACGTCGCGATCATCCAGATGAACGGCGTCATGAAAGCCAGCAGGACGAGGGTGAGCAGAACCTGGGAGATCACGCCCTTGGTGGTGACGCGGGGGCGCCGATGCTCGCTTGGTGGGGTGGTCTCGGTGATCGGCTCGTTCGGGTGGAGCACGTCCAGGGGCAGGCCAGGGAGGGGAGTGTTGTCAGTTGTCATAGTGCACCCACTTGCGTTGGCCGACGAACTGGAGGCCGCTGATGAGCACGATCACCAGGAACAGGACGGTGGCGATCGAGGCTGCCGAGCCGAGGTCAAAGAATTGGAAGCCGCGCTGGTAGAGGTACATCACCATGGTCTGGGTGCTCACGCCCGGACCGCCGCCGGTGAGGATGTAGGGCTGGGCGAACACCTGGAGCGAGGTGATGGTGGTCATCACCGAGGCGAAGAACATCGACGGGGAGAGCATCGGGATGGTGATGCTGAAGCAGCGTCTGCCGGGGCCGGCCCCGTCGATGGCGGCCGCCTCGTAGAGCTGTTCGGGGATGCCGTCGAGTCCGGCCGAGAAGACCAGCATGTTGTAGCCGAAGCCCATCCACACCGACATCAGGACGACCGAGAGCATGGCCGTGGTGGGGTTGCCCAGGATGTTGGTCGGCGAGAGCCCGAACCAGCTCTGCAGGTAGCTGTCGACGATGCCGCCGGGTTGCAGCAGCATTTTCCAGACCAGGGCGTTGGCGACGATCGGGGTGACCGCGGGCAGGAAGAACAGCACCCGGTAGAAACCGCGGAAGCGGGGCCGGGAGTTGATCCAGAGCGCGATGCCCAGCGACACCACGATGTTGATCGGGACGTACAGCACCACGAAGATCAGGGTGTTGCGCAGCGCGGTCCAGAAGATCGGGTCCTGGGTGAACAAGGTGACGAAGTTGGCGAAGCCGACAAATTCCTTGGCGCCGAGGACGGGCCAGGCGAACAGCGCCAGCACCAGCGACGCCACGATCGGCAGCAGGGTGAAGATGACGAAGCCGATGCCGCTGGGCGCCAGGAAGCCCCAGGCGGATCGGTCCTGGCGGGGCTTGACCTGTTTGGCTGCGGGCCGGTGGTTGGCCGCCGGCGGCTGGGCCTGAGTGGTGAGGTTCATTGCTTACTCCCGTCCGGAGGGACCGCGCCCGGGTCTGGGCCCCGGGCGCGGTCGCCCGGTTACTGGCCGGCGGCCGTCTGCTGCTGGACGGTGGACAGGTAGTCGGTTGCGGACTGCTGGCCGTTGAGCGCGGGCACGCCGAACTGCACGACAAGTTGGCTGACCTGCGTCCAGTTCTTGGTCGACCGCTGGCCCTGCGCGGACTTCAGCGCGACGGTGATCGGCTCCTGCGCCGTCGCCAGCTCACCCTGGAACCATTGGCTCTGCTGTGCCGTGCGTGCGGGGAAGGCGCGACCGGATTCAGCCAGGTAGGAGGCCGCGTCCGGCCCGGTGAGCACCGACAGCGCCTTGAGTGCCTCGTCCTTGAATCCGCAGCTGTCGGACACGCCGAAGCCGGATCCGTTGACGGTGGTCGACGTGCCGTCCGGGCCGCCCGGCAGCGGGACGACGCCCACCGTGAAGTTGGCCTGCTTCTGCATGTTTCCCAGCTGCCACGGGCCGTCGACGGTCATCGCGGTATTGCCGGAGATGAACTGGTTGAGCGAGTAGTCGGAGTCGTTGGTGGCCGGCAGCTGCGGGGCGGCCCCGCTGGCGGTCAGACCCTGCAGGAACTCCACCGTCTTGACCATGTTCGGGTCGGTCAGGTTCAACTTGCCGTCGTCGCCGACCGGCTGCGTGCCGGTCAGCGCCAGCCCCCACGCACTGAGCTGGTCGACGGTGGGAAACACCGAGATGCCGTACTTGCCGTCCTTGCTCAGTTCCTGAGCGGTCGTCTTGAACTGGTCGGCGGTCCAGCCGATCTGCGGATCGGTGACCCCGGCGGCCGCGAACATGTCCTTGTTGTAGTACAACACGAGCGGCCCGAGGTCGTAGGGGACCGCCAGTTGGTTGCCGTTGGACTGCGTGGCCGACACGATGGCCGGATCCAGTTCGTTCAGGTCGATCCCTGCTGCGGACAGCTTGTCCTGGGTCAGCGGAAGCATCAGGCTCTCGATGCTCGGTCCACGCGGGGCCTGCACCCCCAGAATGCATCCGACCTGACCGCCGCTGGCCTGCGCGGCCAGTTTGGTCCAGTAGTCGTTGAAGGTCGACGTCTGAATGTCCAGCTTGATGGTGGGGTACTTCGCGGTGACCATCTCGGACAGCTTGCTCAGGGCGGCGGTCTCGGTCTCTGAACCCGACCACATCTGCCAGGTCAGGACCGTTGTGTCACCGTCCTTGTGACCACCGCTGGTCTGTTCGGAGCTCGAGCCGCAGGCGGCCAGGGTCATCGACCCCACCAACACTGCGGCCAGCGTCCCCATCATTCGCTTTGAGAGCGGTCGGCGCATCGCTAGTCCTCATCGTTGAAGCCGCTCGGACCGGGGGCGGTCCCGAGCGGAAAGATGGCGCCCGACATCTGATCTTCGCTCGTCAGACATCGGATGTTTGATAGTGACAATGGTGGCTGCGTCGAGGTCGAATGTCAATACAGGAACGACGAAAATCTTCGTGGGTCAGGCGACGCCCTCGACCGACTCGCCGTGCTCGAGCCTGTCCCTGACCCAGGACTCGATGTTGCTGACGTGCAGCAACGCGGCGGCCTCGGCCACCCGGGGCTGCCGGCCCTTGATCGCGTCCGCGATCGCGGTGTGCTCGGCGATGGTGCGCTCCCGGGCGTTGGCCTGGAGCATGCCGCGCCAGACCCGGGCGCGCACCGTCACCGAAGAGATGCCCCGAAGGATGCTGGCGAGCACGACGTTGTCGGCGGCCAGCGAGACTGCGTGGTGGAAGTCGGTGTCGTGCTGCACCAACTCCTCCAGCGACTGAGACTCACGCATCAGCGCAAGATGCCGGTACATCTCCCGAATCTGCTGGTCAGTGGCATTTTCGGCGGCCAGGGCGGACACCGCGGGCTCGATCACCCGGCGACTCTCGATCAGCTTGAGAACCGAGCTGTCCTGCATCATTTCGACCGCTGGTCCAAGTCCGGCCAGCAGCCGCTCCGGTGTCAGGCTGGTGACGTACGTGCCGTCGCCGCGCCGCACGTCCAACACGCCGGCGGACACCAGCGCGCGCACGGCCTCGCGCAACGAGCCTCTGGAGACCCCCACCTGGGTGCTGAGTTCGGCCTCGGCGGGCAGCCGTTGCCCGGGCTGCAACTCACCGCTGATGATCAGCCGACGGATCCGCTCGATCGCGGCTTCGGTCAGGGGTGCGGGCACGGCAACCTCCCTCGGGTTCTGTCTTCCCGACGCCACGGGTGCTTCGGGACACAAACATCTAATCAAAGCCCTAGACATCGGATCAATGGTCTCGTAAGGTTTGACCCGTCGCCTGGTGCGAACCCCTGTGCAGTCCTCAGATCCCTTACGGAGTTAAACCAATGTCCGCACACTCTTCCGCGGCGCGGGTCGTCGCGCTGGACGTGCTCGACGTCCGCTTCCCGACCTCGCGGCATCTGGACGGCTCGGACGCGATGAACCCCGAGCCGGACTACTCGGCGGCGTACGCGGTGCTGCGGACCGACGACCCGAGCGGGCTGTCCGGGCACGCCTTTGTCTTCACCACCGGCCTGGGCAACGACGTGCAGGCTCGCGCGGTCCAGTCGCTGGCCCCGTTGGTCGTTGGTCGTTCGGTCGATGAGCTGTGCGGCGACCTCGGCGGGTTCTATCGCGAGCTGGTCCATAACCCACAGCTTCGGTGGCTCGGCCCGGAGAAGGGTGTCATCCACATGGCGATCGGCGCGGTGGTCAACGCGGCGTGGGATCTGGCCGGCAAGCGTGCGGGCCTGCCGGTCTGGCAACTGCTGTCCTCCATGTCCCCGCAGCAGCTGGTCGATCTGGTCGACTTCCGCTACCTCGGCGACGCCCTGACTCCGCGGGAAGCGCTGGACATCCTGGAACGGGTTGCGCCGGGCCGCGACGCGCGAGTGGCGCAGCTGCTGGCGGAGGGCTACCCGGCCTACACCACCTCGCCGGGCTGGCTCGGATACTCCGACGAGAAGATGGTGCGGCTGGCCAAGCAGGCGGTGGCCGACGGCTTCACCCAGATCAAGCTCAAGGTCGGCGGCAACCGGGAGGACGACGTCCGCCGCATGAGGCTCGCCCGCGAGACGGTCGGGGACAAGATCCGTGTTGCGGTGGACGCCAATCAGCGCTGGGAGGTGGCCGACGCGATCGAGTGGATGCGCGCCCTGGCCCCCTATGACCCCTACTGGATCGAGGAACCGACCTCTCCGGACGACATCCTGGCCCACGCGGTCATCCGGCGCGCCCTGCACCCGATCAAGGTGGCCACCGGCGAGCACGTCGCCAATCGGGTCGTGTTCAAGCAGCTGCTCCAGGCCGGCGCCGTCGACGTCGTGCAGATCGATTCGGCGCGGGTCGGCGGGGTCAACGAGAACATCGCGATCCTGCTGCTGGCGGCCAAGTTCGGGGTGCCGGTGTGCCCGCATGCCGGCGGGGTCGGGCTGTGCGAGATGGTGCAGCACCTGTCGATGTTCGACTTCGTCGCGGTGACCGGGACGACGGAGAACCGGGTGATCGAGTTCGTCGACCACCTGCACGAGCACTTCGTGACTCCGGCCGTCATCCAGGACGGGAAGTACGTGGCGCCGCGTGCGGCCGGAATCGGCGCGGAGATGCTGCCGGACTCGATCGCCGACCACCTGTACCCGACCGGATCGGCGTGGGCCGAGCAATGAGTGACGGTGGCGCCGGGGTTCGCCCGGGGCCGGGCGTGACCTACGCGGTGGACGCCCACCACCACCTGTGGGACCTGGACCGGCACCGGCACGACTGGTTGGACGCCCCGGCCCATCAGCCGATCCGCCGAAGCTTCAACGCGGCGGATTACCGGGTCGCCGTCACGGCCGGCGTCGGCGGCCTGCCGGTCGCCCGCAGCGTGCTGGTCCAGTCGCTGGCCACGGCCGCGGAGACCGCCGACCTGCTGGACCTGGTCGCCGGCCAGGACCTCGTCGGTGCCGTCGTCGGTTGGATGGATCTGCACCGCCCGGACGTGGCGGACGAGCTCGGTGCCCTGCGCGCACGGTCGGCGGGGCCACGGTTGCGCGGCATCCGGCACCTGGTCCAGGGCGAGTCGGATCCGGGATGGCTGAGCCGTCAGGACACCGTCCGCGGCCTTCGGGCGGTGTCCGCCGCCGGCCTGGTCTACGACCTGCTGGTCAAGCCGAATCAGCTGCCGGCGGCCGCGGCGGTGGCCGGGCTGGTCCCCGACCTGGCCCTGGTGCTCGATCACGCCGGGAAGCCGGACCTGACCGATCCGGATCCGTCCGGGTTCGCGGAATGGGCCACCGGCATCCGGCGGCTCGCCGCCCACCCGCAGGTCAGCTGCAAGCTGTCCGGATTGATCACCGAGGCGCCCTGGGCCCGGTGGCAGCCAGCCGATTTGCGGCCGGCCGTCGAGGTGCTGCTCGAGGCATTCGGCCCGAGCCGGCTGATGTTCGGCTCCGACTGGCCGGTGTGCCTGCTGGCCGGCACCTGGTCCCGCTGGGCCGACACCGTCGAGTTGTTCCTGAGCGAGCTGAGTCCGACCGAACGGGCCGACGTTCTGGGCGCTACCGCAACCCGGGTGTATGCCGGGCCAGGCCTGCCCGTGACCGAACCCGCAACCGGGTCCGCACCGGATCCCGACCCGAAGGCGAGGTAGCGCCATGCTGCGCACCAACCTGATTCATCCCCAGCTGCTGGGCGTCCTCGCGGCGGCCGGTCACGGCGCCACGATCCTGCTCGCGGACGGACACTATCCGGCGTCGACCGCGGTCGGACCCAACGCCACCACCGTGCATCTGAACCTGACCCCAGGGGTCCTGGACGTCCCCACCGTGCTCGAACCGATCCTGGAACTGGTGCCGTTGGAAGCGGCAACCGTCATGGTGCCCCCGCAGGGTGCTGCGGAGCCGGCCGCGATCGGTGAGTACCGAGCCCGGCTCGGCGATCTCGACTTCCGCACGCTCGACCGGTTCGCGTTCTACCGAGCCGCGTTGGAACCCTCCCTGGCCCTGGCCGTGGTCACCGCGGACGTTCGCACCTACGCCAATCTGCTGCTCACCGTCGGCGTCCGGCAGGTTCCCTAGCCCCCGGCGCCAACCAGATCCCTCACCCGAAGGAGAAAGACCCGATGAGACTGATTCGAGTCGGTGCCCCCGGCGCCGAGCGACCCGCTGTGCTCACCGACGACGACCGGATGCTGGACGTCAGCGAACACGTCGACGACTGGGATCCACGCACGATCGGGTCGTCGGCGGTGGCCACGGTCCGCGACCGTCTGGCCCATCTTCCCGCGTTGGACGTCGATCCGGCGGACATGCGCTGGGCCGCGCCGGTTGCCCGGCCCGGCAAGATCGTGTGTATCGGCGTGAATTACGCCGAGCATGCCGCCGAGTCCGATCTCGAGGTGCCCGCCGAACCCGTCGTGTTCATGAAGGCGCCGAACACGGTGGTGGGCGCCAACGACGATGTGCTGATTCCCCGGACGTCCACCAAGACCGACTACGAGGTCGAGCTCGCCGCGGTCATCGGGCGGACGGCCCGGTACCTGGACACCGCCGAGGACGGGCTGGCCTGCGTCGCCGGCTACGCGATCAGCCATGACGTGTCCGAACGGCACTTCCAGCTCGAACGCGGGGGGCAGTGGGACAAGGGCAAGAGCTGTGAGACCTTCAACCCGCTGGGGCCGTGGCTGCGCACCGCCGACGAGGTGCCCGATCCCCAATCGCTGGGCATCCGGCTGTGGGTCAACGGCGAACTGCGCCAGTCCGGCAGCACCGGGCAGATGATTTTCGGGGTCGGCGAGATCGTCCGCTATCTCAGCCATTTCATGGTGCTCGAACCCGGCGACGTGATCAACACGGGCACCCCCAGCGGCGTTGCTCTGGGGTATCCCGACCCCCAGCCCTACCTGCGCGCCGGCGATGTCGTGGAGACCGAGATCGACGGGCTGGGCCGGCAGCGGCAGGAGCTGAAGCAGGCATGAACCGGCAGAACACTTCGCCGGGCGATGAGTTCGCGGGCCTGGTCGCGATCGTGACCGGCGGCGCATCCGGCATCGGCGCGGCCACGGTCGCCGAGCTACAGGGCCGCGGCGCGCGGGTGGCGGCGCTGGATCTGACCGTCGACGGCCCGGCGAACCTCGCGGTGCGTTGCGACGTCGCCGACGACGCGTCGGTGCAGGACGCGGTGGCCCAGGTGGTGGCCCAGTTCGGTCGGCTGGACATCGTGGTGAACAACGCCGGAATCGGTGCCCGTGGCACCATCGAGGACACCCCGGACGACGAATGGGCCCGGCTGTTCCAGATCAACGTCATGGGCCCGGTCCGTGTCACTCGGGCCGCCCTGCCGCACCTGCGCCGGTCGCCGACCGCGGCGATCGTCAACACCGGATCGATCGGCGGCTGGACCGGTCTGCAGCAGCGGGCCGCGTACAACATGACCAAGGGCGCGCTGCATTCGTTGACGCTGGCCATGGCCGCCGATCACGTGCACGACGGCATCCGGGTGAACGCCGTCGCACCCGGAACAGCGAACACCCCATGGGTGCAGCGGCTGCTGGCCGGCGCCGCCGACCCGACCGCTGAAAGCGCCTCGTTGAACCGCCGGCAACCGCTTGGTCGACTCGTCGAGGCGGATGAGATCGCCTACGCGATCTGCTTTCTGGCCAGCCCACGCAGCGGCGCAACCACCGGCTCGATCCTCGGCGTCGACGGCGGATCCCACACGCTGTTGATCACCATGGACGCGTCGTGACCGAACCGCAGCAGATGCTTCCCACACGAGCCGTCGGCGGGACCTCGGTCGTCCTGACCGAACTCGGCTTCGGTGCGGCCGCCATCGGAAACCTGTACACCGCGGTTGACGAGGACACCGCCACCGCCGCAGTGGAGGCCGCCTGGGACCAGGGCATCCGCTACTTCGACACCGCGCCCCACTACGGGCTCGGCCTGTCCGAACGGCGACTCGGTCGCGCGCTCACCCGCCGACCCCGGCCCGGCCTCGTGCTCTCCTCCAAGGTTGGCCGCCTGCTGGTCCCCAACGAGCACCCCACCGGCGCCGACACCGAGGGCTTCGTCGTCCCCGACGACGTGCGCCGCGTGCGCGATTACAGCCGCGACGGAGTCCTGCGATCCATCCAGGACACGCTGGACCGGACCGGGCTCGACCGGATCGACATCGTCTACGTGCACGACCCCGACGAACACTGGCCAGAAGCCGCGGACCACGCGATCCCGGCGCTGGCCGAGCTGCGCGACCAGGGGGTAGTCGGCGCGATCGGCGCCGGCATGAACCAAAGTGCCATGCTGACCCGGTTCCTCACCGAAACCGCCGCCGACGTAGTCATGCTGGCCGGCCGCTACACCCTGCTCGAGCAGGACGCGCTGGACGACGTCCTGCCCGCGGCCCAGCGGCTGGGCAAGTCCGTCGTGGCCGTCGGTGTGTTCAATTCCGGTCTGCTGTCCAAGCCCAAGGTGGCGGCCAACGCCACCTACAACTACGAACCGGCCCCCGCCGAACTGATCGATCGGGCAAACCGGATCGCGGCGATCTGCCAGGACGCCGGCACGACCCTGCCGGCCGCGGCATTGGCGTTCCCGCTCGCTCACCCGGCCGTCGTCAACGTCACCCTGGGTATGCGCACCGCCGACCAAGTCGCGCAAAACGTTGCGCTCTACCACTCCGGGGTCCCTGACGAGCTGTGGCCTGCCCTGCGATCGGAAGGGTTGATTCGCCCGGACTGCCCCCTGCCCCTTTCCAACGAATCGAGAGTCTGACTGAGAATTGTCAAGACCTGTGGATCAAGATCTGCTGGCGTGTCGATCGAACGGGTGTGCCAATATTAGAGGGCCGGGTCGGTCGGTGTCGCGGACGTGCACTTCGTCCGGTGAGTCAAAGACGCTCGCGCCTGGTGCCGAGCCCGGATCGGCGGGCCGAAGCGCTGGCATCAGGCGTGTTCGTCGAGCAGGCGATAATTGTTGGGGGCGACTCGTTGGATCAGCGGGTGGGTGTTGATCGCCCGCCCGTCGGCGTAGCTGTGGGTGTATCCAGCCTGCACCAGAGCGGCGATCATGGCGGTGCGGGTAGGTGCGGCCGGCCACCTGCTGACGCAGCGCCTGGTCGTGGACCGGGACCGTCTGGTCGGGTGGGGCGCGCCAACGGCCCGTCTCGTCGGGGACGGCGCCCAGCGTGCGCAGGGCGGCGGTCAAGCGTACGTCGGTCGGAGTCGGTCTCGGCCGGTCTCGGCGACTCCGGGCGATCGCCGCCTGCAGGCGCCGGCCGCCGCCAAGGTCTTGGCCCAGTTGGCGACGGTGGTCGGGTGGATATGGTGGCGGTCGCCGACATCCACGGCGCTCGTCGCCGGTCGACCGGCCAGGCCATGAAAGTCCAGCATGACCCGCACCCGGTCGGGCCGGAACGGGCCGAACACCCGATGGGCGAGCTGGGACAGCACCGCGGCCGGCGTCGACCCG
>CAYZBB010000115.1:0-19451 GCA_964476495.1 uncultured Actinomycetes bacterium | reverse complement strand
AGCCGGCGACTGGACCGGCCGCTGGTGCTGCCCCAGCCGGCGCAGTCCGTGGCGGTGCCCTGGCCGGGGTGTCCGCATCCATGGCCGCTGCGAGGACACCACCGGCATCGATCAGCAGCGGACCGCAACGGGTCGGCCCGGTCATCGATCTGATGGGCTTCACCGTCGCCGGCCCCGACCACTTCACAGAAGCAGCCGCAGTCAGCAGGAATGGCGGTTCGGCTGGTACATCATCGCCGGGTCCTCGGCTACAGCCACCAAACCGCTTTAGCATGCCGGCCAGGATCAGGGCGGCCATGATCGCCAGGCGGCGGGTGGTCGGTGGTCGGGTCCGGGTGGGTGCGGTCATGGGGATTGGCTGTATTCCTTTCCGCGGAAGGGGGTGTTCGGGTCAGGGGTGCACGGTGTGTTCGTTGGCGCTGTGCCCGGCGGGTTCGAGCTGAAAGGTGGAGTGCTCGACGCTGACCGGGAAGTGGGTGGCGACGCAGTCCTGCAGGTCCTTGAGCATCAGCGCGGCGTGGCCGTCGGTGAAGCACTCGTCGTCGACGACGACGTGGGCGGTGAGCACGGGCAGCCCGGTGGCGATCTGGGAGGCGTGCAGGTCGTGGACCGCGCGCACGTGCGGCAGGTCCAGGATGTGCTGGCGGACCTGGGGCAGGTCCAGGTCGCGGGGGGTGGCCTCGAGCAGGATGTCCACCGCCTCACGCAGCAGCGTGAACGCGCGGGGCAGGATCAGCAGCGCGATCAGGATCGAGGCGATCGCGTCGGCCTGGGCCCAACCGGTCACGGCGATGACCACGGCGGCGGCGATGACGGCCACCGACCCGAGGGTGTCGTTGAGGACCTCGAGGAACGCCGCCCGCATGTTCAGGTTCGCGTTGCGGTTGCCGACCAGGATCAGGATGCCGACCGCGTTGGCGACCAGGCCGACCACCCCGAACACCACCATCAACCCCGAGGCGATCTCGGGTGGCTCGAACAGCCGCTGGATGCCCTCGACCAGCACGAAGACACCGACCGCGAACAGCACGGAGGCCTGCGCGGTGGCGCCGAGGATTTCCGCGCGGCGCCAACCCCAGGTCCGCGCCGGGCTGGCCGGCCGCAGCATCAGGGTGGCGGTGATCAGGGCCATCACCAGACCGGCGGCGTCGGTGAGCATGTGACCGGCGTCGGCGAGCAGGGCCAGGCTGCCGGTGAGGATCGCGCCGATCACCTCGACGATCAGCACCGTGCCGGTCAGGGCCAGCACGAGCACGATCCGCCCGCGGTGGGTGGTGATCTGCTCGGCGTGGTCGTGACCGTGGCCGCTCATGACAAGCCGTCCGGGTGGTGGGTGCTGATCATCGACCTGGGCCTTTCGGGTGATGGGGGTGTGCTCCGACCACAACTATAGTACAGTCACAGCTGTATTCAGCAAGCGATGTACTGAGGAGGCTGGTTGTGATGGAGTGGGCGGCGTTGGCGTTGTACGGGACGGGTCTGCTGGCCGCGTTCGGGGTGCGGACGGTGTGGCAGCTGTGGCGCACGGGCCGGTCGGGCTGGGTGGGGGTGTCCCGGGATGCGGGGCCGGTGGCCCGGCTGGGCGCGGTCCTGTTCGGGGCGGCTTTGCTGGTGGGTCTGGTCGGCGTGCTCGCGCCGGTGCTCGGTGCGGTGCAGGTGGTTTCGGTGCCGGGGGTGGTGGCCGGGGTGGGGTTGGCGCTGACCGTGGCCGGTCTGGTGGTGGTGCTGGTGTCGCAGGCGCAGATGGGACGGTCGTGGCGGATCGGGGTGGATCCGGGGGAACGGACCGACCTGGTGACCGGCGGGGTGTTCGGGTGGGCGCGCAATCCGATATTCACCGGGATGGTGGCCGTGCAGTTGGGGGTGGCGCTCATGGTGCCGTCCTGGTGGGCGGCGGCGGCGGTGCTGCTGCTGGTGGCGTCGGTGCAGTTGCAGGTGCGGGTGGTGGAGGAGCCGTATCTGCGGCGGGTGCACGGCCGGGCCTACCGGGGGTACGCGGCCCGGGTGGGTCGGTTCGTGCCGGGTGTCGGGACGCGATGACCGGCCCGCGGGCCGGGGTGCCGGGTTGGTCCCGGTCGGCGAGTGCGGTGAGCATCCGGTTGTAGGCGTCCAGTTCGGCGTCGGCCCGGGTGTCGCCGCGGCGGTCGGCCCGGCGGGCGTCCCGCGCGTCGCTGCCGGCCCATTGCGCGACCAGCGCCAGGATGACGATGACCACGGGTCCCTCGACGGCGGCCCAGGCGATCGCCCCTCCGAGGCGTTGGTCGGCGGCCAGGTCGGGAACCCAGGGCAGGGCCAGGCTCTGGTAGTAGTCGGCGGCCCGGGGGACTCGGGTGCTCATCATCGCGATCCCGGCGAACGAGTGGAACGGCAGCGGGAGAAGCAGCATGCCGAACTTGGCCAGGAACGGCACCCGTCGGGGCGCCGGGTCCACCCCGATGATCACCCAGTAGTACAGGTAGCCGATGAGCAGGAAGTGCAGGTTCATCGCCAGGTGCCCGAAGTGGCTGGACACCAGCATCCCGAACAGTGGGGTGAAGTACACCGCGGGTAGCGAGCCGATGAACAGCGGCAGTACCAGCAGCGGGTGGGTCAGGATCCGGGCCGGCCGGGAGTGCAGCGCGCCGACGATGGCCTCGCGGGCCCCGGGTGGGCCGGTCCGGGCGGCCGGCGGCAGCAGCCGCAACGCCAGGGTGACCGGACCGCCGAGCACCAGCAGCGCCGGCGCGGTCATCCCGAGCAGCATGTGCGCGACCATGTGCACCGAGAACTGGGCCTCGGCGTACCGGCCCAGCCCGGACGAGGTGGCCAGCAGGATCACCGCGCACCCGCTCACCCAGGCCAGGCTGCGTCGCCGGGGCCAGGCGATGCCGCGGCGCCGCACCCGCCGGACGGCGACCAGGTACCCGACGGCGGCCACCACCGCGGCGGTGCCCAGCAGCCAGTCCATCCGCCACCCGGTGAGCAACGCGGGCAGGGTGGGTGGCCCGTCCAGGGCGAACCCGAGAACCCGTTCGACCTCCGGCGGCTCACCGGTCTCCGGTGCGGGTGGGGGCGGCACGGTGCGGGCCAGGGCGGTCGCGACCCCCACGGTGGCCGCCATGACCAGCACCTCGACCACCGCGAGCCGCACGAACCCGGCCCGGTCACCGGCCCGGACGGCGGGCAGGGTGCGTCGCCGGTGCCATCCGCCGAACCCGCCGAGCAGCAGCAGCAGGCCGGTCTTGACCAGCAGCAGCCGCCCGTACCCGGTGCCCCACAGGTCGCCGACCCCGGAGAGCCGGACCGCCGCGTTGACCGCGCCGGAGACGGCGACGGCGACGAGGCCGGCCAACGCCACCGTGGAGTAGCGGGCGGTGATGACGTCCAGGTGCCGGGACCGGTGCCAGGCCAGGGTGAGCACCGCGACCAACCCGCCCACCCACACGCTCATGCCCACCAGGTGGAACACCAGGCTGTCCACGGCCGCGTCGTGATCCCGGGTCTGCGCCGTGTGCCCGACCGCGGCCTGCGGCAGCAGGGCGACCACGGCCAGGCCGAGCAGCAGCCCGGCGCCGCCCGGGCGCAGCACCACCCGGGCCAGCACCGCGATCAGCGCGGCCACCGCCGCTGTCAGCAGAGCGGCCCGGACGGTGGCCAGCGCGTCGACGGCGACCAGCAGCCGCTGCGGGGCCGCCAGGATCTCGCCGGCCGGCCGGCCGGCCGTGTCCGCGATGGTCAGCACCGCAACACCCACCGTCAGCACCGCCCAGACCGGTGCGACCCGCGCCGCGGCCCGCACCGCCCGGTACCCGGCGACGTCCAGCACCCCGGACCGCTGCGGCGGCACCAGCCAGGCCGCCGCCAGCAGCCACCCGATGGTGACCGCGGCCGCCAGCTGCCCGGCGGCCTTGACCGCGGGCAGCAGCAGCGTGACCCCCGGCCCGGCCTCGGGCAGGCCGGGCACGACCTGCCGGCCGGGCAACACCCCGGACAGGGCGGCCGCGACCCCGACCGCGGCGACCACGGCCGCCACGGCCACGGCGATCACGGCCACGGCGGCGCGGTGGCCGCGCCGGCCGGCCCGCGGCGCCTGCTCGCCGAGGGTCACGGACCCTCTCCACTGGATTCGGTGGCCGCCGCGGGGTCGGTGGCCGGTTCGGCGGCCACTGCGCCGGCGACCGCGATCAGCTCGTCGGCGGTGACGACGCGCAGAAAGATGTAGGCGACCCGCCGCTGCCGGTCCAGCACCAGGGTGGACGGAATGGCGCTGGTCGGGTAGCCGCGGACCGCGAGCAGGGTGCGCATCGACGGGTCGAAGATCGACGGGTACGGCACCTGCTTGGCGGCCATGAAATCGGCTGCGGCGCCTTGGTTGTCGCGGACGTTGATGCCCAGGAACTGCACCCCCCGGTCGGCCAGGGCGGTCGCGGCCCGGTTCAGGTCGGCGGCCTCGGCGCGGCAGGGTCCGCACCAGGACCCCCAGATGTTGATCACCAGGACCTGCCCGGACCAGTCGGACAGGGCCAGGGTGCCCTCGGTGGTGATGTCCGGGCCGGACAGGTCCTCGACGACGCCGCGCTGGGCGATCGGGTAGGCGAAGTCGGTCCGCCCGCCGGGGGAGACGAACGAGAACCCGCCGTACGTTTCGCGGCCGGACCCGGCACATCCGGCCAGGGCTACCACAACTGCCACGATCGCGGCCACCGCGGCCAGCCGCTCGGCCCGGTCGCGGGTCACCGCCGCCACCACCGTGGCCGGCCCACCGGGCCCGGGCCGGGTCGCCGTCGTCGTCGACGGCCCCGCAGCACCAGCAGCGTCCCGGCGGCGGCGAACCCCACCCCGATCAGCGCGAGCACGCCGGCGTGTCCACCGGCGTCGGCCGGGTTGGCCAGCATGAACCCGCCGGACACCGCCAGCAGCACCGACCCCGGAACCGGTCGCCCCACCGCGGAGATGGTCATCGGATCAGGTAGATCGTGGCGAACAGGCCGATCCACACCACGTCCACGAAGTGCCAGTAGTAGGACACCACGATCGCGCCGGTGGCCTGGGCCGGGGTGAACTTGGAGATCTTCGTCTTGACGATGATCAGCACGAACGCGATCAGCCCGCCGATCACGTGCAGCCCGTGGAATCCGGTGGTCAGGTAGAACACCGTCCCGTAGGTGGAGGAGGACGGGGTGGTGGCGTGTTCGAGGACCAGCACCCGGTACTCGTTGGCCTGGCCGAGGACGAACACCAGACCGAGCAGCAGGGTGAGCAGGAACCAGCGGCGCACCGCGAACACGTCGCCCCGTTCGGCGGCGAACACCCCGAGCTGGCAGGTGAACGAGGACGCGATCAGGACGATGGTGAACACCAGCGCGTAGGGCAGGTTCAGCTCGGTGGGCGGCGGCCACTCGCCGACGACCTGCGCGCGGACCGTGAAGTAGACGGCGAACAGGCCGGCGAAGAACATCAGCTCGGACGCCAGCCAGACGATCGTGCCGACGCTGACCATGTTCGGCCGGTTCAGGGTATGGATCCGGCCGCCCACCAGGGTGACCGGTGCCCGGGCCGGCGCGGTCGGCGGCTGCGCCTGCTCGACCGGCGGCGGTGCGGTCTGCTCCTCGCTGCTGGTCTCTGTGCTCAACGGGGTTCTCCTCGAAGGGTGTGGGGGTCACCCGAGCCGCCGGACTCGTCCGCCTCCCGGGTGCCGACCGGGAGAGCGGGCGCCTGGGGTGGCCGGGTGCTCGGAAGGGTTGACCGCCGGCGGGCCCGGTCAGGTCAGGGCGCTGCCCTGGACCCATTGGTCCCAGGGGATGTTCCAGTCGCCGTACCCGTCGTCGGGGGCGAGTTGGGTGCTGGTGCCGGTGACCTGGACGATGTCGCCGTAGCTGAAGGTGTCGTAGAACCACTGGGCGTCGTCCGGGGGCATGTTGATGCACCCGTGAGAGACGTTGCGGATTCCCTGGTCGGCGACCGACCAGGGCGCGGAGTGGGCGAAGATGCCGGAGTTGGACAACCGGACCGCGAGGGGGATCGCTTGGTCGTAGCCGAGGGCGTAGCTGGTGGGCAGCCCGTAGGACGCCGAACTCATCTGCTTGACGTCGTATTTCTCCTGCGCCACGTAGATGCCGCTGGGGGTGACGAAGGAGATCACCTCACCGTTCACGGTGATCGAGTCGTCCCGGCCCATGCTGACCGGGTACCGCCGGGCGACCTGCCCGTCGATGGTCACCGTCATCTGTTTGGTGGCGTCGTCGACGGTGGCGATCTTGGCCGGTCCGATGGTCAGGTTCAGGGTGCGGTCGGTCTCCCCGTACATCCCGTCGCCGAGGTTCACCCCGTAGACCTTGGCGTCGACGGTGACCTGGGTGCCGGCCTGCCAGTACACCTGGGGCCGGTAGTGCACGGTGCGGTCGTCCACCCAGTACCAGCCGCCGGCCTGGGCGGGGACGGCGGTCACGGTCAGGGCCCGCTCGGCGGCGGCCTGGTCCGGCGGCGCCTTGTCGAAGATCACCGAGATGGGTTGCCCGACCCCCACTGTGCCGCGGTCCGGTGGTGGCTCGAACGACGGGAAGATCACCCCGGCCGGCGCCACCGTGGTGAACGACACCTCGGTCGTCGTCGACAGGCCGGCCGGGTCGGCGCCGGTTGCGGTGAGCCGGTAGGTGCGGCCATAGCCGAGGGGTTCGGCCGTCGACCAGCTCAGACCTTCGGCGGCAAAGGTGCCATCGACAGATTCTCCCTCGGGGTTGGTCATCGTGACCTGGCCCAGCTCACCGCCGGTCACCCGCACGGTCACCGGGTCCAGCACCGACACCCCGGTCGCCCCGTCGGCCACCGACACCTGCAGGGCTGCCGGGGATCTCCCCGCAGGCCCGGTTCGAGTCGATCCCGGTGATCGCCCGCCTGGTCAACCTCGACGGATCGGAGACCTGGGCTCCGGCCGTCGCCGTGAGATGGACTCCGACCGTGGTGCTGGTCGCGGTCGGCGGCACCTTCCACAAGACCTACACCTGGCTCCCGGCGGAGGACGTTGCCCGAGCGATCCGTCCCAGGCGAGACGAGTCGACCGATCTCGGGTGACCTCGATCGGCGTTCGCTGTCCGGCAGAGGACGCTTCCGGTCGGTGCGATGCGTCACTGACCTGGTGGTGACGCGGACTCGGTGGCGATCTCCCGCTGGGTGGTGCGGACCCAGGTCGGCCGGGGGTCTCCGGCCTGGGCAGCGCGGGGCGGACCTCGTCCGGCAGGGACCGGGAGGTGGACACCGCGAGCGGGGTGGTCTGTCCCTGGAGGTAGTACTGCACGGCAATGTCGTCGCGGTCGGCGGCGAGCAGGATCCCGATGGTCGGGCGGTCGCCGTGCTCCGGTTGGTGCAGCTGGTCGTCGATGACGTTGTTGTGTTCCGGTTCTGCAGCAACGGCTTTCGGTTCGAAGATAATGAAGCGGGTGAGTGCCGTTCTGATGCGACGGGGCGGCTTTGCCTTGATCGGGTCTGGACGGATCGGTCGGCCGCGAAGTGGTGACCGGCCGGGCCGTGGCTGGCACGATGGACGGTCATGGACCGGCCCCGCTCGCCCTCTGAGGCGGGTGAGCAGTACCTGGTGGTGGCCGGTCAGGAGCTGCGGCTGACCCATCCGGACCGGGTGCTGTACCCGGCCACCGGGACCACGAAGAACGATGTGATCGAGTACTACGTCGCGGTCGCCGGGGTGGCCCTGCCACACCTTGCGGGGCGGCCGGCGACCCGTAAGCGGTGGCCCGAGGGTGTCGACGGGCCATCAATTTTCGTCAAGCAGGTCGAGGCTGGCATTCCGGTCTGGCTGTCTCGGGTGCAGGTGCCGCACCGGTGGGGCGGGGCGTTCTACCCGGTGCTGGACACCCCGGCCACGCTGGCCTGGCTGGGTCAGGTGTCCGCGCTCGAAGTACACGTGCCGCAATGGCGAATGTCCGCTCCGGCCGGCCGCGGCCGTGGGTGACCGGCAAGACCCGCTGGTTGACCGGGTGGTGTTCGATCTGGACCCGGGGCAGGGCGCCGGCCTTTCCGGAGTGTGTCGAGGTGGCGTGGGCGTTGCGGGAACGGCTCGGTGCCCTCGGCGCCAGGACCGTCCCGGTGACCAGTGGCTCCAAGGGCATCCATGTGTATGTGCCGTTGGACGAGCCGATCACCAGTGGTCAGGCGTCGGACTGGGCTCGGCTGGCCGCCGAACAGCTGGAGCAGGCGCTGCCGGACCTGGTGGTGTCGACGATGGCCAAGACCGCGCGTCGGGGCAAGGTGCTCATCGACTGGTCGCAGAACAATGGGTCGAAGACCACGGTCGCCCCGTACTCGTTTGCGTGGCCGGCAGCGGCCGACGGTGGCCGCACCGCGCACCTGGGATGAGATCACCCCCTCGGTCGGGCATCTCGATCTGTCTGAGGTGCTGGACCGGGTCAGCGGTGGCCTGGATCCGATGGCCGTCCTCCTCGACCACCCGACCCGTGTCGACGGGACGTCCTCAGTGGAACCGGCGGTGCAGGTGCAGGTGGTGCGGGAGCGCCGGCCGCCGGCCCCGGCGCACGGGTGTGGGGTTGCCGGCGGCTCTGGCCGGGCCGGTACAGGTCGCGCTCGCACGGTCCGCTGACCGGGTGCCCGGCCCCAGCGCATTGCCGGGCGGGAGTCGTTACGAGCCAAAGTATGACGGCTTCAGGACCACGATTGTCGGCGGCACCGAGGGGGTTCGGCTCTGGTCCAAGTCCGGTTCCGATTTCACGGACCGCTTTCCGGAGATCGCTCACGCGGCCCGTGATGTGGCGCCCGACGGCTGCGTGCTCGACGGCGAGATAGTGATCTGGCTTGACGATCGACTGCGTTTCGAGTTGCTGCAGCGTCGGCTCACCACCGCACGGCCCAAGCTGGCCGAGGAAGCCAGGACCCATCCCGCGTCCAACATGGTGTTCGACCTGCTCGCGGTCGAAGGACGCGACCTGCGTGGCTACCCATGGCGCACTCGTCGGGCCCTGCTGGAGGAACTCGCCCAGGGCTGGGCCCCGCCGCTGCAGCTGTCCCCGGTGACCGACGACGAACAGGTCGGCCGCCGATGGATGGTCGAGTACCTTATCTGGCGCTGAGATCCGCTCGAGGCATGTGAGCGTGTCGCCTCTGACGTGACGTGCCTTGGTTCTATCCTCCCGTTTTGAGTGACGTCGATCCCGGGAGGTCGTCGATGACATTTCGTGCGGAGCGAGCGCGTCCGGCCGATGACGGTCCGGCTCGGTGGGTAGTGATCGACGGCGACTGGTCGCTCCACAGGGAGGCGTGCGCGTTCCTGGAGGCGTTGCGGGCGGCCGACCGATCACCGAACACGGAACGGGTCTACGCCGGCCGGGTGGCGCTGTTCCTGAACTGGTCCACCGACTCGGGTGTGAACTGGACGCAGCCGACCTTCCTTCAGCTGCATGGTTTTCTCCGCTGGTTGGCGACGTCCCCGTATGCAACGCGAAACCTGACCGGTGTTCTCCGGGTGCGGTCGAAGTCGACCGCGAACGCGGTGTTCACCACGGTCAGCGAGTTCCTCCGGTTCGGCGCGACGCAGGGCTGGGTGCCGCGGAGTGTTCCGGCGATGATCACCACCCAGAAGTACCTGCGGTTCGCGCCGGCCGGGTTCGACGTCGGCGAACAGGACCATGCCGGTCGTCACCATCAACCGCAGGAGGAACCGGTCCCTGTCGTGAGACACGCTGCGCAGCAAAGTGTCTACTTGAGAAGGGCTGAGATATTCAGGTGTCCGGCCGGGTTCGCGGTACTTGATCGTCCGGGTTTGAACGTGCCGGAACTGCAAGCTCCCGATCACCGCAGCAACCGCGCAGGCGCTCGCCGACTGGCAGCAAGTCCGGGCCGGGCTGACCACCGGGGACATCAGGGACCGCTACCTGTTCCCGGCCCGCACCCTGGGTGTTCCGGACCCGTTCTTCATGCCGCAAAATCTGACCGACGGGATCCGGATCTGGGTCCACGAACACATTCCTGAACTGCACGACGACACGGTGGATCAGGACGGTCAACGGCAAACCTTCGACCGGAAACGTATTTACCCGTATGCGTTTCGGCATTCCTACGCGCAGCGGCACGCCGACGCCGGGGTGCCGATCGATGTGCTGCGGGACCTGATGGACCACCAACAAACTTCCACGACGCAGGGTTATTACCGGGTCACCCTGAAACGCAAACGGGACGCCGTCCGCACCCTTCACCGACAGGTCATCGACCGCACCGGCAACGCTGCGCCGGCACCGTCGCAAACGGCCTACGAACTCCGGTCGGTCGCCGCGCCGTTCGGCAACTGCATCGAGCCGTCGAACGTGAAGGCCGGCGGCGGTGCCTGCCCGATCCGGTTCCAATGCTCCGGCTGCGGTTTCTATCGCGCCGATCCCTCCTACATCCCGGCCATCGAGGACCACGTTCAGGCCCTCCGGGCGGACCGCGAACTGGCGAGCGCGATGGATATCGACGACTTTGTCATCCGGAACCTCACCGACCAGATCATTTCCTATCAAACGGTTCTCGACAGCATGCGCACCCAACTCAGCACCTTCGACGAGGAACAACGCAACGAGGTGGAACAAGCCGCCGCAGTGCTGCGCAAGGTCCGGGCCGGCGCCGGCCGCATCCAACTGCCAATCACCGCCGTCGCACCACGGCTGGCCCCATGACCACGGCCAAGCCCGACGCGGTGAGGGCACCGACACCGGCCGCGAAACGGGCCCAGGCGCTGCGTGAATCCCGCCGGCGGGACAGCCGCACGAAACGCGATCGGGTGACTGCGACGCTCAGCGCCATGCTCGCAGCGGGCGACCAGATCAGCTATACGTCGGTGGCCCGCCGCGCCGGGGTCTCCACCTGGCTGGCCTACGCCCCGGGCGTCCGGGAGCAGATCGACACCGCGGTCGCAGAGCAAACCAACGACGACAAACGTCCAGCACCATCTGAATCCAGCCGCGCTTGGCGGACCGACCTCGAACTTGCCCGGCAAGAGATCCGCCGGCTACGCGGCGAACGAGACGAACTCCGCGGGCACCTGCAGAGCACGCTCGGACGGCAACTCACCAATCTCACCAGCGCACCGCTGATTGAGCGGATCGCCACCCTGAGCCAGGAACTGACCCAGGCCGTGCAGGCCAATCAAGATCTGACCGACCAGGTCAACCGCCTGCAAGACGACCTCGACGCCGCCAGACGCGCCCTCCGCAAGATGATCAAGAACACGGCGGCCGCCGATGCGACCGTATCCTGACCGCCATGACTGCGTCCCCGCCGGAGAGCCACCCGGTATCCGCACGGGGGGCGCTTCGCCGGTCGCTGCCGTTGGCGTTCCTGACCGGCGCCGGGATCGGCATCCTGGGCGGGATGATCGGCCTTGGCGGTGCTGAGTTCCGGTTGCCGCTGTTGATCGGGGTGTTCGGGTTCGTTGCCCTGCAGGCGGTGATCCTGAACAAGGCGATGAGCCTGATCGTGGTCCTCACCGCACTTCCCGCTCGGTTGATCTCCGTCCCCTACAGCGACCTCGCCCCGTATTGGTATGTCGTGGTGAACCTGTTGGCGGGCAGCCTGATCGGCGCCTGGATCGGCGCGACCTGGGCCACCCGAATGCGGTCCGCGACCCTCTACAAGGTCATCGCGGTGCTGCTGGTCTTCATCGCTGCCGCGCTCGCGACCACGCACCTTGCCCAGGTCGGCACCCTGGACCTGCCCCCAGTCCCGCGAACCGTCTTCGGCGTGGCCGCCGGTGTCGGCATCGGTGTCGTTGCGGCGGTGATGGGTGTCGCCGGTGGTGAGCTGCTGATCCCGACGATCGTGTTGCTCTACGGCGTCGACATCAAGATCGCGGGCAGCCTTTCCCTGGTCGTCTCGTTGCCGACGATGTTGGTCGCGTTCGCCCGCTACAGCCGGGACAACAGCTTCCAAGCTTTGCGGGACAACAAACCCTTCGTCATCGCCATGACCATCGGATCCATCGCCGGCACCTTGCTCGGCGGGCTGCTGCTCGGGGTCGTCCCGACCCTCCTGCTCATCCCTCTGCTCGTGCTGCTGCTGTTGCTGTCGGCCGTCAAGGTCTGGCGGCACAGCTGAGCCATGACCACCAGGCAGCCCTGCTCGGCGTGTTTCAGCTGTCACGCCACGCCAGTCCCCACCCCGGGTGGCGGCCTGGCCGTCATCCACCGGCCGTTGGTCACCCGGATGTCCGGTCGGGCTTGGTTGGTGCCCGTGACGGGGGTCGCCGGGTGACTGCTTCCTGGCAGACGTTGCTGTTGGCCAGCCTGGCGGCCTACCTCCTCGCGGTGCTGTCGGGGGTGGCCGGGTTCGGCGGTGGGGTGCTGCTGCTGCCGGTGTTCACGGCGTTGTTCGGGTTACGGGTCGCTGTCCCGGTCCTCACCCTGACCCAGATCGCCAGCAACGCCGGCCGGGTCTGGTTCAACCGCGGTGAGTTGGACTGGCGGCTGATTGGCAGGTTCTGCCTCGGAGCCATCCCTCTCGCCGTCGTGGGTGCGTTGCTGCTCGTCGCCGCACCCCTGGCCGGGTTGCAACGGCTGCTCGGGCTGTTCCTGATCGGTGTCGTGATCTGGCGTCATTTACGGCCGGATCCGAAGGCCCCTGCCGACAACATGTTCATCGCGGTCGGTGCAGCGTCCGGGCTCGGTTCGGCATTGTTGGGTTCGGTGGGTCCGTTGACCGCGCCGTTCTTCCTTGCCCGTGGGCTTCGCCGGGCGGCCTATATCGGCACCGAGGCCGCCTGCGCCCTCGCGATGCACCTGACGAAGACCGCCGCGTACGGCGCGACAGACCTGCTCAGCGTCAATGTCTTGTTACTCGGGTTGGCGTTGACCCCCGCCACCCTGGCAGGGGCCTGGACCGGGAAAAAGATCCTCGGCCGGATCGATGACCGGGCGTTCGTCGGTCTCGTCGAGGCCGGTCTCATCGCGGCGGGCCTGCTGTTCTTGATCAGCGCCTGACCCCGGGACCGATCGTGAGGACGTCAATGCTTCTTTGGGTGATCGGCGCAGCGCCGTGATGAAAACCAACTGCGTTCAACCGGTGTCGTCGGGCTGAACCTGCTTGATATCGGCGTGCACATAGCCCGCTATGCCTAGAAGCATCGCGGTGCCTTCCGGTGGGTGACCCACCACCACACCAGGGCGGCGGTCGCGACCAACATGACCGCGACCGCAGGCAGCGCCCGCCCAATCACGGCCCACCCGGCACCGCCGATCACCCCGGTGGCGAGCAGCACCGGGATCAGACAACACAGTGCGCAGGCCAACCCGGCCAGTCCCGTGGGCGGCCACCGGAACCGGGTGCGGTCAGGCATTGTCGGCATGTCCTCTGCTGGTTGTCAGCACGAGGGCGAACGGCAGCGGGCAGCATGGGCTCCCGGCGCACGCGATCAGGTCGTCACACCCGGCGTCGACCGCTTCTCGCAATGTGTCACGGATGATGGTGAGGTCGGTGATCTTCTGCTCCACCTCGGCGAGCTTGGCCGCGGCCCTGGCCTGCAACCCGGCGTCGGGCCGGCGCGCATGGTGGTGGGACCCGGTTTCCAGCAGGTCGGCGACCTCGGCCAGGGTGAACCCAAGCCGTTGCGCGGTCTTGATCACCCGCAACAAGGTCACCGCCTCACCCGGATACACCCGGTGCCCACCCAGGGTGCGGTCCGGCTCGGCCAGCAGCCCGCGCCGTTCGTAATACCGCAGGGTCTGCAGTTTCACCCGCGCCGCGGCGGCGACCTGCCCGGCGCGAAGCCCCTCGCTCACTGCGTCACCAGCCCGGCCGCGATGCGGGCCCGGTCCAGCAAGGCGTCCAGGACCGCGACCTGCCCGGGCGGCGCCGTGATGTCCAACGACAGCTGACCGCCGGTCGCGGTCACGGCGAACCCGAAGAACGAACAACACTGTGACTCCCGAACCGCCAGGTCGGCCGCCCGCCCGGCCACCGTTGGTTCCGGGCGGAGCACCAGACGCGCCCGCTCGCTGTCGACTCGGTGCATCGCGGTCACCGCGTCCCGGAACAAGTCGTCGAACTCCTTGGCCCGCAACGGTTGCTCCGCCGTCGGCAACGTGCACGCCTCAGGCACCCACGACTGGTCGATCATGGCATCATCTCGGTCATCCTTTGACGGTAAACCCGTACCCCGGTACCGATTGCAAGCCGGCGGACCCACGTGAACGCACTTAAACGATGCCGAGTCGCTCACCCACGCCACCCAATAAGGACAGCGGGCTCGACGAAGTGCACGCACGGATGGACAGCGCGGCGGGCTCGTCGCCAAAGAGACGTTCTGACTCACGTCCCTAACACCGGCGGACCCGCCTGATCAGGCTTGATGCCTTCAAGCCCCAGATAAAGTACCGGCCAGCCGGGATCGAAGGCCTCGTGGTCAAGGGCGCGGACAGCCGGTACGAGCCGAACTCCCGCCGCAGCTGGGTGAAGGTGAAGCTCAGGGAGTCGACCGAGATCGTCGTCGGCGCGGTCATCGGCCCCATCACCGCACCGACGGCGTTCGTCGCCGGCCTGTACGACCGGGCCGGCACGTTGCGGATGGTCGGTCGCAGCACGACTCTGTCTCGAGTCCAGTCGCGGGCGCTGGCAGCCGTGCTCACCCCCGCCGCCGCCGCTGCCGTGGATCATCCGTGGCCGGACTCGATCGTTGCGACCAGGTTCGGTGATGCACGGGACCGCGTCGAGCTGACGAGGGTGGATCCGACCGTGATCGTGGAGGTGGCCGCGGACGCCGCCCGCGACCATGGGGTGTGGCGGCATGGGCTGCGCAGCATTCGCCTCCGAGCCGATCTGACTGTCTCAGACCTGGCCATCCTGGATGCGCACGGCGACACCGCCTGACCGCGCGGTCCAGAGGTGGCTCCGGTCTGCTGCGAGTAGCGAAGGCGGGATCGAGGCTCCAGTGCCTTTTACGGCGACTCGGATCGGCTGTCGGAATCGATCTGTCGTTGGGTGCTCCGCACGAGGTCGACCAGTGTCTCGGAGCTTGGCAGGGCCGGCCGAACCTCGTCCGGGAGGGCGCGATAGGTCGAGACCGCCAGCGGGGTGGTGAGGCCCTGGAGGGCGTACTGGACCGCGACGTTGTCCCGGTCGGCGGCGAGCAGGATCCCGATGGTGGATCGATCGCCGTGTTCCCGATCGCGCAGCTGGTCGTCAACGACGTTGACGTAGAAGTTGAGCTTGCCGATGTGTTCCGGTTCTGCCGCAACGGTTTTCAACTCGAAGACAATAAATCTCCGAAGCTTCAAGTGGTAGAAAAGAAGATCGACATACCAGTCGCGGCGGCCGACGGTGATCTTGTATTGGCGGCCGACGAAGGCGAAGCCGGTGCCCAGCTCGGACAGGAACCGGGTCAGCCGGGTGATCAGGGCGTCCTCCAGGTCCCGCTCCGTGTGCTGGGGATCCAGGGCCAGGAAGTCCAGCGCGTAGGGGTCTTGCAGGATCTCCCGCGTCTGGTCGGACTCGGCCGGCGGCAGAACCTGCGGAAAGTTGTTCGGCGCGGCGCCGACCCGCGCGTGGCGGCCGCTGGTGATGTGATGGGTCAGCACGGCCCCGGACCAGCCGTGTTGCCGGTCCTGGTCGGCGTACCAGGCCCGCGTGGGCGCGTCGCCGACCTTGTCCAGCAGGATGGTGATGTGGCTCCAGGGCAATTGCGCAAGAGGCTCCTGCGCAATTGAGGTGGGGTAGGCGGCGGCGAACGTCCGCATGTAGACCAGGCTTCGGGTACCGAACCCGCGCATCCCGGGGAACTCGGTCCGCAGGTCGATCGAGAGCCGGTCGATGACCTTGGTGCCCCAACCCTCGGCCTCCTGGCGTTGAAGGATCAGGCGACCCACCTGCCAGTAGAGCGCGACCATCTCGTGGTTGACCGAGTGCGCGGCGCGGATCCGGGCCGCCGTGACCGCGGCCTTGATCTCGGCCAGCAAAGCCACGTAGCTGGAACCGGTGATCTCCACGCCCGCCACTGCACCACCCCCTTACGTCCCCCAGAGGGGTGCGCGCAGTGTCGCACGCGGTAGGGACAGTGCCGCCGCCCGCGACGGATCGCCGCTCAGCTGAAGGGACGCTGCGACCGGAGCCAGGGGGAGGACGGCCCCGATGGGCGGACCGGAACCTCATGCTCCCGGAGAAGCTGCAGGACGCGTTCCGCCGGCTGCCCGGTGAGCTGCTCGATGTGGGCTGCACTGAGCCCGATCTGGGTGTACGCCTCGACGAGGAACGCGGCGCTGATGCCGGCGGGTTCGGAGAAGCGTTGGGTGATGGTTCCGCCCTCGGTCCGCACCGGGATGTGGTGGCGGCGCAGCAGAGCCGCGACGTCGGGGTCGTCGTAGAGCGCGACGAGTCGCTGCTGGCTCGGTGTGTTCATGCGCGGGCGGAGCGGGCCGCCGCGGCGAACCGGGATGTCGTGCTCGTGCAGGGTGCGCAGAACTTGGTTCGGCGAGGTGTTCAGCTCGAGGGCGATCTGCGCGGCCGTCCATTCCCGCTCCACGTACAGCTCGCGGAGCAGCTCCGGGTCCAGCTGTTTGCGGGTCTCCCGAGTGGTCCGGGGTTGGACAGAAACGCCGGCGCCCTGCAGCCACTGTTTGACCCGCTCGCGGGTGGTGTGCTGCCGGCGGGCGATCTGTTCGAGGGTCTGCCCCTCGGTGATGTACCAGCGGTGCAGCTCGGCCGGCGCCGGCGTCCCTGGTGGTTCCGGGTGGGGCGGTGCCACCGAGGCTCGGCGGACGCCGAGCTCGCGGCGCCGCTGGGTGACCCGGTACGGCGGCACCCCGTGCAGGGTGCCGATCGCGGCGTCGTCGAGGCGCTGGGTCACGTACAGCTCGGTCAGCGTGGCCCTGTCCACGTCCAGGGGTGGCAGCGGCGTTGCCGGTTCCGGCCGACGTTCGATGCCGTGCCGGCGCAGGGCGGCGTTCACCCGGGTGGTGGTTGTGTGCAGCGCCGTGGCGACCTCGCTGACCGTCATCCCGCCGTCCAGGTACAGCTCGGTGAGTTGGGCCCGGCTGACTGGCGCGGGTGGCTGACCGTCCGTCCATCCCGGTCGCCGTCCGGGGATCCCGGCCGCCTGCAGTTCCGCGGACACCCGATGCTTGGTCACCCCGAGCCGGTGGGCGACCTCGGCGACGCTCAGGCCCTCGACGAGGTAGAGCTGCCGCAGTGTTTCCACCGGAGCCGGCGGTGGCGTGTTCCGGGATGGTCCGCGGGGCCGTCGGGGCGGTCCTGTCCAGCCCCGGGCCCGCATCCGCTCGAGCACGGGCGAGTCAGTCACGCCCAATCGGTCGGCGATCTCCGAGACCCGCAGCCCCTGGTCGAGCAGCGCCCGCACCTGGTCATCGTCGATCCGCGACTGACGCCCAGGCGCCCGTAGAGGCACCCCGGCGGCCACCAGGCGAGCCCGCACCCAGTCGGCGGTGTGACCGTAGCGGGCGCCAATCTGCGCCAGGCTCAGCCGCTGGTCCACGTACAGCTCGATCAGGTCCGGGGGATCGGATGCCATCGACGATGCCGCCGGTCAGGCCGGGCCGATCGGCGCGAGCAGATCGGGGCGGTTGTTCCGGACGTTGTTGACCGCCTTGCTGACCGGGTACGGCGTCAGCACCGGCGACGGCACCGACTTGATCATCTCCCGCACCGTCGCACGATCGGTGACCTTCGGGTCGAGCCAGTCGGCCAGCAGGTCATCGGGCAGTACGAAGGGGCTGCGGTCGTGGATCTCACCCGCGGCGTCTCGCGCCGTCGTCGTGAGGACGGTGCAGGTCCACAGCCAGCGGGTCGGGTCGTCGGTCGCCTTGTCCGGGTCCCGCCACAGCTCGTAGAGACCGGCCATGCTCAGGACCGTGTCGTCGAGGTGCAGGAAGTAGGGCTGTTTCCCGTTCTCGGTGGCCTGCCATTCGTAGTAGCCGTCGGCCGGTATCACGCAGCGGTGCTTCGCCGCCGCGCTGCGGAAGCTGGGCTTTTCGGTGATGGTTTCCGCGCGGGCGTTGATCAGCCGGCCCAGCTTGGCTTCCTTCGACCAGGACGGCACGAGTCCCTTTACCGGACTACGAGGCGGCGGCTTTGGAGCGTTCGCGCGCAAGGTGCTGGGACTGCCGGTCGGCGAAGCGGGCGTGCACGATGGGCAGGATATCCGCGACGGGTTGGCCGGCGAGGCGGCGGTGCTGCCGATCGATTGCTTCATCGATGTGGAGCACAGAGAGTTCGACGGCGACGAGGTCGGCGATCTCGGCTTGGTCGGGTCGCCATCCGTCGTAGTAGCGGATGGCCATCCAGTTGATCAGGCCGCGGCGACGGGGTTCGTCCAGGAGGGCGAGGGCGTCGGCGTGGGGGTCGGCGATGTTGGGTGTCGCCGGTGTGCTGCCGGCGTCCGGTGTGGCGATGGTCAGGGTCCGTCGCGGTCAAGTTCCGTGGCCTGAGCGTGGCGGGGGAGTACTCCGTGCTGGCTCGAGTCGGAGACGCGGCACTGGCCTACCGTTCGCACTGCTGGGAACACGACCCTCGTACCTGAGCGCGTTCGTGGGAGTCAGAAGACGGCTCGCCGAGGAGGCGGTACCGGTCAGGACCGACGTGCCTGATGAGCGGATGACTGCTGATCTTGCGGGCTCGCGCGGATGTGGCGGCGTAGCCGGCGGCGACCAGCGCGGCGATCATTTCCTGACGGGCCAGCTCCCGGCGGGCGACGATCGCGACCAGGGCGCGGTCGCGTGCCGGTGCGATGGCGTCGCCGGGCGCCTGCCATCTCCCGTGATCCGCGGTGGCGCCGGCCTGGGTCAATGCCAACGCCAGCTGGTCGGCGGTCACGGGCGGCCGGGTGCCGAATCGACGGGCCCGTCTGACCGCGGCGTACAGCACATCCATCGGAAGTGGGCCGGCGGTGGCCAGCACTCGCATGGCGATCCCGGCCGCGGCCTGATCGGCTGGTGCGGGCGGAACTGGTGGGGAAGGGGTGATCGCCGGTCGGGGGGTGGTCAAGCCCAGCGTTCTCGCGATCCGGGTCCGGGCCAGGTGATCCTCGCCGGGGCGCGAGCGGCGGGCGGTCTCGGTGGCCAACGCGGCCGACAGTGGGAGCCGTTTCCCGGCCGCGGTCAACGTCATCGACCAGCCGGTCAAGGTCCGCGTGGTGATCCCGTGTCGGCCGGCGAGCACCTTCTGGTTGTCGGCCGGAACGCCGGCCAGGCCGTGGTAGTCCAGCATTGCCCGCACCCATGTCCCGCCGGATCGGCCCGAAGACCCGATGAGCGAGTTGAGAAACGAGCGCGGCCGGCGTGGCTGCGGGGAGTGGCCGGCCGTCGCGCACAACCCACCGTAGCGACCCGACGAAACCGACAGACGAAACGAACATTTGTTCGAATCGCGGGTAGGATCGGCGTCCGTGGATGACCGGTACTTGAATGCTCGGCGGGGCCCGACGGTTCCTCCCGGGTCGCACGCCGAGTCGGTGCCGGTGATCGCTCGGT
>CAYZBB010000114.1:0-20471 GCA_964476495.1 uncultured Actinomycetes bacterium | reverse complement strand
CACCGGCCGGCCGGTGGTGAGCGTTCCGGTCTTGTCGAAGACGACCGCGTCGACCCGTGCCGCCGCCTCCAGGTGCGAGCCGCCCTTGATCAGGATGCCGCGCCGCGCGCCGTTGCCGATGGCAGCGCTGATCGCGGTCGGCGTGGACAAACCCACGGCGCACGGGCAGGCGACGAGCAGCATCGTCATGGCCCGCCTGACATCCCGGGTGACGAGCAGGGTGGCCGCGGCCAGCCCGAAGGACAGGGGCACGAAGCGGCGGGAGAAGTTCTCGGCGACCGTCTGGATCGGTGCCCGATCCTGCTGGGCCTGCTCGACACGTCGGATGATCCGGCCGACCGCGGTATCCGCGCCCACGGCCTCGGCGCGGACCACGATCCGGCCGCGCACCAGCACGCTGCCGGCGTGCACCCGCCCGCCCGCCCGAACGGTGACCGGCAGGTTCTCCCCGGTGATCGCGGACTGATCGAGAATGCCTTCACCGTCAATGATCTCGCCATCGACGGGGAGGGCGACATGATCATGCACGACGATCTCGTCGCCCACCCGGAGCGTGGCAAGCGGCACCTGCCGCTCCACGCCGTCGCCCAGGTGCAGCCAGGCGGTGTCGGCCGTCCCGGAGAGCAATTCGGAGATCGCGCGCCGCGTGCGGCGCAGGGTCAGGTCCTGCAGGTACTCCCCGATGTTCAACAGCCAGAGCACGGTCAGTGCCACCACATTCTCGCGCAGCACCAGCGATGCGAGGGTCGCGGCCGACACCAGGGCGTCGGTGCCGGCGGTGCGACGCCCGCGCAGCGCAGCCAGGGCGCCGCGCAGGAACGGGTAGCCGGTGAAGATGGTCACGCCGGTGGCGACCGTACGGGCGCCTGGCCCGAGCATCGGCGGCCGCCGCAGCAGGTACCGGCGCCCGCCGAGCAGCAACAGCGCCGCCCCGCCGACGACCATGCGGACGATGTCGCCGGACGTGACGTCCGCCGACCGCGGCGCGCGGGCCGGCGGTCCGGCCGGCGCGGTGGTCACGGCCCGTCCGATCGCCGCGCGGGTGGCTGCCCGATCCAGATGGTCGGCCCGGTACCAGATCACCACCGAACCGGTGCGCGGGAAGGCGTGTACGGCCA
Source organism: uncultured Actinomycetes bacterium (assembly GCA_964476495.1). Classification (GTDB taxonomy): domain Bacteria; phylum Actinomycetota; class Actinomycetes; order Mycobacteriales; family Nakamurellaceae; genus Nakamurella. The sequence continues at coordinate 19,353 of CAYZBB010000114.1, read as the reverse complement.
GCACGGCCGGAATCGCGTCCACGGCATCCTCGACCGCGACCGCGCGGCCGATACTGCCGCGCAGGGCCGGGACCCGCAGCCGCCACCGGCCCGCGGCGTCGGCCACCGTGACAACCTCCACCTGGGGGTCTTGCTCCGGTTGTGGGTGGGTGGTCTGCTCCGGTTGTGGCGCGGGAGCCTGATGCGTCGACCTCGGACGGACGGCGGGTTCGGCCATGGTCGGGCCGGAGCCTGCGGTCTCGTCCGGCGCGGGATCGGCGTGGGCGGCCATGTGTGCCTCCGCGGCGGCTCGGCGCTCCTCCGGTCGCGTGGTGGCCCGGTCCGCTGCCCGCCGCGGCCGCCGGGTCGGGCCCCTCTGCCCCGGTGCCGATCCGCCCTGCGGTGACATCGCGATCAGTGGTTGTGATCGTGCGTCTCGGCCGGGTGGGCCGGTGGTGGTGCCTGCTCGCCGATTCTCTCCCGCGCCTCGGCGACGACATCGCCGGCGGCCAGACGGAGGCTCTCCGCGCCCGTCTCGATCCGCCGCTTGCCCCGCAGGGTGATCGCGGTGACCGTGACCATGGCCCGTCGGGCGCTGGCGCCGGTCGAGGACTGCTTCAACCGGTCGACCACTACCGCCCCGGCGATCCCGCTGATCAACATCCCGGCTGCCCGGGCCGCCAGATGACCGGCAATCATGGCCGCTCCCTTCGCCTCACAAGAGATAACGATTCTCGTTGAATGGTAGAGCGAGGCCCGCGCCGGCGTCTCGGCGGGCCTGTCGCCGCGAGCGACCCGGCCGGCCGGGAGGCAGCGGGTGCGCGCTGCCACACTGACGGCATGAGCTTCAATCCCTTGGCGCCGTGGTATCCCGCGTGGTGGGGCGATCGGCAGGAACCACTGAGTGGGGACGTCAGCCAGTGGTTCAAGATCTTCTCCCCGACGATCACCGTCACCGGGCGCGGTGAACCCGCGCTGGAGGCTGAGATCGTTCAGGAGGTCGCCACGTACGGGGCGCAGCTGGGTCCGATCATCGACCTGGTGCTGGCCCTGGCCGAGGATCGTGCGCTCCCGCCCGAGGCCCTGGCGAAACTGCAGGACATCAGCAGGGACGTCGAGGCGCGGAAGGAGCGTTTCCGCGAGAGTGCCAGGGACCGGGCCCGGCGAGTGCTGGACGATCTGCGCAAGCATGATCCGGATGCGTTGGCCGCCCTGCTCGCCGACTATCGGGCCGCTCGGTAGCCGCCGTCGGGGTCGGTGAGCCGGTCCCGCAACGTCGGCGTCGTCCCACCTCGCGCGGAGAATGTGGGGAGAATGCGGGCGAGAATGCTGACAGACGTCGCCCAGCTATCGCTCGGAGGAGTGCTCATCGTGGTGACCCCGCACCCCGGGATGTCGGAGGGGCCGATCTACCTGGACTACAACGCGACGACCCCGGTCGATCCGGCAGTGGTCGAGGCGATGTTGCCCTGGCTGTCGCCGGGCTTCGGTAATCCGTCCAGCACCCATGCCTACGGGGTTCGGGCGCGAGCCGCGGTCGCGGAGGCCCGACAGCGGGTGGCGGACCTGGTCGGCAGCCCGCACGTGGACCGAATCGTGTTCGTCGGCAGCGGGTCCGAGGCGGACGCGCTGGCGATCCGGGGCGCCGTGCTGGCCGACGGGCGCGCGCGACGACACGTCATCACCCAGGCCACCGAACACCCAGCCGTGCTGGCGGCGTGTGAGTACCTTCGCGACCTGCACGGCGTTGCCGTCACGGTGCTCCCGGTCGACCACAACGGTCTGGTCGACCCCGACGACGTGGCCCGCGCCATCACCGCCGATACCGTGCTGGTGACCGTCATGCACGCGAACAACGAAACCGGCGTGCTGCAGCCGGTCCGGCAGATCGCCCGGATCGCCCACGCCCGAGGGGTTCTCGTGCACACGGATGCGGCGCAGAGCGTCGGCCGGGTCGATGTCGACGTGCGCGACCTCGAGGTCGATCTGCTCACGGTCGTCGGGCACAAGATGTATGCGCCCAAGGGGGTTGCGGCGCTGTATGTCGGCGAGGGACTGAGCCTGCGGCCCGTCGTCGGCGGCGGTGGCCAGGAGAGCGGGCTGCGGGCCGGCACCGAGAACGTGCCCCACATCGTCGGTCTCGGGCAGGCGGCGCGTCTGGCCGCGGAAGCGCTTGCCGGCGGGGAGCCGGATCGGCTGATGAAGCTACGAGACCTGTTGCAACGCAGGCTGGCTGAGCGCTTGGATGGCCGGGTGACGGTGAACGGGCAGGGCGCCCCGCGGCTGCCGACCACGCTCAGCGTCGGCATCCGCTGGGTACGTGCCCTCGACCTGCTCAACCGGCTCCCGGATGTCGCGGTCTCCGCCGGATCGGCCTGCCACGCCGGCGCGGACCATCCGTCGCCGGTTCTGTCCGCGATGGGCCTGCCGGCCGACCGGGCAATGGGCGTCATCCGGCTGTCGGTGGGCCGCTGGACCACCTCGGATCAGGTCGAGGCGGCGGCTGCGCGCATCGCGGCCGCCGCCGGCTGAGCCGGTCGGCCGGTCTTGACCACCGCCAGGTCACGTCGGTTCATCGCGCAGCACAGGGAGCAGCAGCACCGAGCCGGCGAACACCTCGTTGACGGAACTGGTGCCGACCGGTGTGTGCCGGAAGTTCATGATCGCCGGTACCTCCTCCGACTGGTCCTCGCCGGCGAGCACGAGACGGATGAGATGGCCGGCGGCGAACCGGCGTGCATTGGGAACCAACGGGATTCGGTACTCGACGCGCTCACCGATCGGCACCGGGAGCGGGTCCCGGCAGGGCAGCACCGGAGCTCCGGGTCGGCTCGTCGCCTCGTCGACGGCGCGCAGGCTCGCCCGCAGGTAGCCTGCGGTCACGTCGGTGACCGTCCCGTCGGGGGCCACATCCTGGAGCACGGCGATCCAGGCAAGATCCGACGCGGTGCTTCGTGCGGTCAGCCGCAGTTCGATGTCCCCGACCACGTCGATGTGGTGGGTTAGCGGCGGTGTGTCCCACATGAGCATTGCCGGTAGCGGGAACGGGTTGGCGTTGGCCGTTCGGTTCAGGCCGGCACCCTGGCACAGGAACCGGCGCGACCTCGGTTCGGCGGCCCCACCGAGGGTGCCGTCGGCAGCGAGGGTCAGCGTTCGGTGCTCGGCCGGCGGTGGCCAGCTGTCGGCGGTGCGCCATTCATCCGCGCCGGGCAGGTGGTAGCGCACCGCAGGACCGTCCATGATGCCGGTGTCCGCGTTCTTGAGCCAGTGGTCGAACCAAGCGAGCGCCTCGACGTGCAGGCTCTCCCACGGCCAGGTCAGGCCGTACTCTCCGAGCATGCCCAGGCGCACGTTCGGGTTGTGTCGCAACGCTTCCCAGGAACTGAAGGTGCCGGGCAGATGCAGCGGGACGTTCTGCCAGTCGCAGCCGAGGTACACCGGGATGTCCACCTGCGCCAGCAGCGGCAACACGTTCCGTTCGTCCCAGAATCCATCGCGCACCTGGTGTTCGACGGCGATCTGCTGGAACAGCTCATCCCAGGGGACCGGGTCGTAGTGCAGGCGCATGACCTTCCGGAGACCGCCTATGGCGGCCTCGCCGTTCATGTGCGCGAGCCGGGCGTGAATCGCCGGCGTGCTCAGGACATGCCGGACCGCGGACAGTAGCCGGCCCCGCCAGAAGGCGTCGCTGCGGCCGGACGTGACACCCATCGCGGACATGAACGGCGCGAGGAAGCTCGAGTTGAGCAGACCGTGGTGATATGCGGCCTCGTACAGGTCGGGGGTGACGGCGACCGGGAAGATCGCCTTCAGATGCGGTGGTCGCTCCACCGCCGCCTCCAGCTGGGTCATCGCGTAGTAGCTGATGCCGATCATGCCGACGGTGCCGTCGCACCACGGTTGGGCGGCGGCCCACTCCACCACGTCGCACATGTCGCGGCGTTCCCCGCCGTCGAAGAAGCCGAATGTCCCGTCCGAACCGCCGGTGGACCGCAGGTTCACCACGACGTGCACATAGCCGCGGGGCACGAAGAAGTCGCTCGCCCCTGCCTCGATGAAACCCAATGGCGCACCCAGATTCTGGATCTGGCGGGGATACGGCGAGGCAGCGACCAGCGCGGGGAACCGCCCGCCACCATCGGGTCGGTGAACGTCCGCGAGAAGCCGGCTCCCGTCCCGGAGCCGGATCTGGACGTCCTCGTCGGTGGTCATCCGGTGGCGTGGCAGGGACAGGTTGCGGTACTCGCGCCCGGTGGTCTGCGGCCCGTTCAGCCGCCGCTCGCCGGGCCCGGTGCCGGCCGACTCGACTCTTGTGGCCATGCGACCTTCCGGAGGCTCGATGGTAAAGTTTCCTCAGTCGAGGAAAGTATGTGCCGCCGTCGGCTCGGACGCAACAGTGACGGTCGAGGGAGCAGAAGATGCCGGACGCGGCGCGTCGGGGCCCCAGCCTGGATCGCGGCGTCCTTGTGGCCCGCATCGTGGCGGTGGCGCGGGCGTCTTTCGCCGAGAACGGCTGGGCCGGAACAACACTGCGGGCAGTCGCGCGGGACTCGGGTGTCGACTCGCGGCTGGTCTCGTACTACTTCAAGGACAAGTCCGCGCTGCTGCAGGCGTGCCTGCAGCCTCCACCTGGCTACCTCGAGCGGATCCGCGTGGTGACGCACACCCCCCTGCGGCGGCGCGGAGCCGCCCTGGTGCAGACCCTGTTGACCTCCTGGAACGATCCTCCGACCGCGACCGTGCTGCGTTCGATCATCCTGACCGCCGCCCATGAACCCGTTGCCCGCCAACGGCTTCAGGACGTCTTTCGGACCGGCATGATCGGCGCGGTGGCCGATTCCCTCGATGACGACGACCGGTCGAAGCGCGCCGGCCTGGTGGCCAGCCAGCTGGTGGGGCTCGCAATGACCCGCTACGTCTGGCGGCTCGAACCGATCGCCGGGCTGCCCGACGGCGAGGTGGTCGCGCTGATCGGACCGACGATCCAGCGTTACCTGAGCGGCCCTCTGTGAATCGGTTCCTGGCGCCGCCGGACCCGTGGGGAACGAGGGTAATGATCAGCGGGCGCTGACGGGAGCGCTGACCGAGGCCCGGCGGGTGAGATCACAGGGCAGCGCTGCGTGGCGGGGTGCCGAGGTGGGTGTCAGGAGGGTGCCGATGGCCCACGAGCTCATCTGCTGATGCGGAAGGGTGACGGTGGTGAGCTCGGGTCGCAGACTCGCCGCGATCGGCTCGTGGTCCTCGAAGCCGATGACGGACAGGTCCTGCGGGATCCGCAAGCCCTGCTGAGCGCAGGCCTGGTAGGTGCCCAAGGCCATCAGGTCGTTCAGGCACAGGACTGCGGTGGGCCTCATCGGGGTGGGCAGGCCAAGCAACGTCGAGGCGGCGCGGTAGCCGCCGGCGGCGTCCGGCGTTGCGTGGGCGACCCACCTGGGCACCGGCGCGATTCCGTCCGCGACAAGGGCAAGCCGATAGCCGCGGATCCGACCGTTAGCTGCCGGCGAGTCCGAGCCGTCGGTGACGAACCCGATCGCCTTGTGCCCGTGCCGGATGAGCTCGCGGACTGCGAGCTCGGCGCCGTGCTGTTCGTCCGGGACCGTCCAGGAGTATGTGCCGGACTCGTCGCGTGCGTTCAGCAGAACCGCCGGAGCCTGACGGGCCGAAGGTGGAGGGATCATCCGCCGGTGGTGCATCGCGGCGAACACGATGCCCTCCACGCGATGATCCAGCAGCGCCCGGGTCTGGCGGTCGCACAGTTCGCCGTGTCCGCCGGAGTCCAGGGCGATCACCAGCAGGTTGTGACGTTCGGCCTCCTCCTGCACGGCTCGCATCAGCCGGCCCACGTGCTGAGCGGTACCAAGGCCGTCGGTCAACAAGCCCAGGGTCTGGATGGTCCGGGAAGTGCGGCCACGCGCGACGTAGTTGGGGCGGTAGCCCAGTTCCCGGGCCGCGCGCTCGATCCGCTCCCGCGTGGTCGGGTGGATCCTGACGTCCGGGGTCTTGTTGAGCACGCGGGAGACCGTGGTGATCGAGACTCCTGCGTGGGACGCGACATCGTGAATCGTGGGGCCGGAACCTGTGTTCGACAATGAACGCCCAATCCTCGCACTCCATGCGCCCAAACGATTTGGCATGCTGCCCAAAGGATGAGGCATCGGACGCAAGCTGTCAAGAGCGAGTGTGTCCTTGACTGGACTGCGGTCGTTGTTGCGGCACCTCGGTGATCTCGGAGCGTGCAGGCGGAGCCAGGGGCGTCTGACATCGCTTACGAGATATGGAGATTGCCGTGTCGTCCGGCTCCTGATGGTTGACCTGGGTCGGTCGGTCGGCCTGCTGGGCAGATGATGGAGTGGTCGACTTGACAAGGGTCACTGGTTGCACCAGACTCTCGCTGGGCTGAAGAAACGTTTTGGCACTGCCGGGAGGCTTCGATGGGGAAGACCACGCTCCGCGATGTCGCGGAACGTTCGGGCTTCTCGATCACCACCGTGTCCCATGTGCTCAACGATGTCCCCGGAAAACGAATCCCGGCCTCGACCCGAGAGCGGGTGCGGGCGGCGGCGGCCGAACTGGCCTACACACCGAACCGGCTTGCCCAGGGCCTGCGGTTGCAGCGGTCCAACACGCTGGGCTTCATCAGTGACCAGATCGCGACCTCGCCGCACGCGGGGCAGACGATCCTGGGAGCACAGGACGCTGCGGCCGAACACGGGTCGCTGCTGATGTTGATGAACACCGGCAACGACCCCGACCTGGAGGATCGGGAGATCCAGGCGCTGCGGGACCGGCAGGTCGACGGGATCATCTACGCGGCCGAATACCACCGAGTGCTGACCCCGCCGTCCCAGTTGACCGAGATTCCGGCGGTGTTGCTGGATGCCCGGTCCACCGTCGACGGGTTCTCCAGCGTGGTGCCCGACGAGGTGGCCGGGGCCGTCACCGCGGTCAACGAGCTGACCGACCACGGTCATCGACGCATCGGGTTCGTCACCAACATCACCGACATCCCGGCGACTCGATTGCGCCTCGAGGGCTTCAAGAAGGCGCTGAAGGCAGCCCGTCGGCCGTACCACAGGGCTCTGGTCGTCGAGGACGTGTCGGAGGCGCATGGCGGCTTCCGGGCGGCATCGGCGTTGTTGGACCGACCGGCCGCGTCCCGACCGACCGCGATCTTCTGCTTCAACGACCGGATGGCTATGGGGGCCTACCAGGCGGCGAGCGAGCTGGGTCTGCGCATCCCGGACGACCTGTCCGTGATCGGGTTCGACAACCAGGAACTGATCGCAGAGAGTCTGCGCCCGGGACTGACGACGGTTGCGCTGCCGCACTACCAGATGGGTCGGTGGGCCGTGACCACCCTCCTGCGCAGGATCGATGCCGACAGAATGGAGCCACCCCGAACCGATGCACTGCCGTGCCCGCTGGTGCGCCGCGCGTCGGTAGGCCCACCGCCCCGGTCGTGACCCGGGACGAGCGGGCAATACGCACGCCTCGATCGACGCTGGGACGGGTCGATTCGAACGTCCGGAGACGACATATCCGGAGACTACTGAATTGGAAATTCGATCGCCTACCCTGGCGTGAAGGGATAAACGTGCTACGCCTGCCCGATTCCTGGCTCTGGGACTTCTGGGTCGTCAGGGACGAACGGACATATCATCTGTTCTTCCTCTACGCGTCCCGGGCCCTGCACGTGCCCGAGCGGCGCCACCTCCGGGCCGGGATCGGGCACGCGGTCTCCACCGACTTGACGAACTGGGAACGGGTCGCCGATGCGATCGTGCGCGATGATCCTCCCAGCTTCGACCAGACGGCCACCTGGACAGGTTCGGTTGTCCGCGGACCGGACGGCAGATGGAGCATGTTCTACACCGGCACGGTCCGGCGCCAGGATGGTGCGTTGATCCAGCGGATCGGTCGGGCGACCTCCGGCGACCTCTACCACTGGACCAAGGACGACCGTAATCCGTTGGTGCGGGCCGATCCTCGTTGGTACGAGACGGTGGGCGGGGTCGACCCGTGGCGGGATGAGCACTGGCGCGACCCATGGGTGTTCGCCGATCCGGATGGCCGTGGATGGCACATGCTGATCACTGCGCGCGCCAACCACGGCCCGGTCGACGAGCGCGGTGTCATCGCCCACGCGAGGTCGCCCGATCTGATCCACTGGGAGGTGTGTCCGCCCCTGTCCGAACCGGCTGGGTTCGGTCATCTCGAGGTGCCCCAGGTCGAGAACATAGATGGACGTTGGGTTCTCGTTTTCAATTGTCAGCACACCGAATTCTCCGACGCCCGGAGGGTCGGCGGTGCGGACGGCGGCATCTTTCTGGTTGCGGCGCCGTCTCCGCTCGGCCCCTTCGACATCGCGAATGCGTCCGTGCTCGCCGACAGGCGCTACTACGTCGGCAAGCTGGTTCGGGACCCGGACGAACGCTGGGTCTTCCTGGCATTCGTCGACAAGAACGATCGGGGAGAGTTCGTGGGCGAGCTGACCGACCCTGCTCCTGTCCGGTGGGTTGGTGATCGGCTGTTCGTCGAAGCGGTGAACCAGACCACTTCCGCGGCACGCTGACAGTCGATATCTGCCGTACGCCAACACGCCTGGGCGGTTCCGCAAGACCGGACCTGGCCATGGCGGCCGAGATCACGCCAAGGCCAACCACAGAAATCCTTCGCTGTCCTAGATCCATGTGTCCACGGACAGGTTGTTAAATGATCACTCCGGTCGGGGAGCTGGGCGGGAAACGCTACAAACGTTAGTGGCAGGCGTTCGGCGGATCGGTGGCATATATTTGTTCATGGCTGTTGACATGAATGTAGAGTTCTGGAAAGAATCGCTTCAACCGACCCACGGTGGGTTCGGACATCCCCGCTTTCGAGCCCACTCGCCGGCCAGCGGGCAAGGGCGCTCGACCCTACCGCTATGGCCGGCTCTTCGAGACCAATGGAGGTCCTGGTATGGCAATTAGTGGGAAGCTGTTTAGGAACGGCGCGTATCTACAGAGCTCTACGACCCTGTTCGTATTCTTCGCCGGGTGGGGCATCTGGTGGTCGTTCTTCTCGGTGTGGCTGGGCAAGGGCCTCGGGCTGAGCGGCGGCCAGATCGGCACCGTCTACTCGGTGAACTCCCTCACCACCATCGCGGTGATGATCCTCTACGGCATGGTGCAGGACCGCCTGCAGCTCAGGCGGCACCTCGTCATCCTGTCATCGGCGGTGATGGCGAGCCTGGCGCCGTTCGTGCTGTTCGTCTACCAACCGCTCTTGCAGAACGCGTTTGGCCTGGGTGTGCTCGCCGGAGCGATCTTTCTGCCGTTCGGCTACACCGCGGCAGTCGGCCTGCTCGAGGCTTTCTCGGAGCGCATGAGCCGCACCTACGGATTCGAGTACGGGCAGGCTCGCGGGTGGGGTTCGCTCGGCTACGGTGTCGCGGCCCTGTTCACGGGCTTCATCTTCACCATCAACCCGGCGATCAACTTCGTTCTCGGCTCGGCGCTCGGCGTCATCTGCCTGCTTGTGCAGGTCTTCTGGAAGACCGACCACGTTCCCCTTGCCCCGGGCCACACCTCGCACCCGCATGCTCCCAGCCTGCGCGAGATGGCAGCCGTGCTGAAGATGAAGAACCTCTGGGTCGTGATCATCTTCGTGATCTTCAGCTGGACCTTCTACAACCTCTACGACAACCAGATGTTCCCCAACTGGTACGCCACGCTGTTCGAGAACGAAGACGTTGGCATCCGCACCTACGGCATCCTCAACTCCGTGCAGGTCTTTGTCGAGGCCATCTGCATGATGCTGGTTCCCTTCCTCATGCGCCGAGTCGGCGTGCGCAACGTCCTGATGCTCGGCGTCTCGGTGATGTGCGTACGTATCCTGGGCTCGGCAGTCTTCAGCGATCCGGTGATCGTGTCCAGCGTGAAGATGCTCCACGCCATCGAGGTGCCGCTGTTCATCCTCGGCATCTTCCGCTACCTCACCCTGCACTTCCCGGCCAATCTCTCAGCGACGCTGTACCTGGTGGGCTTCGAGGTATCCGCGCAGGTCGGCAACACGCTATTCGCCATCCCCTTCGGCTACATCCGTGACGGACTTGGCTTCCAGCCAACCTTCTTCCTGATCGCCGGCGTGGTCGCGTGCGCGGGCATCTGGGCGCTATTCGCGCTGAAGAAGGACGACCAGGATGTCGAGGGCGACCCGTTCATCCGGCACGGCCAGTCGGGCATGACCGGCACCTTCAAAACTGTGCAGCAGTGACGATCGCACTGCTGCGCAGGCCGGAAGGATCACCATGGCAACGGTTGCCGTCGTCGGAGAGATCGTCGCCGATGCCGTCCTGCCACCCGGAGGCATCGTCGACGGCGCCGCCCAGCTGACCGTGCACCCCGGCGGCGGGCCGGCCAACACGGCGGTCGCGCTGGCCCGCCTCGGCACCCGGGCGCGATTCGCCGGGCGGATCTCCGGAGGTGCGCTCGGTGCCCTGTGCCGAGCGCACCTGGAAGCGTCCGCCGTCGACCTGTCGGCATCGGAGGCAGCGGTGGAGCCGGCCACCCTGGCCATCGCCCGGCTCGATGGGTCCGGGGCCGCGTCGTACGAGTTCTACGTCCAGGGGACCAGCGACTGGGGTTGGACCGATCGATCCCTCGACCCGGTCATCGATGGGCCGTTCAGAGACGACATGCCGGCCCCGGTCGCTGTTCATTCCGGCAGTCTGGCTCTGGCATTACGCCCGTCGGGACCGGTGATCGAGCGGCTTCTGCAGCGCGCCCGGCCCCGGATGACGGTTTCCCTCGATCCGAATCTGCGGCCGCTGCTGGTCCCCGTCGCCGACTACCGGCTGGCGATCGACCGGTGGGCGACGCTGGCCGACATCCTGCGGCTGTCCGGCGACGACCTGGACCTGCTGTGGCCCGGCTGGACTCCCGAGCAGGCGGCGACCCACCTCCACGCCTGCGGTGTGCAACTGGTGGTCGTGAGCCTCGGCGCCGGCGGCGCGTTCGCCTCGCTGCGTGGCGCGCAGGTGCGCGTACCCATCGCGCCCACCGTCCTCGTCGACACCGTCGGCGCCGGCGACTCCTTCCATGGTGGCCTACTGCATTACCTCGCCGAGACCGGTCATCTGGGCGGATGTCTCCCCGCTTTGAAGCCCACCGAACTGCGCCGAGCACTCGACTTCGCCGCTGAGGTCTCGGCCATCACCTGCTCCCGAGCCGGCGCGAATCCGCCATGGGCCGCGGAAGTGAGTGAGATTCCGATCCAGAAGCCGAAAGTCGATTGACGACGCGACCGAAGCCCGTGCGCGCATAGTGTCCGTGGTGCGCGCCGGTCCGGGAGCATTGGCTCATGCCCCCGACAACTCCGCCGGCATCGCCGAGAAGATCGAAAGTCCGTAGCGTGGCCGACGCGGTCGCGGCCATCAAGACCGGCGCCACCGTGATGGTCGGCGGGTTCGGCCTTGTCGGCGCACCGCTGACGTTGGTCGAGGCGCTGCGCGCCGGCACCGCCACCGACCTGACGATCATCAGCAACAACCTGGGTGAGCCCGGAAGGGGTCTGGGTCGGCTGCTGCTCGACGGCCGGATCCGGCGGGCCGTGGGCTCGTACTTCACCAGCAATCCCGACGTCGTGCGTGCTCACCAGGACGGTCGGCTGGAGGTCGAGCTGGTGCCGCAGGGCACGTTGGCCGAATCGATCCGCGCGGGCGGCGCGGGCATCGGCGGCTTCTTCACCAGAACCGGGCTGGGCACCGTGCTCACCGAGGGCTGCGAGGAGCGGACGATCCGCGGCGAACGCTATGTGTTCCAGGAATCCCGCCGCGCCGACGTCGCGTTGATCCGGGCCCGCGCCGCCGACGAGCTCGGCAATCTGGTCTATGCAAAGACCGCCCGGAACTTCAACCCCGACATGGCCACCGCCGCCGACCTCGTGATCGCCGAGGTCGACGAGATCCTGCCGGTCGGCGCCCTGGACCCGGAGATCGTCGTGACCCCTCACCTGTTCGTCGACATGCTCGTCCTCGCAGGCGGGGGGAGCGCCCGATGACCGCCGCCCCGACCGTGCCGCAGCGCATCGCCGCCCGGGCCGTCGTGCACATTGCGGCCGGGTCGGTCGTGAACCTGGGCATCGGGATTCCCACCATGGTGGCCGATCACCTGCCCATCGACTCCGTCGCATTGCAGACCGAGAACGGCCTGCTGGGCGTGGGTCCCACGCCCGGACCGGGCGAGGTCGACCCGGATTTGGTGCACGCCGGGAAGCGGCCGGTGACCGCCCGGCCGGGCGCGTCCTATTTCGCCAGCTCCGCCTCGTTCGGGATGATCCGCGGCGGGCACGTCGACGTCGCGGTGCTGGGTGCCCTCCAGATCGATTCCCATGGACGGATCGCGAACTGGGCGGTCCCACGTAAGCCGGTGCTCGGCGTCGGCGGCGCGATGGACCTGCTGGTGGGGGCGCGCACCGTCGTTGTCACCACCACCCACACCACCAGGACCGGTGAACCCAAGATCGTCGACGAGGCCACCTACCCGCTGACCGCGCAACGTTCGGTCGACGTCGTGGTCACCGAGGCCGCGACGTTCCGGGTCCGCGGCGATGAGCTGGTTCTGGTCGAGGTCGCAGACGGCGTCACCCTCGACTGGGTCCGCGACCACACCACCGCCCGGTACCGGGTGGCTATCGAACCCGGCGCCGAGTGAGGCGCTGGTCTGCGAGCCGATCCGCGGAGAACGGTCGATGGGTCAGCCGGGTGGCGCGCCGATCATGGCCCGCTCGAGCAGGGCTCGGACGGCGTCGGCGGTGACCGGGCGTGGGCTGGCGTACGGGGTGGCAAGGACCTGGCGGACCACCTCGGGCACACCGTCGGCGGGCATGCCCAACGACGCGAGGGCGGTCTGCGCGCCCAGGTCGGCGGCGAGCGCCTGCAGCGCGCCGGGAACGTCTTGCGCGGCGCCGAGCGCCCTGCCCAGTGCGTCGGCCGCGGCCGGCGCACTGGGCAGGGTGAAGGCCAACGCATGCGGCAGGATCACCGTGTGCACCTGGGCGTGCGGCAGGTTGAACGTGCCGCCGAGTACGTGACACAGCTTGTGGTGCAATGACATCGTGGTGGCACCGAGGACGGCCCCGCACAGCCAGGCGCCGCGCAGGGCGTCCGCGCGGGCGGCCGGGTCCGCCGGGGCGGCGGCGATTCTGGGGAGCGCGGTGACCATGGACCGGGCTCCTTCCTCGGCCATCAACGCCACGATCGGGGAGACGTCCGGTGCGTACAGGGCCTCGGCCGCGTGCGCAACGGCGTTCAGGCCGCTGGCGACCGACAGGCCCAGCGGTAGCGAGAGGGTCAGGTCGGGGTCGTAGACGACGCTGCTGGGCAGCACCAGCCGATCGCGGCCGGTGCGCTTGACGCCGGCCTCGGTCACTCCCCACACCGGCGTCATCTCAGATCCCGCGTAGGTGGTGGGCACGGCGACGATCGGCAGGCCGTATCGCAGCGCGACCGCCTTGCCCAGCCCGACGGTCGAGCCGCCGCCGACCGCGACGCACCCGTCCGCGTCCAGGTCGGCGGCGATCCGGCAGGCCTGATCGGCGACCTCAACCGGAACGTGCATGACCGCGCCGGGGAACATCCCCGCGCAACGGTTCCCAAGGCCATCGGCGACAATCCGGGCGGTGGACTGCTGGCCGGGGGTGCAAAGAACGAGTACCCGACCGAGACCGAGGTGGTCCAACTCGGCAGCGATATGTGCGGCCCTGCCGGCACCGAAGGTCACCCGCATCGGTAGCGCCTGATACACGAAGTCGCGGGTCGGGTCGGTGGCGACAGGGGATTCGGGCCGAGTGTCAGTCATGGTCGCGTCCAGTATCAGGTCGATGTACGCACGGCGGAACGCAAGGGCCCTAGTTGCACTTCGCGCACCGCGAGGGAATATCGCACCACGCATGCGGCGTGCGACATTCGCCGACGAGGTGTGACGTCCTCCAACCCAGTGTGTGCGGGCAGGGCTCTCTTGATCAGGTTTGCTGACCGGCTCGGCCGGAGGTCAAGTCGCTCGGGTTGAGCCCGAAGTGGCGTTTGAACGACCGGGAGAAGTGGCTGGGATCGGTGTAGTGCCAGCGGCGTGCGACCTGGCTGACGGTCAAACCGGAGGCCAGATCGTCACGGGCCCGGGTCAGTCGGCGTAGTCGGACGAACGAGGAGACGCTGTCCCCGGAGTCCTCGAAGGCACGGTGCAGGGACCGGATCGACACACCGATGGCCTTGCTGACCTCCGCGGCGGACAGTCGGTTCCCGCGCAGGTTGCGTTCGATGAACGCCTCGGCGGCGAGTCGAGTCGCCTCGGGGCTCTGCGGGGCGCGCGCGGGTTCCTGCAATGCCGCGGCGAGGAGCTCGATGGTCGCGTTCCGGGCGGCCGGCACGGCCCCCAGCAGCAGGTGGTCGATGGTGGAGGCGAGGGCGGACAGATAGCCGCTGAGCAGGGTCACGGCGGGTGCGGTCGCGTCCAGCACGGACCCGGTCATCAGCGCACCGCGGGCGCCGACCTCGGCCAGGGCGGATTTGGGCACCAGTAGGCTGCGCTTGACCAGGGGCTCTTGAACGACGAACTCCGCCGGCGTCTCCGAATCCCAGACCACGACGCTGCCCGGTTCGAGGACCGCCTCGGACTCACCCTGGCTGACGACCTCCCGACCCTGCAGGGTCATCAGCATGACCAGGTAGTCGCCGTCAGTCTGGGCGATCTCCTGGCCCCGGCGCACTCCGTGGGACGGGTCGCAGGAGCAGTCGACCAGTATCAAGTCGGCCAGGTGCCGTCGACGCACCGAAGCACCGAATCCGCCCTGGGGGTGCGGCATCAGTTCGGTGATGCTCCAGGGAAGGTGTGTGGAGGACAGCATCCTGCTCCACGCGCTGTGCGCTTCGGTCAACGACTCGGTCCGGAAGGACGAGTCGTGGGGCTGCGTCATTGCACCTCCAACGGTCTCTCGACGGTAGGGACGTCTCGGCCGGTGTGGCAAGAGCCGCTGACGAAGGTGACGCAAACAGTCATGACGTCGGCACGAATGTGCATGTCCCGGCCGCCGTGGGGAGCTGATCAGGGTGGCGCAAACCGGCATGTGGTCGGCACGAATATGCATGGATTGTGGTGTGGAACACCTCCAATCTTGAGGCCCCATCCCGTTCACCTGGAGGAGTTTCATGACTTCTACGCTGGCCAACCCGCCCACGGCGGTCGCCGACCCGGACAACCGGTCGGACGTTGAGTTCAACTCCGACGGCGTCATCCTGCGTGGCTGGTACTACCGGGCCGCCGACGAACCCGCGCAGGCACCGATCATTGTGATGTGCCACGGCTTCGCCGCGGTCAAAGAGATGTACCTGGACCGGTACGCCGAGCTGTTCTCCGCCGCCGGCCTGAACGTGCTGGTCTACGACAACCGCAACCTGGGCGCATCCGACGGCACCCCGCGCGGCGAGATCAACCCGCTGCAGCAGATCGACGACTTCCGCAACGCGATCACCTTCGCCGAGACCCTGCCCGGCGTCGACCGCGACCGGATCGGCATCTGGGGGTCCAGCTACTCCGGTGCGCACGTGCTGGTGGTCGCCGCCACCGATCGGCGGGTCAAGGCGGTCAGCAGCCAGGTCCCGGTCGTCGACGGCGACGCCAACTTCCGGCAGCTGGTCCGCGCCGACTTCGTCGACGGCGCCCGCGCCGGGTTCGACGACGACCGGCGGGCCCGGTCCCGTGGCGCCGATCCGGTCATGATCGACGTCGTCAACGAGGACCCGCTGGCCCCCAGCGCGCTGCCCACCCCGGATTCCTACGAGTGGTTCATCGGCACCCAGCAGCTGCGGGCCCCCAACTTCGTCAACCAGTGCACCCTGCGCAGCGTCGAGCGGTTCTCCGAGTACCAGCCCGGTGCCTTCATCCGGCTGATCGCCCCGACCCCGCTGCTGATGTGTGTGGCGCAGAACGACGTGCTCACCCCCACCCGCATCGCGCTGGACGGGTACGAGACGGCCCGCGAACCCAAGAAGCTGGTCGTCCTGCCCGGCGGCCACTTCGACGCCTACGTCAACGGCTTCGATATCTCCTCGGCCGTCCAGCTGGACTGGTTCACCCAACATCTGCTCTCCGGTCAGCCGGCGGCAGCCGGAAAGGACGCATGACATGGCGCGCTTGCAGGACAAGGTCGTCGTGATCACCGGCGCGGCCTCGGGTTTCGGCCGGGCGGCCGCGTTGTTGTTCGCCCGGGAGGGGGCCTCGGTCGTGGTCGCGGACGTCATCGAAAAGCCCCTGGCCAAGGGGTTCGAAGATGACCTGGAGCACACCACCGCCGATTTGATCGGCAGCAAGGGCGGGCAGGCTGTCTTCGTCCGCTGCGACGTCACCAGCAAGGCCGACACCGACGCCGCCGTCACCGCGGCCGTGGACAACTTCGGCCGGTTGGACATCATGTTCAACAACGCCGGCATCTACCGCGGCGGCAAGCTGATGGACGACTTCACCGAGGCCGACCTGGACGCCTGCTTCAACGTGAACGCCAAGGGCACTTTCTTCGGCACCCAGTCCGCCGTCGCCCAGTTCCGCAAGCAGGACCTCAACCCGGCGACCGGGCAACGGGGCACCATCGTGAATCTGGTGTCCACCGCCGGCCTGCAGGGACACCCCATGCAGTCGGTCTACAACATCTCCAAGGGCGCGCAGGCCAACCTCACCCGTTGCGCGGCGATCGAATATGGCCAGGAAGGCATCCGGGTCAACGGGATCTGCCCCACCTACGCCAAGACCGCGCTCACCCGTGACCTGTACGAGGACATGGCGTTCATGAAGACCTTCGCCGACAGCGTGCCCCTCAAGCGGTGGGGTGAGATGTCCGACGTCGCCAACCTCGCCCTGTACCTGGCCAGCGACGAATCCAGCTACGTGCACGGCGACCTGATCCGCATCGACGGCGGCGAAACCCTCTGCCGCTATTCGGTCTAACCCCCGGATCCGACCGCGCGTCCGGCCGCGCTCAACCATCTGGGCCCGGCCGGCCGCGGCATGCCCAACCTCCCGTTCCACGCGATCGCTCGACCCGCACAAAGGAGCCCATTCCATGACCGCAACGATGCGCGCACTTGTCATGAAGGAAATCGGAGTCACCGAGGTGGTGGACAAGCCCATCCCCGAACCCGGCCCGGAAGAGGCCGTGGTCCGCACCAGCGCGGCGCTGATCTGCACGTCGGACGTGCACACCGTCAAGGGCGCCCTGCCGGTACCGCCAGGGCGCACCCTGGGCCACGAATCGGTCGGGGTCGTGCACAGCCTGGGATCGGTCGTCACCGGATTCCATGAGGGTCAACGAGTCGCCGTCAACGCCATCACCCCTTGCTACCGCTGCGAGTTCTGTCAACGTGGCTACACCAGCCAGTGCGGCGGCCCCTTGGGCGGCTACAAGTACACCGGCCAGATCGACGGCAACATGGCCGAGTACTTCATCGTCCCGGCCGCGCAGGCCAACCTGGCGCCGATCCCGGACGACGTCCCGGACGAGAAGGCCGTCTACGCCTGCGACATGCTCTCCACCGGGTTCCTGGGCGCCGAGCACGCCTACCTGCAGTTCGGCGATACTGTCGCCATCTTCGCGCAGGGGCCGGTGGGACTGTCCGCCACCATGGCCGCCAACCTGCTGGGCGCCGGCCGGATCTTCGCCGTCGAAGCACGACCCGACCGACAGGAGCTTGCTCGTCATTTCGGCGCTGACGACATCATCGACTTCACCGCCGGGGACCCGGTCGAGCAGATCCTCGAC
Organism: uncultured Actinomycetes bacterium; assembly: GCA_964476495.1. GTDB lineage: Bacteria > Actinomycetota > Actinomycetes > Mycobacteriales > Nakamurellaceae > Nakamurella. The sequence goes on along the minus strand of CAYZBB010000114.1, from coordinate 1,587 downwards.
CTGACCGGTGGGATCGGTGTCGATGCTGCCATCGAGGCCTTCGGCTTCCCGCAGACCTTCGAAGCGTGCGTCAAGGTCACCAAGGCCGGCGGCCGGGTGTCCAACATCGGGTACCACGGTGAGAACCCGAATCCGCTCCAATTGCCGTTGGACGCTTTCGGGCTGGGCATGAATGACAAGGCCATTCACACCGGCCTGTGCCCGGGCGGCAGTGAGCGCATGGGTCGGATCTTCCGGTTGCTGCAGACCGGGCGGATCGATCCGACGCCGATGACCACGCACACCTTCTCGTTCGATGATGTCGAGAAGGGGTTCGCGCTGATGACCTCGAAGCAAGACGGCATTATCAAGCCGCTCATCACCTTCTGATCCGGTCGCCCCTCAAAGATGTGCGAACCCATCGGTCAACGGGCCCAAATCGGTTCGCGTGCAACGGCACCGCACAGCATGAGGTCAGCATCAACCAGGTACTCCCGCCCAAGGCCACACGCCCCCCAACCCATCCAATGGGAAAGCGAGACAACGATGTCCATCGATAACCCCATCGCAATCGTCACCGGCTCCAGCTCGGGCAACGGCCGGGCCATCGCGCTCCGCTTGGCGGAGGACGGCGCCGTCGTCGTCTGCAGCGACCTGCGCGCCGAACCCCTGCCCGGCGGGTACGAGGAGGACGCCGACGTTCCCACCCACGAGTTGATCACCAAGCGGGGCGGCCGGTCGATCTTCGTCAAGGCCAACGCCGCCAAGACCGACGACGTGATCGCTCTGGTCGATACGGCCGTCAACGAGTACGGCCGGCTCGACATCATCGTCAACAACGCCGGCATCTTCACCGGACTGTGCACCATCGTCGACGAGAAGGAAGAGGACTTCGATCGGACCATCGCGGTCAACCTCAAGGGTGTGTGGCTGGGCTCGAAGTACGCCATCACGCAATTCATGAAGCAGGAGGTCCAGGGCGAGACCCGCGGCAAGGTCATCAACATCGCTTCGATCGGCGGCCTCGTCGGTCTGGCGCAGGAGCCCGGCTACTGCGCCTCCAAGGGTGCCGTGGTCAACCTCACCCGTCAGCTGGCCGTCGACTTCGCTCCCGAGCAGATCAACGTCACCGCGGTCTGCCCCGGCTTCCTGGCCACCGCGATGGTCCGCCCGTTCCTGGACGACCCCGACCTGAACGCCGCCCTGCATGCCCAGTCACCCTGGCCGAACCTCGGCACTGCCAACGACGTGGCCAAGGCTGTCTCGTTCCTGGCCTCCGACGAGTCCCGCTGGGTCACCGGCTCCACCCTCACGGTCGACGGCGGCTTCACCGCTCGCTGAGCCACCGCAAGTCCTGGCGCACGGGACGGCCGGCCACGCTCCGTCCGCCAGGACTCCAAGCTCGTCCGCGGACGGCCACACCACGCCCGCGATTCTCCGACCGACCGCCGACGACGACAGGCAAGACAATCGAGGTGACTGCGAGCATGACCGGCCAGGATGCCACCATCCGACCACCCAACCCGACTGCCAATGCGTTGGACAACCTGCTCGCGGAGGATCGCACGTTTCCGCCGTCGGTGGGGTTCGCCGCGGAGGCGAATCTGG